>CAYVFW010000033.1:0-21551 GCA_964450325.1 uncultured Phycisphaeraceae bacterium | reverse complement strand
CCTCCCCCCCCTGCTCCAGCGCTCGCACGCTGCCGGTTACGGTCGTTGCGACCAGGCAGCAATCCAGCCGATCCTGCCCGCGCTCCCGCCACTCCAAGTGCTCACGCATTAGCACTTCGTATGCCGGTACCCCGCCATTCTCAGGGTCCAAAATATGAAACTGACTCTCCGGAATCCCAGAGCAGGCCAAAATCGTCTCCGACAGCCGCTCGCCTCTTCGCTCTTCCGCAGGACCACCTACCGCCTCATCAAGCATCCACACCCGCGTACGCGGCCAGGGAAACTCTCGAAAATTAGGATCATACATTAACCGCATCAACGCGGGCTCAATCTCCATCGTCGCCGAGATCGCGAACTGAAAGCTTCCAAACGTACGCGCACAGTTAAGCGAGTGCAGATACAAATCCGCTAATAACGCGTCGATCGCACGGTCAAAGTCGGGGCGAACTACCACCCGCCCCGGCAAACGAGGCGGCACAAAGGCCGGTCCAAGCCCTATTTCATCGGATCCACCGTGCATGGCGACGGCAGAAGGATACGACGCCGCGGCGGTCCGTGCTTTGCTTAATTCTGCCTTCCCACACATTTCCCGCGTCCTCTCCATGCCCCGAACTACGCTCACGTGCCGATGCAACCCGACGCCTTCATCAATCCAACGCACAATGTTCACCTTCGCTCGTGGATCGAGCCAGCCAACGACCCGCTGAGCGACTTTCCGGTGCAAAATCTTCCCTACTGCTCGGTCGAGTTGATCGGCGGAGTAGCTTCGGCCGCAGTCGCCATTGGCGATCAGGTTGTAATTCTATCAGAGTTACATCGCGAGGGACTGCTCCAAGCCGAACCTTGCTCGCTTGCGAGCGTCGATTCCATCGCCAAAATGCCCGTAGATGCCCGTTCCCGGTTACGGGCACAGCTCAGCCGCCTGTTCAGCGATCAGAGCAAGGAGCTGAGTGGTCGTCCGGACATAATTGCTAAGTCGTTCGTTCCGCTTGCCTCCGCAAAGCTCCTGCTCCCGTGCACCATAAGTAACTACACAGATTTTTACGCAAGCATCCACCACGCCAGCACCGTTGGTGCGATGTTCCGACCTGATAATCCCCTCCTACCCAACTATAAGCACATCCCCATTGGTTATCATGGCCGCGCCAGCACACTCGTGCCCCACGGCACACCGATCCGTCGGCCCGCCGGGCAGCAATCTCCGCCCGATGCTTCACCATCCGATGGCCCAAGTTTCGGGCCGTGCAAGATGCTTGATCACGAGCTTGAGGTCGGATGTATCATCGCGGAAGGCAATAACATCGGCGAGCCAATCGCGGTCGGCCGCGCCTTTGCTAACATCCTGGGCTTGTGCCTCGTGAACGACTGGTCCGCCCGCGATATGCAGAAGTGGGAGTATCAACCGCTGGGCCCCTTCCTCGCGAAAAACTTTGCCACCACCCTCTCCCCCTTCATCGTAACCACCGAGGCACTCGCGCCGTTCCGTTGCCCGTTGGCGGCCCGCCCCCTAACTGATCCAGCGCCGCTTCCTTACTTAACTTCGGCTCAGGACCTTGCTTTCGGTGGCTTCGATATTGTGCTGGAAGTATACTTACAAAGCCAGAAGATGCGAGACGCTTCCATTGCCCCCCACCGCATCAGCCACGGTCGAGGGTTCAAAGATATGTATTGGACGTTCGCTCAGATGATCGCCCACCACACCTCCAACGGCTGCCGACTGTTGCCCGGCGACCTGCTGGCCAGCGGCACCGTGAGCGGTGAACACCCCGAATCACGTGGCTGTATGCTGGAACTTTCATGGGACGGCCCTGGTAAACCACGTAAGCCAATCACGCTCCCCACCGGCGAAACCCGAACCTTCCTCGCCGATGGCGATATTATTACGTTCAAAGGATACTGCGAGCGAGCTGGCTTTCGCCGCGTCGGTTTCGGTGAATGTAGCGGGCTTGTGCTCCCTAGTGCCCCCCTCCCCCCCGCTTGATCGGACAAAGGCTCGCGACCGCTTAGCCTAAGGGTGCCGATCGCTGATACTTTTGAGTTACACCTGAAAAACGTCTGATGCGAACGCTCGCCCGCACCAGGCATATAAACATAACTTAGCCCTGGCTGGCATCATTCTCTTTACTCTTACTTACAATCGCTCTAGCGATCGTCTCGGCATTCCCCGGGTCTATATCAACCCCGGTGAACTTCTTGATCAGCGCGGCAACGCCCATACCAAATGCCGCGCCACCCAAGTTCGCGGAGTCTTTCAGCCCGGGCGGCATCGTCTCACTCAGCCCTTGCGCGAACAGCCCCATCGACTGCCCCTGCGTCATCGCCGAGATCATCCGCTGCGCCGTCATCGGATCGCCGTAGATAGTCATGTGTGCCTGCGACAGCGCCAGCCCCGCGGCGTTCGCCGCAGCGATGCGAGCCTGCTTCTCAGCTTCAATCCTCGCCAGTTCAACTTGTAAGTCAAGCGCGATACGTTCAAACCGGGCCTTGCCCTCCAAATCGCGGATGTTGACCGTAACCTGGGCATCCGAAACCTTCACCTGCTCTTGCGAGACGTTCACCGGAACCATCTGCACAGCCCGATCGCCAGCGGCTTTCAGTTCAGCTGCTTGCTTATCCGCCTGAGCCAATGCAATGCGCGCCTGCCCATTCTTTTCCGCGGCCATCTGCGCACCCTCGGCATCCTTCACTTGGCGATACGCCGCGACATCGGCGTGCATCTGCTGCTCGATCCGTTGCTGCTCAACCTCGGCCTGCTTACCAATAACCACGCGCTCACGCTCGCGCTCGGCGGTTGCTCTTACTTCGACCGTCACTACCGCCTGCTCGGCGCCCTTGCGGCTCTGCTCGGCTACCAGCTGTTCAGCTTCTTTAGTCGCCCGGCGCAGCTCGGCCTCGGCCACCGCTATCTGCTTCTCACGCAACGAAAGCTCGGTGGCCCGCTCGCGTTCGATCTTGGCTATCTGTGAGGCCCGCTCGCGTTCCTGGTTCGCCACTTCGACCATTTTGTCCTGCTCAACCTGACGCAACTTAACAACTTGCTCGGCCTCCACGCGTGCGATACCCGCGAGCTTTGCCTGTTCTGCGGCCATCGACGCCGATCGTTGTTCAGAAATACTCCGAGCGATCGCCTTCTCCGCGTCCGCGTCGGCTCTAGCCTTCGCTTCGATGACCTGCTGAGCGGCGATCTGCTGCGCAGTAGATACATTTTGCTGGGTCACCCGCAGTTCGGCGTTTTGCGTCAGTTCATTTCGCAACACGCGCTGAGCCTGTACCTGCTTGGTAATCGTCGCGGCACCTTGGGCATCGAAGACATTCTGATCCGGCTTCATCGCCGAAAGCGGGGCCTGATCTAATTTACTTATAGTTACACTCTCTAGTGTCAGCCCGTTGGCCTTCAGATCCTCAGTGACGCTATCTTGAACCGCCTTGGCAAACTCTGCCCGCTTAGCATTAAGATCCTCGAGAGTTTGCGTCGCTGCGACGTTACGCAGAACACTCACCAACTTCTCCATCACCAGTTCCTTCACCGCGAACGGGTCCGATGAGAGCGTGCCCAGGCTCGTCGCCGCCTGCATGATGGCCTCGGGCACTTTCTGAACCCGCAGAAAAAAGTTCGCGGTGACATCGGCCCGGAGATAGTCGCCGGTGATGAGGGCATCGAGCCCGGTCCGTTCAACCTCAATCTTGAATGTCTTCACCGAGACGGCGATTACTTCGTGGACTACCGGAATGACGAGCGCGCCGCCATCAATGACACATTTGCGGCCGCCCACACCGGTTCGAACAAAGGCCTCATCCGCCGCGGTCTTGCGGTAAAGACGAGTTATAATTACCAGGATCGCGAACGCTACCGCCAGCGCCCCCCCAAACCCAGATATAAGCGTTTTGGATTGCGAGCCTACACGCGGGGAATCGATCAGCCACGGCCCTACGCAGAGAGCCAAACTTACAAGAAACCCCAGAATTAGCGAAAATCCCAACGAACCGCTCTTCTTGCGGTCGCTGTGTGAGGGTGTAAACTTAACTTCTTGCATATTCCTTTTTCCTTTTCGTTAGTGTCTTCGCATTGCCGCGCGAACCGATAATATCCGCCTCACGGGTGTGCCGCCCAAGCACCCCAGGCAGGGAACGTCGTTTCTTGCACCCCTCAAAGGCCGATGTGTACAACTCGTCCCGGGTCTGCCGCGGCTTGGTTAGTCCATCTGTATAACTATTCGGATTCCGCAGAATAACTTTCGTTATGCTCGTGCCCGTGCCCACATATCGCGAGGACAACCGCCCCGATCGGGACGCAGCCCTGCTAATGTATCGCGCACTACGAGCACGCCGCGAGCGCAATGTGCGCTAGCCTTCTTTATCCGCGATGTCGCACTGTGAGGGGGTTGATCGATTCGAAGTAAGCAGTCGCACCATGAGCCACCGGCTAGGCCCTGTCCGGAAAGTTCACTTGAGGTGCAAGCCCGGCTACAGCACCCGCGGGCCTTCTTGCGGGAGCACCGGCGTCGAGGCAGCCTCGCCGAAGCTCGCACTCGGATCGCTCAACGCGGCTCCATCGTGAGAGGCGAGCGAGCTGGCCGGTTCAGCCGAAAACTGCCCACTTCCTTCATCGTAACCGGTGAGGAGCACTCTCGCCCCTCTTTGAAGTGGTGCCTGACCGGGGGTAATCTTTACATTTATGTCTCGAAGGTTTCCGAATGTGTCCCGGGTCCGAACGGTGCCCCCGCTCTCGGTTATCTGGTGAAGGACCTCGCCGTGTTCGGATACTAACTCTCGGTCGTGCGCCCCGTATGACTCGTAACTGGGGAACAAACGCCCTGTCAGGCGTGAGGCGTAACCTGTTCCGACTGTCGCCACTACAGCGGCAGTCAGCAGCGCGGGCCATAGGTGAACCGCCGCGTCCGCATAGATCTGATTCATCGTCATGCCCGCCACGCCCCACAGCAGCCCGAACGTTACCAACGTTATCGCCAGTGGTACTTGCCCGACGCCCATGAACGATAAGACATTGCCCAGCAGCCCCACGTGCGGCGCGTCATGCGCACCGTGACCGCTCGCGTCGTGGCCCCCATGCTCCCCCCCGGGAGTGCCCATCGCCAACATAAGAACTAATAACACTGCTCCAACCATCGGAAGAATATAAAGTAAATTATGAAACGCAAGCAGTTGCATGATTGGCCTCTTTCTCGACCGGCTATGTTTACCGGAAGCAAGTTGTGGCAGGGCTGTTCGTCTTGCCGCACACTAATATTATGCCTTACACTCTCTATTCGCTTAGCGTCGATATCTTCTTGCACATCTAGCGCCCCCACAACGCGCCCGCAGGGCAGTAACAGGCTTACCAAACCCGGATTTTTTCCGCCCCTAACGTCCGGATTGGTGGCATTTCAGTGGGTCGTTGCCCTCGCCGGGCGAGAGAACCTCAGCCCGCAGCAAATGGCCCGACCCAAGCTCTTGTACCTTACGCAACCTGTGGGGCACGTGCCCCCGGTCATCGTGACTTTCCCGCCCTCACCAGGGTCCCTCGTCTAATAACCGCAACCACCAATATGCGAAGGGGCCTACCAGCAGCGGCGAATCAATTACATCGAGCACGCCGCCGAAACCGGGAACCGTCCTGCCAGAGTCTTTGATCCCGGCATCGCGCTTGAGCATGCTCTCGAGCAGATCCCCGGCCTGACCGATGAGCGCAAACAGTCCGGCGGCCACCGCCCCTGCCCACCATCCCGGCGGATTGCGTAACGCGTGAGCCACCATCTCCCAAGCCGCGGCACCGACGATGCAGCTCAGGATCACTCCCCCCGCCAGTCCCTCCCAGGTCTTACCCGGACTGAGCCATGAAATTAACTTATGTCTTCCGAAAGCCTTGCCAATAAAGTAAGCCCCGATATCGCAGGCCTTGGTAGAAAACAGCGTCCAGAGCAACGCCCATACGGTGTGCTCTCGCCGGATCGCCAGCAAGAATCCGAACATTAGCCCCAGATAAACATACGCCAGCAGCGCGCCCCCCGTCGCGGCGATCACTCCCTCAACGGTTTTGTGCCGCGAGAAGAAGAGCAGCGCAGTCATAAGCACCAGCATCGCACTCGTTCCGCCGATCGCCACAGCGTCGATCGTGCCCACCCATGTGGGGATCATGCAGGAGACCAACAGGCCCATCACCGCCGCGAATGTGGAGATTCGTTTAGAGGAGAGAATCCCCTTATCGCCCAGAATGCCCGCGAGCTCGCGGGCCGCGACGATCGTAATTCCCAGAACAAAGATAAATATAACCGAGCCCGGCGGCCAAGTGGCCCCCGGCTTTTGTGATATCCATCCGGGAAGGGCGACCGTATCGACTCGATGATCAAGCCACACGCCAAGCACGAGCAGCAGAATCATCACCGGACCAAGCAATAGGCGCAGACGCATAAGCTCAACCTTAGCCGCCATCAACGAACGCGGCTATCAAATGGAACAAAGATCTGTTAAGACCATCGACCCAGAGTGCCGCCCTTCGCGGACAAATCGCAACGCAACGGCGTAGCGAGCGAGGGAAGATCAGATTCACCCGGCTGCTTGCTCGCCCCCGCACACAGCGCCGTACCGGCGCTCCCGCTTGGCAAAATCCCTGATGGCGGCGTGCAGATCTTTGATCTGAAAATCGGGCCAAAGCGTGGGTGTCACGAAGAGTTCGGCATAACTCACCTGCCACAGTAAGAAATTACTAATGCGCATCTCGCCCGCGGTGCGGATGAGCAGGTCCGGGTCGGGCAGGCCGTGTGTTGTAAGCCGCTCGGCCAAGGTCTCCTCGGTGATCTGGTCAAGAGTCATCGCTCCGCTCGCCACCCGCGTCGCCAGCTCGCGCGCCGCATCGGCCAGCTCGGCCCGGCCGCCGTAGTTGATCGCCAAGTTAAGCGTGCATCGGGTGTTGCCCGCCGTCGCGGCGGTCACGCGGTCAATCGAAGACAACACCGCCGATGGCAGGCCCTCGCGACGACCGATCGTTCGGAAGCGGATGCCCCGCCGCTGCATTTCAGCCTCTTCACCATCAACATAACTCCGACATAGCTCCATCAGCGCGGCTACTTCCTCGGCGGGGCGCTTCCAGTTCTCGAGGCTGAACGAATATAATGTTAAGACCGCCACCCCGAGCCGCACGCATTCTTCCAGCACGGTGCGCACGCTCGCCGCCCCATTCACATGTCCGAACTGGCGGGGAAATCCCCGTGAGGTCGCCCATCGCCCATTGCCATCCATAATTATGGCGATGTGACGAGGAATGAGACCCGGGTGTACATCAGGCAGTTGCAGATGGGGCGTAGCAGAGGGGTTAAAGGCGTGGATCGCGCTCAGTGCAGCGTCGCGGCTTTGGCCCCCCACCGTCGACGAGAGCCCTTGATGGTTTACGATTGCCGCCATAAGACTATCCACCCCAGTACCTAATCTATTAAGATCGCGGATCGTCGCTTTCATTCCGAGCCAGGGTTGCGAACAGCCAGCTAGTCGCGGCAGAAGATCGTCTGCTCCCGCCCCGGACCAACGCTCACAATGTCAACCGGCACTCCGACAAAGTCCTCAACAAAAGTTATGTACGCGCGCGCCGCGCTGGGTAGATCCTCAAGCTTCTTGGCCGACGTAATCTCAGAACTGAACCCAGCAACAGTCGTGTATACGGGCACCGCGCGCGATAGTTCGGCCGCGTCTGGAATGAAATCACTTATCTGATCGTCGCCCACCCTGTAGGCGGTCGCTATCTGAAGCTGATCGAACCCCGCCAGCACATCGAGCAGGGTCAAGCAGATACCCGTTGCGCCGTTGATCATTGCGGAATACTTCACGGCGACAAGGTCAAGCCACCCCACCCGCCGCGGCCTGCCGGTAGTAGTTCCATACTCTCGCCCGCGCTCGCGAATTCGGTGCCCGGTCGCGTCGCTAAGTTCCGTAGGCAGTGGCCCCGCGCCGACACGGGTTGAGTATGCCTTCATAATTCCCAGCACCCGGCCCAGCCGCATCGGGGGCACGCCAGCACCAGTGCCGACGCCCGCAACCACGCAACTCGACCCAGTCACGAAAGGAAAGGTGCCATGGTCGACATCGAGGAGCGTGCCGTTCGCGCTCTCAAACAAAATACTTCCACCACCGCCCAGCAAGCCGTGCAACGACAATGTTGTGTCACGGATCATCGGGGCTAAACGCCGACCCACTTCATAGGCACGATCAATTATTACTTTCGCTTCGATCGTGCTTCGCTCGTCGTCGGATTTTCCCCTGCCCCAAGCAGTTAACATTCCTGCCTTAAGTTCCAGGGCGAGATGCACGCGTTGCTCGAGCATCCGCCGATCAAGCAGATCTTTCATGCGGATGGCACCCGCCCGTTGCACTTTTTCTGCGTAAGCCGGACCTATCCCGCGCCGAGTAGTTCCGATTGCTCCGCCATTATCGCCATAGGCGCCCGCTGCCAGCAGATCCTCGCGGACACTGTCTTCGATCTTGTGATATGGCATCACCACGTGGGCTCGACTTGAAACCTCAAGCCCGCTTGTATCTACTCCTTTAGCGGCGAGGCCGTCCAATTCCTCGACCAACTTCCACGGATCAACGACCACGCCGTTACCGATCACCGCCCGCTTACCCGGATACAGAATCCCTGAAGGAATCAAGTGAAGTGAAAATCGCTGCCCGGCGACCACCACAGAATGCCCGGCGTTTGCACCGCCGTTATACCGAACAACCGCATCGTGCCGCGGGGCGAGCAGATCCACCGCTTTGCCCTTCCCTTCGTCACCCCATTGCAGACCCACGACCGCCGAACAGTTTGCTGGCTGCTTTATTCCATCAATCCGCGATACGCGGCCGCCGACTTCGGTCATAACTCTTCCTTCGCGCCGAAACTACCGCCTCGAATCACTGGCCAAAACTGCTCGCAGTTACTCGCCGCGTGCAACCCAAAAGCATACGCAGTCCGGGGACAACCTTCCGCACCAAACAGCTCCCTCTACCGCCCGCGCCCTGATGGAACGTTTAAAATCCGTCGCAAATACGCCCCGGTAAAACTGGTGGGATGGGCCGCGATGTCCTCAGGGGTTCCTGTCGCGATGATCTGCCCGCCTCCCTGGCCCCCCTCGGGGCCGAGGTCAAGCACCCAGTCCGCGCATTTAACTACATCTAGATTATGCTCGATCACTACGAGTGTGTTGCCCGCGTCCGCCAAGCGGTTCATCACCGCAACGAGCTTGCGGATATCCTCAAAATGCAGCCCAGTTGTCGGCTCATCAAGTACGTAAAGGGTGTGGCTGAACGCGCTCGTGCGCGCCGTCGCCGGAGCCGCAGCACGCTTGGCGGGCTTTTCCTCGTCGGCACTTTCGCCCGCCTCGCCACTGTCGACGGTTTCGCCAATCGGCGACATCCCCTTGCCGAGTTCTGTCGCGAGCTTAATTCGCTGCGCCTCGCCCCCGGAGAGTTGGGTACTGGGCTGACCCAGTTGCAGGTAATCAAGCCCGACATCATTCAAGCATCGTAAGTATCGAGAGATCTTGGGGTGCGCGCCGAAGAACTCCACGGCATTTTCAACCGTCATGTCGAGCACGTCGGCAATATTCTTGCCGCGGTAGAGCACCTCGAGCGTTTCACGGTTGTACCGCTTGCCGCGGCAGACTTCACATTCCACGTACACATCGGGCAAAAAGTGCATCTCAATTTTCTTAAGCCCTTGGCCCTGGCAGGCTTCGCACCTTCCCCCCCCCGCCTCGGCACGCACATTAAAGGAAAATCGCCCGGGCTTATATCCGCGAATCTTGGCTTCCTTGGTCTGCACAAATACCTTGCGTATCTCGTCGAAGAAGCCGACATAAGTGGCGGGATTGCTCCGGGGAGTGCGGCCGATCGGGCTCTGGTCAACCTCGATGATTCGGTCTAGCTCTTTGGGAAACTTGATTGATGCATGCTCACCGGGCTTGAGGCGCTGTCCGAGTAAGTGAACCTTCGCTGCGGTGAGCAGAATATCGTTCACCAGCGTGGACTTGCCCGAACCTGAAACTCCCGTGACGCAGATTAACCCGCCCAGCGGGAAGATCACGTCTACGTTCTTAAGATTGTTTTCTTTCGCCCCTTTGATAACCAAACCGCGCTTCTCGGTTACCTTCCGGCGAACCTTGGGGATATCAATCCGGCGCCGCCCCGACAAGTAATCTCCGGTGATCGATGTGGGGTGATTACAGATCGCGTTAATATCCCCCTGCGCGACGATCCGCCCGCCGTGTACGCCCGGCCCTGGACCAACATCGACGATGTAATCCGCGCTGCGGATAACATCTTCATCATGCTCGACCACGATCACAGTGTTGCCGATATGCGTGAGGTGCCGCAGAGTGGCGATCAGTCGGTCATTGTCGCGCTGGTGAAGCCCGATAGTCGGCTCGTCCAGAACATAACACGCTCCCACCAAGCCGCTCCCCACTTGCGATGCGAGCCGAATCCGCTGCGCTTCGCCCCCCGAAAGCGTCGCCGTCCGGCGATCCAGCGACAGGTATTCAAGCCCAACCCCGGCCAGGAACCGGAGGCGATTATTAACTTCCTTCAAAATCGGCTCGGCGATGGTCGCGTGCTCGGCACTGAGCTTAAGCCCCCCGACATACTTCACCGCTTCCACGATCGTAAGTCGCGCAAACTCCGCCACGTTCAGCAGAGTTCCATCGTTGCGAGGGCGGCCAATGACCGTCGCCGAACCAAAGCGAGCAAGGTCCACGGCGTGCGAGCTCTCAATCATCACATGCAATGCCTCGATGCGCAGGCGATCGCCGTGGCACAAGGGGCAGGGCTTCGTACTCATGAACTGGCCGAGCCACTCCTTGACCGTGGGGTTCTCGGTGCTCTTCCACCATGCTTCTAGCTCCGGTATGACGCCCTGCCACTTTCCGCCAGCCTTCTTTTCCTCATCGGCGGTCGCCCCGTGAAGCAGTAATCGGCGAACATCAGCACTCATCGACGCTATCGGCTCGCGTGTATCGATCTTGAACTTGATGCACACGCGCCGCAACGACCGCATGAACCACGATCGCACATTCGCGTTTTTGGCATAGGCTTCGATGGCACCTTCAGCGATAGATTTTGTTTCGTTGGGAACGACGAGCACGGGATCGAGCTCAAGAAGTGTCCCCAAACCGTTACACTGCGCGCACGCGCCGAAAGGCGAGTTAAAGCTGAATGTCCGGGGAGCCAACTCGTCTAGCCCGATCTCCGGATGTTCCGGGTCGGCGAACTTGGTTGAAAAACCGTGATCCTTCCACTCACCATCCGCGCCTTCCTTCGAGATAACGACCAACCCCTGCGACATTCGGATCGCCGCTTCAATGCTCTCAGCGAGGCGCTGCCGGCTTTCGCTATCGAGCACGATTCTGTCGATCACCGCCTCGATCGTGTGCTTTTCGTACCGCCCTAGCTTCAGGGGATTATCGCCCGGCTCTTTAAGCGCCTCCCGCAGATCGGTTAACTTACCATTCACACGTGCCCGGTTCCACCCCTGGCCGGAGAGCTCTTCGAGCACATCACGATGAAAACCCTTCTGACCGCGAACCTTTGGGGCCAGCACCATAAACCGGTCGCCCGGCTTGGCGGCCATGGCGCCGCTGCCGCTCAGCACCGCCTCGATGATCTGGGAGCTGCTCGTGGCGCTGATCGGCGCGCCGCTGCGCTCCTGCGGAGTTCCATCCTTCTTCGACTTGGTGACCGCCCACGAGTAGGGCCGCCCGCATCGGGCAAAGAGCAACCGGAGGTAATCGTAAATTTCCGTTGTCGTAGCGACGGTTGAACGCGGGTTGCTGCCCGAGCTCCGCTGCTCGATCGCGATCGTGGGAGGAATCCCTTCGATTTCATCAACATCAGGCTTCTTCAACTGGTCAAGGAACTGCCGGGCATACGCCGACAGCGATTCCATATACTTTCGTTGCCCCTCGGCAAAGATGGTATCGAAGGCGAGCGAACTCTTGCCCGAGCCCGAGAGACCTGTCATTACGATTAACTGATCGCGCGGAATGTCCAGCGATATATCTTTTAAGTTATGCTCACGCGCGCCCCGAACACGGATCATCCGCGTATCAGCACGCTCCCGGAGCGGCGTGACCACCGGCGGCGAAATCGGAACGATTGATACTGGAGCCGCAATTCGCGTAGAGATAACCTCTACCTCCGCGGCAGGCAACGCCGTCCGTTTACGCGTGGCGGGCTTGGTTCGATCTGGGATGACTTCGGGCGACTTTGGCATGTTTCGAGGTAATGGTAGTGGAACCCTAACGGACGGGGCCACGCTTCCTCTCGTTCATTTAGTGAGCCCAAGCCTCTGGGATTCAACTATCTAATCGCGCTTCACCCTTCCCGCCCCGCCAAATACCCGAGAAGACCTCTCCAGCAGGGCCGGAAAGCGTGATACCTCCCCCTTGAGCCCAGTAAACGTCAACTTCTCCACCATGCATCTTCACGCGACATTGTCGATCCAATAGCCCTCGAACCACGCCCGCCGCGACGACCGCGCAGGCCCCGCTACCGCAGGCAAACGTCGTCCCTACGCCCCGCTCCCAAGTCCTTAGCCTCAACTCCGACCGAGATTCAACCACGCAGAAGTGGACATTAGTCCGCTCAGGGAACCAAGCAGCGTGCTCAATTCCCCGCATGACGTCGGTTGAAAGCTCGCCCATCGTCGCCGCGCCAAAGAAGACAGCGTGCGGATTGCCCATACTGACGCAGGTGAGCCGAGGCTCGATTCCCGCGGCCTGCAACGCCGCAGACATCGTGCCGTCCGGCAACGCGACGTCGATGACCGAGTCTCCCCTGCTACGCAAAGTTGTGGGTATCTTCTGAGCTTCAAACTCCGGAGTTCCCATCGTCACGGTAGCGGCGCGAAAGCCGCCCGATTGATCCCGCAACACTCGAACCGAGTAGGGACGATCACTAATAAAAAACGTGACTACTTCAGCGAAATCACCCAGCCGCATCGTCACGTGCCGCGCGGTGCATCGCAGGCCATTGCCACACATGCCCGCCTCTGAGCCGTCGCTGTTCCAGATTCGCAGCCCGTACTGGTGCCGATGAGCACGAGCCTCGATAAAGAGCACCTGATCGGCTCCGATTCCCAATCGTCGATCGCAAAGCCGCGGTGCCATTACACCCAACCCCTCCCCGTTGAGGTTCGGGTGCTTTGTGCCATCAACGAGCACGAAATCGTTGCCACAACCGTGATACTTGTAAAACTCGAAGTGCTCAGTTGGCGGGCGGGCGGGCGTGCTCATAATGAATCAACGATACCCACTCCCCCCGCCTCTCTCCAGTAATACCATCGGCCATGCTAATCACGCTTGCCGCCTGTCTGGCCATCGCTGTTGAACCCGTAAAACTGACCCCGGCAGAAGTCGCGGCGGGGTGGACGATGCTCTTTGATGGCACCTCCTCCGCGAACTTTCGCGGATACAAACAACAGGGGTTTCCCGCCAAGGGGTGGTCCGTGGAGGATGGAACATTACGTTCGTCCAAGGGTGGTGGCGGCGGCGACATCATAACGACTCAGCAGTATGGCGATTTTGAGCTTTCACTCGAATATAAGTGCGACCCTTCGGCAAACAGCGGCATCATCTATCGCGTGACCGAGGCGACCGACGCGACGTGGAAGACAGGCCCCGAGTTTCAAGTTTTCGACGATGCAGGAGCTAAAACCAAAAGCGATGATCCGCACTCGGCCGGTTCGCTCTACGACATAATCGCGCCACCCGCTGACAAGGTTGTAAAGCCCGCCGGCGAATGGAACCAGGCCCGCGTCCGTATCTCCGGCGGTCTGCTCCAGCATTACCTGAACGATCGCAAGGTCGCCGAATGCCGCATCGATGATTCATCCTGGAAGGAGATGATCGCCAAAAGTAAGTTCAAGGATTACCCCCTGTTCGGCGTGCAGCCAGCCGGTCACATCGCGCTCCAGGATCACGGCGACGCCGTTGCGTATCGTAATATTAAAATTCGCGAACTCGCCAAACCCATGCCCGGCGAAAAGGTGCTCTGGAACGGCAAGGACCTCACCGGCTGGACCCACTTCTTAAGCGACGGCGGCAAGCCCGAAGATGTCTGGTCCGCTGTGGATGGTGTGCTCGTATGCCAAGGCAAGCCCGCCGGTTATATCCGCACCACCGAGCAGTTTTCTGACTACGTTCTCCGCTTCTCCTGGCGTTTTAACCCCGTCACCAAGCAGGCGGGCAACAGCGGCGTGCTTCTCCGGGCGCAGGCGCCGGACAAAGTGTGGCCCAAAAGCGTTGAAGCGCAGCTTCAGAGCGGCTCCGCGGGTGATTTCTGGAACATCGACTCATTCCCGATGACTACAGACGCGGCGCGGCTCAAGGGCCGAAGGACCAAGCACCTCGGCGTCAACGAGCGTCCCATCGGCGAGTGGAATGATTACGAAATTATCGTAAACGCGAGCAACATCACGCTTAACATCAACGGTCAGACGCTTAACTCTGCAACCGGCGTTGAAGAGGTACCAGGCTTCATAGGCCTGCAGAGCGAGGGTGCGGAGATTCACTTTAAAGATGTCCGCGTTGCGCCCATCGCGGGTGCTAAGCCCGCCCGCAAGGCAGACCCCAAGCCCGACGCGGCTGCGCCCAAGGCATCATCGTAATACATACTGCCTTTTTCGATTCCCTAGGAGTGAACGGTCCCACTCCGCCGCGTTAACTTACGGCAGGCCGTCGCTCGCCTGAATCGCCTTAGTTATGTCGGCAATCATCTTCGCCATCCTCGCGGGCCTGTGCTGGGGCGTGGGCGAGATTTTCACGAAGAAGGCGCTGAACTCCGGTCAAGTCGGACCGATGACGGTGCTGCTGGTACGTACTTTGGTCACGTTGCCACTCGCCGCCGCAGCTTACGCGGTCTCAATGCACCTCTGGAAGTGGGAGAAGCCGGGGTGGGTGGCCACGGCCACGCCACCGGTTTGGCTGATGCTTACATTGGGCTCGGGCCTGCTCGCAGGCTTCGCGGGTGTCTTCTTTTTTTACTTGGGGTTGGCCTCACCCGGCGGGGATATCTCCCGAATCCGTCCGATCGCCTTCGCGCTCTCCCCCGCGACGGCCGTTCTCCTGGGCTGGGCGATGCTGGGTGAAGGAATGACCGCGCGTAAGGCCTTGGCGTGCATCCTGATTATAACTGGAATTATAATGCTCACTGGGGGCGAGCCTCCGCCAGCCCCGCAAAAATCATAATATTACCGCCACTCAGCGGTACGGGTGCATATACGTGGCCTCGTACTCAAAATCATAGTTGGCTTGATCTTTATTCAACATGTCCGACACCTTCCGTGAGTCGATGCCCGGCGGCGAGCAGATAGCCATCAACAATGCGCTCTTCATCGCCGCGAAAGTGCAACCCAACGCCTCGTAACGCGCCCAGAAGTCGCTTAAAACTTCCTCTTCGGGCCACGCATCCAGAAACTTGATTCGAAATGTCGAATGCCCCGACCGCTCCACCACTTCCTGAATGAAATGATCATCGCTGTGGTCGGTCATCACCAGATCGCCAAACGCCAGCCCGGTCGCATAGACCGGAATGCTATCGAGCTTCGCAAACCCATCTCGCTTGGGCAGTGGATCCGCCCAGAAGACCTCTGCCGTCGCTCGCCACAGGCGTGCATCGAGCTTCGCTCGCACGCGAATCTGCGCTAGCTCGGTCCCCATGGCCACGGCGCCCGCGACCGGATTGACTCCGCCCTTTGCCGCGCCCAACTTTGCGGACGGCGCCTTCTTCGCGATCACCGTTGCAGTTGCTTTTGATGTCGCCTCGCTCTTGAAGGCAGGCTGCTTCATTCCGCCCGCCGCTCCACCAGTGTCCTTCTTACGCTCGCCCTCGCCCTTCACCGAACGTGAAACGCCCGTTGAACGCGAAACGCCCGTTGCCGCCCTCGACGACGATGTCGATCCACCCGCCTCCGATTCCGGCTTGCGCTCAGGTTGGGAGAGCGGCTTACCTTCGGCTTTGGGCGCAGGCCCGCCAGCCAACTTGACGCTGGGCTTAACTTTCGGCTTACCATCAGGCTTGAGATCGCGCGCAGTATTTCGTTCTGCCTCCGCAGGCGTTGAGCGTTCCTCTTCGAACATAATGCTTGGCTTCTCCGCAGCTTTCACCGCGGCCTTGCTCGCGGCTTTCATCTGCTCCTGCGGTGACTTCGTTACTTTCTTCGCCATGAACTAGTTACCTCGACCGATTCAGTCCCGCACTTTTCCCGCGACCAGACAAACCATTCGCCCCTCCACCGCACAATAGCACTCCCGACGGGCCAACGTCGCCGTCCGCTTCAGCTCTCCCAAAATTCTCACCACAGCCCCACGCCAGCCCTCTGGGTTCCACATCCGTACGCTATCCTCCGATATGGCCCTTCCTTTTTCCGCACGCGCCGACTCCATGCTCACCTCGCTTGCTGGCCGCGGCGAGCTCAAAGAGCTTCGCACCATCGAAGGCCCCATGGGCCCGGTCGTGCGTTTGCGAGGCTACGGCGATTGCGTCTGTTTTTGTTCCAACAACTACTTAGGCCTGGCCAATCATCCGGCGGTTGTTGAAGCGGGTATCAAGGGCCTCCGCGACTTCGGTGCCGGGACAGCCTCTGTCCGATTCATCTGCGGCACGTTCTCACCTCACGAAGTACTCGAGCGTTCGATCGCCGACTTTATGGGCACAGACGCGGCGTACACCTTTGTCTCCGCCTGGAATGCTGCTGAGGCCCTCTTTCCCACGCTCTGCGAACCCGGCGATCTCATAATCTCCGATGAGCTAAATCACGCCTGCATCATCGATGCGGTTCGCCTCGCCGCCGTGATCAAGAAAGGTATCCATAAGGCGGTCTATAAAAATAACTTGCTGACCGGCCCGCAATCTCTCACCTTCGCGCTCGAGCAAGCAGCCGCCAACCCCGACGTAACCGGCCAGATCTGGGTCGTGACCGACGGTGTCTTCAGTATGGAGGGATCGATCGCTGATCTCGCCGCGATGCGTCGAATCTGCGACAGTTTCAACGCCCTACTGGTCGTCGACGACAGCCATGGTCACGGCGTTATGGGCAAAACGGGCCGTGGTACGCATGAGCACTTTGGCATGCTGGAAGGCGCCGACGGGTTCGACGCTCCCGAGCTCGAGGCCGCCCTGCTTGAATCTTCCTTAACTTCAATCATGCGGTCGGCGCTTAAGCCCAACCGCGTTGATATGTTTACTGGAACGCTAGGCAAAGCGCTCGGCGGAGGGGCGGGGGGTTTTGTCGCCGGGCCCCAGCGAGCCATTGACCTGTTGGTGCAGCGCGGCCGTCCCACGCTTTTCAGTAACGCGCTCCCTGTTACCATCGCATGCTCTGCAGCCAAAGCGATCGAGATCCTGCTACAAACTCCGTCGCTGGTCCAGACGCTTAGAAATAACTGTGCGTATGCCCGCACGAAGATCCGGGCGGCGGGCTTTGAGGTACTTGAAAGCCCAACCGCAATCTGCCCGATTATCGTCCACGACACCGCCAAAGCAATTAAGATGAGCAAACGCCTGCTAGAGCTTGGCGTGTTCGTCATTGGTTTCGGATTCCCGGTCGTTCCCGAAGGCCACGCGCGGCTCCGTGTGCAGATTTCCGCGGCTCACACCACCGAACACATCGACAAGCTTGTAAGTGCGTTAAAGATGCTGTGAGCCCTAGCACGCGAGTCGTTCGTTGATAAGCCAACCCCGCGCCCAAGCAGAGCCACAGTGGCCCAACCGCCACCAGCGTCAATGCCGCACGTGAGTGGGCTCAGTCTTGGCACCAACTAGTTCAGGGCAACCCCAAGGCTCACAATCTCTCGTCCGAATCCTCAAAACTCCCCGCGGCGAACCCAGCCGGTGCCGTCTCCCCTTAACCCGCCCAAACCGCCCAAGCGTGTCCGTGCCGCCAACTCCCGGGCAAAGGCATCAATTTCTCTCGCGCCCGTGAGTCCCGATCGCACAGACCATGCCCTTGCGGTAATTTTGGGAGATCAGCTCGATCACCAAAACCCTCTGCTCACGCACCTCAAATTAACGCCTCACACCATCCTAATGGTGGAGGCACTCGAAGAATCGCAGCACGTTCCGAGCCACCGTCAGCGAACCATTCTCTTCCTCTCGGCCATGCGCCACTACGCCGCGTGGCTGCGTGCGCAGGGCTTTACCGTCCGTTACATCACCCTTGAAGATCCCGCTAACTCACGATCGCTCGCCGGTGAACTCCGCCGCGCTATCACTGCGCTGAAGCCAACTAAACTTATAATGGTGGAGCCCGGCGAGCACCGCCTCGCAGCGGAATTCACGGCCCTTGCCGAGGAAGTTAACCTTCCGATTACATTCTTCGAAGATACCCACTTCCTCACGACCCACGCACAGTTCGAGCAGTGGGCTAAAGGCCGTCGCGCACTTACCATGGAGTACTTCTACCGCGAGCAGCGCCGCCGCCTGGGAATCCTAGTCGATACTGATCAGCAGCCCGAAGGCGGTGATTGGAATTATGATGCCGACAACCGCAGCAGTTTTCCCCGCTCAGGCCCTTCACCAAGGCCCAAGCCTCCCCTGCGCTTCCCTCCCGATCAACTGACCAAATCCGTCATCGCCTCGGTCGCATCACTGCTGCCCAAAGCGCCCGGAAGCGATGCCTCCTTCAGTTGGGCAGTCACCCGCGAGCAGGCACTCCAAGCACTCGACGACTTTGTTAAACACCGCCTCGATCTCTTCGGCCCGTACGAGGATGCTATGTGGACCGACGAGCCAGTGGTCTACCACTCAACGCTCTCCTCCGCCCTCAACCTAAAGCTACTCAACCCGCGAGAATGTATCGACGCAGCTCTGACCGCCCTCAAAAAAGGAAAGGCCCGCTTACAATCTGTCGAAGCATTCATTCGCCAGCTTATCGGGTGGCGTGAGTATATTCGCGGCGTTTACTTCCTCGAAGGTGCCCAATACTCAGAGCGCAACTACTTACACCAGCATGGCGCGCTCCCCGAGTTCTACTGGAACGCACAGACCGACATGAAGTGCATGAGCGAATGCCTCGGCCAGGTCGTCCAAAACGCCTTCGGCCACCATATTCAGCGGCTGATGGTCACCGGCAACTTCGCACTTATATCCGGTATCCATCCCAAAGCAATTTCCGACTGGTACTTAAGTATGTACGTCGACGCCGTTGACTGGGTCACGCTCCCCAACACATTGGGCATGGTCATGCACGCCGATGGAACCGATACCAAAGGGCCGGTAGTAGGCACTAAACCCTACTGCGCCAGCGGACAATACATCAAACGTATGAGCAACTACTGCTCCCAATGTAAGTATAATCCCGCCCTCCGCGTCGGGCCATCCGCTTGCCCTTTTACCACGTTTTACTGGGACTTCCTCAATCGCCACCGGGCTACATTCGAACGTAACCCGCGCATGGGCACCATCATCCGAAACATCGACCGCTTCGGGCCAGAGCACATGCAACAAATCACGATCTCAGCCGCTGCGCTCCGGACTAAATTTAAAATCGGTGACATCACCAAGGGCTCTGCCCCCACCGCGGCGGCATACGCCTCCGCTGACTATTCGCTCACTATCCACAGCGCGCACAATACCATCGGAGCATCCCTCACCGATCAATCGGCCGCGGCGAAGCCACCGCGAGGGTCGCTCTTCACTTAGGTTGCCTTCGTGATTCCCCTTCTACCCCCGCCCTTCCCCCATTAGCTTAACAGACCAATCCCCATGCACCCGCTCATCTGGTTCCGCTCAGACTTACGCACCCACGATAACGCTGCGTTATCCGCAGCAACTCGCAAAGCGGATCACCCCGTCACCGCGGTGTTCGTGGTCTCACCGGCCGAGTGGAAGGCACACGATTACTGCCCCGCCCGCATCGATTTTACACTCCGCACACTCGTTGAGCTCGCGGCCTCGCTTCAATCACTTAACATTCCGCTGATCGTCGCCACATCCAGCAGGCCCCAGGATGTCCCCCAAGCCGTGCTCTCAGCCGCACAAGCAAACGGCTGTGACTCACTCTATTACAATAAAGAATACGAACTGAATGAGTCTCGCCGCGATGCCGCCACCGCCGCGCTCTTCCAAAAGCATCACCTCGCCGTCCACAGTTTTACCGATCAAATTATCTTTGAGCCCGGGCAGATTCGAACCGGCGAAGGCCGCTTCTTCACAGTCTTCACCCCCTTCAAGCGAGCGTGGATCAAGCACGCCCTCGCCCGTGGCGGTGTGGACACCCACCCCACTCCAAAGCCCGTAAAGCCGCGTCCGGGTGCCGATGCAGCCGCAGCCGCTCATCCCATCCCCCAAGCGATCCCCGGCTTTCATTCGCACGTCCCCGCGGAAAACTGGCTCGCGGGTGAAGCGCACGCCCGCAAGCGCCTCGCCGCGTTCGCCAAGAGGCGCATCTCCGATTATAAGTTAAATCGAGATTTCCCCGCCATCGACGGCACCAGCACGCTCTCCCCCTATTTAGCAATCGGAGCCATCTCTCCCCGCCAGTGCCTCGCTGCGGCGTTACGGGCGAATGCCGACTCCGCTTCGCCCTTCGATACTGGCCCCGAAGGAATTACAACATGGATAAGCGAACTCATCTGGCGCGAGTTTTACGTCACGGTGCTCGTGGGCTTCCCGCGCGTATCGATGCACCGCGCCTTCCAGCCCACGACTGAAAACATCCGGTGGAACGAAAATCAAAAGCATCTCGAGGCCTTTGAGCAGGGCGCAACCGGCGTTCCCATCGTTGATGCCGGCATTCGCCAGATGCTCGCAACCGGCTGGATGCATAACCGCATCCGCATGGTGGTGGCGATGTATTTTTCCAAAAATCTCTTCCTCAACTGGCGAGATGGCGAGCGATTCTTTATGCAAAACTTAGTCGATGGTTTTCTCGCCAGCAACAACGGCGGCTGGCAGTGGTCTGCTTCCACAGGCACCGACGCCGCGCCTTACTTCCGCATCTTTAATCCAGTCAGCCAGAGCGAAAAGTTTGATGCCGAGGGAACGTACATCCGCCGCTGGGTTCCCGAACTTTCCAAGCTCTCAGCCGAGGCGATCCACGCCCCGTGGGAACTGCCGCCGCTCGCTAAGCTTAATCTTAACTATCCCCCACCTTTGGTAGACCTCGGCACCTCGCGCCTCGCCGCGATTCAAGCTTTTAAGAAAGCAAGGTAAATTGGAAGCGCAAACCTTTTTTCCTCAGTTTGCCTCCTGTTCAACCACAAGCACCGCCCGCACAGCAAACTGAAGCAAGGGCAACCTTCGTTTAACCCACGGATAAAAATCGGAAGCAACCGTCGCGCTACCAGAGCCGCCCCCGGCATCAATGCCCGCCCTTTCCCCTCCCCAATCTTAACGCGGCGTTCGGGTATCGCCCCCGCTCCCCCAACCTACCTTCTACTTCAGTGTTCTTCCTAGACGACGAATCTTCGCCCCCACCTCAAAGCGCATCCGCTGGTGCCCCCACCTTCGAGCAAGCGGTCGCCAAACGCGCTGACCGATGGCTCTCACTCGTCTCCAAGATCGCCACCTCCGCCACCCCTCCTTCA
>CAYVFW010000032.1:15893-22014 GCA_964450325.1 uncultured Phycisphaeraceae bacterium | reverse complement strand
GCCCTTTAACGTCCGCTTCTCCGAGGATTTGCCTCACGTCATGGATAGCGATCCCAAGCGCCTCCAGCAAATTCTTAAAAACCTGCTCTCCAACGCCGTCAAGTTCACCGCCCACGGCCAGGTCGAGGTGCGCGTCGCTCTTGCCACCCAAGGTTGGAGTCCTGATCACCCGGTGCTCAGCAAGGCCCAGCAGATCGTCGCCTTCGCCGTCGAGGACACCGGCATCGGCATCGCGCCCGAGAAACAGCGGCTTATCTTTGAAGCCTTTCAACAAGCCGACGCAGGCACATCACGCAAATACGGTGGCACTGGCCTCGGCCTCGCCATCAGCCGCGAACTGGCCGTGCTGCTCGGCGGCGAGATTAAGCTCGCCAGCGTCCACGGACAAGGCAGCAGCTTCACGCTTTACCTGCCCCTTCACTATGCCGGCCCCGACAGCGCCCGCTCGGTGCCAGCTGGCGCCGCCGTGTCGTCCCTCTCGTCCCTGTCCCGCGAACTTCGGGTGCTGCCGGTGGTGCGCGAAGAACGCATCGAGGACGACCGCGGCACCATCACCACGACAGACCCCGTGCTGCTCATCATCGAGGACGACCCGCACTACGCGCGCATTCTCCTGGGCCTGGCTCGCGACAAGGGCTTCAAGGGCATCGTAACGAATAGCGGCGCCATGGGCCTTTCTCTCGCCCGGCAGTTTCGTCCCTCCGCCATCTCGCTGGATATTTTCCTGCCCGACATGCTCGGCTGGACGGTGCTCAACCACCTCAAGCTTGATCCCGCCACGCGCCACATACCGGTGCAAATCGTCAGCTTGGAGGAAGAACGCCAGCACGGCCTCGCCCACGGAGCCTTTTCCTATCTCGTCAAGGCGCCTACCACCCAAGGGCTGGAAGCGGCGTTTGACCGCATCAAGAACTTCACCGCCCCGCGCACCAAGCGCCTGCTCATCGTTGAGGATAACTTCATCGAGCGCCAATCCATCATCGAGTTGCTGGGATACGAAGACATTGACATTGAAGCCGTCGCCACCGGGGCCGAGGCGTTGGCAGCGATGCTCGATGGGGGCTTCGACTGCGTGGTGCTGGATCTGCGTTTGCCCGACATGAGCGGCTTCGAGTTGCTCGAAAAAGTCCGCGCCGAACCAGCCCTGGCCGACCTGCCCGTGGTTGTCTTCACCGGCAAAGACCTGACCACTGGCGAGCAACTACACCTTAAGACCATGGCCAAGAGCATCGTCCTTAAAGACGTGCAATCCCCCGAGCGACTGCTCGACGAAACCGCGCTCTTCCTGCATCGCGTCGTCAGCGACCTGCCACCGGAAAAGCAGGCCATGCTTGAACGGCTTCACAGTTCCAAGGAAGTCCTGCGCCACCGCAAGGTGCTCGTGGTGGATGACGATGCGCGCAACATCTTCGCCCTCACCTCCATGCTCGAGAACCAGGAGATGGAAGTCATCAGCACCACCAATGGCCGCACCGCCATTGAACTCATTAAGAAGACGCCCGACCTGAGCCTCGTGCTCATGGACATCATGATGCCCGACATGGACGGCTACGAGACGATGCGCAAAATCCGCAGCGCACCTGAGTTCCGCACCCTGCCGATCCTCGCCCTGACCGCCAAGGCGATGAAAGGCGACCGCGAGAAATGCCTCGATGCCGGCGCGAGCGACTACATCGCCAAACCGGTGAACACCGACCAACTCCTCTCGCTCATGCGCGTATGGCTCTTCCGCTGAACATGAAAACGAAATCCACCACAGCGCCCGCCAACCACCTGCCCGCGGACGCCGCGCCGACCATTGCTGCTCCCGCCATTGACGAGGAGCCTATCAACATCCTGATCGTGGACGACGAGCCGAAAAACCTCACCGTGCTCGAAACGGTGCTCGACGATCCCAGCTACCGGCTCGTCCGTGCGGAATCCGCCGAGCAGGCCCTGCTCGCGCTCGTCGTCGAGGAATTTGCCCTCCTCATCCTGGACATCCAGATGCCCGGCATGACCGGCTTCGAGCTGGCCCACATGATCAAGGACCGCAAGAAGACCGCGTGCATCCCGATCATCTTCCTCACGGCCTACTACAACGAAGACCAGCACGTGCTCGAAGGCTACGGCAACGGTGCCGTAGACTACCTCCACAAGCCGGTGAACGCGGCCATCCTCCGCTCCAAAGTCGCCGTCTTCGCCGAGCTGCACCGCAAAGGCCGCCAATACCAGCAGGTGAACAGCACCCTGCTTGCAGAAGTGACGCAGCGCCGTCGGGCCGAGCAGCAACTGCGTGAACTCAATCAGAGCCTCGAACAGCGCGTGACGGAGCGCACCAAGGTGCTGCGCGAGAGCGAGGGGCGCTTGCAAGCGCTGGTGACGGCGAGCTCGGATGTAGTATACCGCATGAGCGCGGACTGGACCCTGCTGCACCCGTTTGACGGACGAAACTTTATCCCCAGCACCAGTGAACCTACCGGCGACTGGCTTACGAAAAATATTCACCCCGATGACCGATCGAAGGTGGTGGCGGCTATTGAGCAGGCGATCCGCAGCAAAGGTGTCTTCGAGCTCGAACACCGGGTTCTGCGATTGGATGGGACGTGGGGCTGGACGTTCTCTCGTGCAGTCCCGCTGCTGGATGCCGCGGGGGAAATTATTGAATGGTTCGGCGCGGCGAGTGATGTTACCGATCGCAAACAGGCTGAGGAGGCGCTGCGGGTGAGCGAGGACCGGTTCCGCGCAGCCGTCGGCGCCATCAGCGACATCATCTGGACCAACAATGCCCAGGGAAAGATGGAGGGCGAGCAGCCCGTCTGGGGCGAGTTCACCGGCCAGAGCCAAGAGGATTATGTTGGCTTTGGCTGGTCAAAAGCCGTGCATCCCGAGGATGCGCAGCCGACCCTCAACGCCTGGAATCTTGCGGTCGCGGAAAATCGGCTGTTTGAGTTTGAACACCGCGTGCGCCGCCATGATGGCCAGTGGCGGGTGTGTTCCGTTCGGGCCGCCCCCGTGTTGGATTCCGAGGGGAGAATCCGCGAATGGGTCGGCGTCCACACGGACATCACCGAACGCAAAGCCGCCCAGCAGGAACTCTCTCGCCACCGCGAGAATCTCCAGCGGGCCGTCGAGGAGCGCACCGCCGAACTGGCCGCCTCGACCGTCGCCCTTCACACCGCCGAACGTCTGGCCGCCCTGGGCACGCTGGCCGCGGGCCTTGGGCACGATATCGCCAACCTCACCATGCCCATCCGCGCCCGATTGCAGATGCTCGAAGCCGCTTGTACCACCGACGACACCCGAGAAGACTTCGCCGCCATTAGCAAGTCCCTGAACCACCTCAGCAACCTTTCAGCCGGAATGCGGCTCATGGCGATGGACCCCGAGCGTGTGGAAGCATCTACTTCCGCCACCGACCTCAGGGCCTGGTGCGCCCAGACCTCACCGGTTTTGCGTGCAGCGCTTCCACGCCACCTCCTGCTCGAGTGCCAAACACCGCGCGGCTTGGGGGTCAAAATCCCTCAGCATCGGCTGGCCCAAGCCGTCTTTAACCTCGTGCAGAATGCTGGCGAGGCGATGGCCGCACAACCCACCGGGACTGTCCGCATTATCGCAGAAGCGGCCACCACCGCTGCGGGCCCGCCAATGGTCAGGGTGCTAGTGTCCGATGACGGCCCGGGAATGCCCGCCGAAGTGGTAGCCCGCTGCTTCGAGCCCTACTTCTCAACCAAGGGACGGGCGATTGCCACGGGCATGGGATTGGGAATGGTCAGGGGCATCGTCGAATCCGCCAACGGCACCGTGGCCGTGCAATCAGCACCGGGCGAGGGCACAACCTTCACACTGACACTCCCCGCGGCTGATTCCAACCCTTTGGCCAACACTGGCGTGCCGCGTACCGCCGCCGTAACCATCAAAAGCGAACGCGAGTCATCTCTGGCCATGATGTTCCTTGGTCAGTTGGCGTTTAAGACTCACCGTCATCTTGACTCATCCGTCCCAGATACCTCGCTGTGGGTGGTCGAAAAACCCGACCCGTCGCTGGTTCGCAAATACCTGGACCTTCATCCAGAAGGTCGGATCGTCATCCTCGATAGCGGCCAAGAGATGGGCCATGGCGCGGATCATGGCGTGGCCCATATCGCGGGCCATGGCGCGGGCCATACCGCGGGCCTGGTTGGCCGCAGCGACAGGATGACCGTCCTAAGCCCATCGCCAAGTCCCGGCGCCCTTCGAGACGCCATAACCAACGCCAGCAAAGCAATCGCGACAACCGCGTCGGAGCAGTAGCCCATGAACGAAACTCACCTCATTCCCGGCCTCTTCATGGTGGATGACAACACGCTCGCTGCCGAGGCGCTCGAGCACTACTTCCCCCTCACAGGCCTGCTTCGCTGGCTTGGGTGGTGCCCCGACCCCGTCGCGGCGGTCCCGATGATCGTCAAGTTACGACCAGATGTGGTGCTACTGGACGTAGAGATCCCCGGTGCCGACTGTTTCGCGGCCTTAAGGGCACTGACGGCCCAGTGCCCGTTCTCGCGAGTTGTTATGTTCAGCGGACACGCCCACGCCGCTCTCATCGACCGCTCGCTGCAAGAGGGCGCGGCGGGGTACATTGTCAAGGACGATGAGCCACTCAAGATCGCGCAACTGCTCGTCGATGCTGCCCGGGGGGAATGCGTCTTAAGCCCTACCGCCGCGTCGGTGTATATGCGTGCGGGCGGCGGCCCGGCCTGAACCCCAAAGGCGCGAGATCGTGCGCCCCAGCCGTGTGCAGCGTGGTGCGCCGACAACCGGCGTTGCCGTCGGCCCTGCGGTCAGCGGCTGAGGTCCTCACGCCGCGATCGTCGCGCTACAAATCTTCATCCCCGTCCTCTTCTCGCCGCAAGTGTTGACCCAGCGCAGCACGTGTAGCGCCATCTTCTCGGCGTGATGGCAATTGAACTCCCTGCGGACGAGTTATGTGGGGGGCCGGGCAGCGCATGTTCATGAAAAAAGCCTGCGTTATGCAGGCTTGGAAGTGGGTGAGGGTTTAATTATGTTATGACTTACCGACGGCGGCGCGCGCCGACCAATGCCGCGGCGGCGAGGAGTGTGAGTGCGCCGGGAGTGGGGATTCCCGGTGCCCAGGCGCCGCCGCCAGTGGGGTCAATAAGGCCAAAGCCTACGCTGGTCGTCGTGCGGGCGGGGTAAGGTGATGTAATAGTTCCCTCGAACTGACCGGTAAGGATGTTATAGATGCGGTGCAAGCCGTTGTTGCCTTCGACAACGGCGGTCGAGGCGCTGTCCTGTGAGTCGCTCAGGAGATATAACTTACCTCCGCCAGCACCGATACCATCGATGTCGGTTACACCCGCGGGGTAAGCGACGACCGTGGTGAGGCCAGCCAAAGGGTTGGCGGGATCGAAACTAAAAATATTGCGACCATTGGTGTCATCATCGTCGGAGAGGTAGATGCGGTCGGTGGTCGCATCGTAATCAATTCCGCCGATGGTAAAGATTGAGGTGCTGGTGGGTTCGTACTCAAACGCCAAGGTGCTGGCACCCGTAACGATATCGATCGTGAAGAGGCCCTCGGCACCGCCGCTTCCTCCCAGAGTGCGCGTGGCGTAAAGCACGCCGCGGCGGGAATCGTAAGCCAAACCATCTACGAACATACCGGTGTTCGTGCCTGGACGGGTGATCGAAGAGAGCAAGGTGTGAGTCTGCGTGTCGTAGTCTATGGAGTACAGGTCACTGCGGGTGGAGTTGATGGTGCTGGCAAAAAGCCGCCTTCCAGCTTCATCCGCAGCCAGCCCTGTAAAACCCGGAGCCGATGCGGGGATCGCGGGCACAGCGAAGCGAGGATCAAAGAACTCGGTTGCAACACCGGTCTGCGGGTTAGTGTTAAAAACCTGGGTGGGGCCTAAGCTAAATGTGGGACGGGTGATCGACGTTATAAACTGACCGTGAGCGGAACCGGCGGCTAGGGCGAAGGCCAGAAGGGTGGCGCGGCTAACAAATGATCGCATGTCTCTCTCCATTACAACATTACCAAGGACGAAAGCTCGCAGCAGTTGCGGGCGGAATGATCGCGCACGAGCGGAAATCGCGGCGTCACGGCAGGATACGTTCAGCCGGTGCTGAGGTTTCAAAAACT
>CAYVFW010000032.1:0-15793 GCA_964450325.1 uncultured Phycisphaeraceae bacterium | reverse complement strand
GAAGGCCATGATCCTAAACTTTTCACCAAGATCAGTGTGGGCACCCCTGGCCAGAGGCCATGGACCTCTTCCAACGCTACGAATCCGCTGGCCTCGTAAAACCGCGTTGTTCGGGCGTACTGCTCGCAGGGCAGACTCGGGCCTTGAGTTTTGACTTGCAAATACCTCACCCCAGCACGCCGAAGCTCGTCCTCGCATTACAGTAGAAGCGAGGCACCGATTCCCTTGCGGTGCCAACTGCGTTGGACTGCCATGCAATGAACTTCCGCGCTCAAGGGGTAGTGCTGGCTGATACTCACAAACCCGAGGGCCTCGCTTGGCGCGGCTATCGGATACGTTTTGAAGGCAGCCCATGTGGGTACACGGGCCGACGCGGAAACATACGCGAGCGTAGACTCCTCGATACCGAACCATTCGGGTACGGACCGCAAAATTGGCTCGACGAGCATGGGTGCTTCTGACGGATCAAGCTTTCGGATGAATGTTCCACCATACATCCAAGTACTGTAGACAGTTCTACTGCGGTGCGACTAAGCCCCAGGCAGACGAGCGTGCTTTCGACCGCGCTCATCCCTTGCGAGTGTCCGAACTGCTCCCTCGAACAATAAGCGACGAATTCCTGGCTCGTATGGCCCAACGCCCTCCAAGAGAAGTTCTACTGGTATTCTGTCACCCCGACTCCTTGAGAGATCAAGTTCATTGATGTACATGTCGAAGAGCTTTCTTATTGTGGCGACAAAATATGCGACATCGAGCCGGCAGCGCAAGCGGACCGCGGCCGTACGAGCGGGCTCCGCGAAAGAATGATTGCACAGGTTGCTCGACGATTGTGCAGCTTATGATGCTTTGTCAGCCAGTAACAACTGCTCGCTCTGAAGAGCACGCAAACCTTCATCCTTAACCGATCGTGCGTCGGCCAAGTCAATGATTCGAGCATTGACCCAGTCGAGTTCGGCAAGAAACGAAGGAAGGGCCTCAGCAGTGGTGCCCCAGAGCATGGGTTCGCCCCAGCGACGCAGCCACGCGGCGACATGGCGAGACTGACCGACGAAGCCAACGGGTTGCCCAGGCGTAGCGTTCATCCATGATGCGACAAGTCGTATTCGCGGTATCGGCACTTTCGCAAGTGATCGCAGAAGGTCGGCGACGGCGGACACCGGCAGGTACATTAACACACCTTCAATGACGATGATAGTGGCCCGTGTTGCATCGAAGCCGGGCGAGTCGGTCAGGATCGTGCAGGCGTCGTCATGGGCCAAGTCAAGTGAGAGCAGTTCGAGTGGATGCCGCTCGGGCATCGCACCGTCCTGATCAGTAGGCACCATGTCCGATGAGGCATCTGTCGAGCGGACGCCGTTGCGTGTAGTCGCTGCGCGAACAACTGCCAAGGTTGCAGGATGGTCTGCTGAGATGATGTGCTCGAACAGATGTTCGTGGGCAAGCCGGAACGCAAGCGTATCAAGGCCAGCACCCAGCACGATAAGCTGCGTGAACCCTTCGGTCGCGGCGGCTCGAACCAGATCGTCGATTACTCGCTTTCGTCGCATCCAATGCGCGACGATTCCTGGAACAGTCATTGATTCAACGAACCGCCACCCGACCTTGCCGAGTACAGACCGCACGCTTCGAAGCAGAAGTCGGTCCGTGCGACTTGTCGCCAGAAACCGTTCGCACCACAGCGCAGCGTTAGCGGGAGGAGACAGACTGTACGTCTTCGACTGCGTACACATAACGGTCGCGGCTGCAATCAGCCGCGCGGTCGTACTGGCGCGATCGGTGTTCATGTGGGTGCGTTCTCGTAGTGAGGTGCGTAGTGCTTCATGGGAGCAGAGTATACTTAAGGCTAGCGTACGCTAGCTTACGAAGAGTGTCCACATGGATCGGGTTGCTTCTTAATTTGGGGCTCCCAGTCCCGAACATCCGCCAACAGAAGCTCGATTAGCGTTCTGTCATCCCGGTTTGAGTACTAACGCCTTCAGAGTCAATTCCGCGCTTTGCCGTTTGCGATGAAACCTGGGATCGTCCGCCCAAACTCCTAAGCGCCGTTCTTTGCACTAAGAACAAGGTAGAAAAACGAAATGCCTGCCTCATAGATCGGTTGCGCCAGCTCGCGCAATAACGTTAAGCTTCCTTAAAACGGTTTCACCACGCGATGATCTTGTCCCACCATGATGTTCGTCACGCGCACCACGTTGTGCAAAAAACCATCCACGGACTCGATCTGCGTAAGTTACAGTCAGAGAAGTAAGCGCGATGAGGAAACGAACAACCCTCTTAGCGACAGGCCAAACCGAGCTGCGGCGAAGGGGATGGACGCGTCCGGGTGTGGGCATTGAACCAGGCCGCGTCTTGGGGGCTTTAGGCGGTTGCTTACGCCGCGAGCTTTGGCACCATCGCATCTGCCTCTGGCGGCTGAAGTCGCGCTCGCGCCAGGGCGAACCTCGCTTCGCAGGACACGAACGCGTCCACCACTGTCGGGTCAAACTGCGTCCCGCGTTCCTTGACGATGATCGCGGTTGCCTCCTCGTGGCTCATCGCGGCCTTGTAGACCCGTCGGCTGGTGAGCGCATCGTAAACATCGGCCAGCGCTACGATGCGCGCGGCCAACTGAATCTCATCGCCCGAGAGGCTCATCGGGTAGCCCTTGCCGTCCCATCGCTCATGGTGTTGCAGCGTGACCACGATCGCCATCTCTACCAGATCGTCGTGTCCCATCTTTCCCCGGATGGCCAGAAGCGTGTCAGCCCCGATGATGGGGTGTCGCTGCATCCTGGCTCGCTCAGCGTCGGTCAGTTTGCCGGGCTTAAGAAGCACCGCATCTTCAACGCCCACCTTGCCGATGTCGTGCATCGACGAGGCCACGCGAAGGCGGCGAATGTACGCCTCGTCGATCGTGGCGTCGGTCTTTGCAAGCTCCATCGCCAATAGTTCCGTGTACTCGGCGATGCGCTGCAAGTGCGTCCCGGTGTCTGTGTCGCGATAGTCGGCCAGCTCAGCAAGCCCGAAGATGATCGAATCACGAAATGTGACGGTCTGATCGACCCGCCGCGAAACCTCGCTCTCCAAGCCGGTGTTGATGGCTTCGAGCTCGTGGTCGTGCCGGCGCATGAGCCGCGCCGAAGTGAGCGCGGTGGAGAGCAGCACGATGCTCCCGATGCCCAAGGCGACCCACAGCAGCCCGCTAGTAGATGCCTCCCCCGCGCTGAGCAAGCCTTCCTCGGGCTGATGGACGATCAGCCGTGCCCCCATGCCCGGCAGATAGGTGGTGGCAACGTAATGCGTGACCAAGCCGCCCATGATGACTTTGCCCGTGGAGACGCCAGAGCGCGGGAGTTCCGTGAGCGTTGTCGCGGTCTCATCAGCGCGAAGTAGCTCGGCACCCAGACGCACGTCGCGCAGGCCCGGATCGCTGCGTAGGTCAGGGTGGCATAGCAACTTCCCATTGTCATCAATCATGCACGCGAAGCCCCCTGCCGGCATCCTAAGGCTTTCGATCACGGACTGGGCCGTTTCCCAACTACTGCTCTTGTATTCCAGTCGATCGGGTACCATTTCGCCAAGTTTGCGGCTTACCGCCTCGGCGGTGGCGATGTTACTCGCCACAATCTGGTCCTTGAACTTCTCCCCCACGCGCGACCGTACCTCGCGAAACGTGAAGGCCCATCCCACGACCAACAGCAGTGCCTGTACCCCCAAGGTCGCCAGTAGAATTCGTCGGCGCGACTTTCGCGTGCGCTGCGAACCGCAGCCTAAAACAGCCACTGTGTCGAGGGAACTTGCCTCGGTCTTGGTTGCGACGTTGCTGATCATGGGCCAGTCCCTCCATTTCTTCGCCTTACATCGTCTGTTTCGGGCATCCACTTCATCTCGCGGCACGACTGATTGTGCTCCGGCAGGCCACGCCGCCACCGCGCTGCAAATCTCCGCCCTCGGCCCTTTTTCGTGCTGCCCCCCGGAATGTTGACCCATCGCAGCGTCTCGACCGCGCTTTCCGGAACTTCCTGCCATGACGGACCTGGAAGTCGTTGCGGACGGTGCAGGGAAGGGGGGTGCGGCAACTCGTTGGTCGCCTCCATGATGACGCACCCTTGGCCTTACTTGGGCGAACTTTCCGCCGATTCAAAACGGCTGGTGCTTGATTCCGAAGACCCTAGTGTACCGGAGGCCAGGCGTTCGCCAAGTATCATGGCACGATCGAGTCTATCGACGATGACCACCGCGTACTCTCAAGCAAAGTACTCATGCCTGCCAGCATTTGGGTGCAGTCCATGGAGGCTCATCAGCATCGCAACAAGTGATCACAAACCGCGTTCCGTTTGAACTCTCTTCGCGATCCGCATCGGGGAACGGCGAAGCGAAGGAGAAATGTGTGGCTACCATCTAGCCAAGCGGCTGGCAAACCTGGTCCTTTCGCCCTCCCGTTTAGTGAACGCGAACCGCGCCTCCCCTTCTTTTTTTGCCCGGCGAATATTATGCTGCACACGATGAACCTCCCGCAACGAATGAAGGCAGATTTGAACAACGAGGCACAGATGACTCGGCGGCTGCTCGCTCGCATCCCAGCGGCCAAGCTGGGCTTCACGCCAGGGCATGGGCTGCACACGATCGGGTGGAACGCAAGCCACTTAGTCAGTGTTCTCGGATGGGTGCCGGGCATATTAAATGCGCCGGGGCTTGATGTGGCCGAGGTGGATGCCGAGCTGATCGCGGCGACCCGCGCGATCGAGACGGACCTTACCGCGATGCTTATAACGTTCGATGAGAATCTTGCGAGGTCGCTGGAGGCGCTGGAGGTGGCGAGCGATGCGCAGCTAGATGAGCCTTGGACGATGAGCATGGGTGGGCAGGTATTGTTCACCATGAAGAAGGGCGAGTGCCTCAGCAAGTGGGTCTTTGGCCACACGGCCCACCACCGCGGAGTGCTCTCGGCCACACTGCGATTGGCGGGCGTGGAGCACGCATCGATATATGAGGAGTAGAAATGCCCTCACCTGTCGCGAGCCAGAGCGAATCTAAGTCTGAAAGCGGCTTGTCTGCTTTCGTGTCCACTGTGGAAGAAAACGGGTCCGCTTTTTCTTCTTTGCAGCCAGGCGCAAAGCGCACCCGCACCATTTTCCCACCTGCTTATGGAACCCGTCGATGCCGATCAACAAACTCATCAAGGCCGACAGTGCTGCCCACCTCCCCGGTGATAAGCGGATCTGCGACGCCCTTTCCGAGGCGCTCAATCGGTCTCTTGCTCGAGACGATAGTGGTAACAACAAAATCTAACTCGGCAAACGTGAAAGCACGATAACATCCTCGCCGCGAGTAATAAGATGTGTCTCAAGCGAAACTCCGAGAAACCCGCTTCCGCCGGCGATTACAGCAGGGCCGTTGGCTGTGCTCAAGATGAGGGTGGTGCGTAGTCGAGGATGACCGCTCACGATTGATCGAGTTCCTCGCTTTCACGGCCTATCACGAGCGGATTCAGCGCGAGGCAGTTATCTGCCACTTTTATCAGCGGGGCGAGTACCAGATAACCTTTTGTAAAGCAATGGGGGCCGCGCCCGGCAGCCTCGCCGAGGACGCGATCAGCACGCAGGCCTTGCGCCGGACGCGCGCCATCCATAAACATCAGTTCCGCAACCACCGGGTGGCTTAGGCTACCATTCTCTGATGATGCCACCGGCGGCAGAGCCCGACGACACAACGCCCCCGACGTCCGCAGAACGCGGCGACGATGCCGAAGGTAGTGATCTGCTGCTCTCCGAGGTATATGCCCAGTTGCGGGCCATTGCCCAGCAGCGCATGAACGCCGAGAATGCTGGCCACACGCTTCAGGCCACGGCCCTCGTGCATGAAGCCTTTCTTCGCATCAGCCAAGACCGGCGCGTGCCCTTCCGCAACCGCGCTCACTTTTTCGCAACCGCCGCGGAGGCGATGCGCCGCATCCTCATTGACCACGCTCGCGCCAAGGGAGCTGCGAAACGCCGCGGTGCTGGCGAGCGGACACCGCTATCGGTTGTCGACCTCGCCCACAACGCCGACCCGTCTGAGATCCTGGCGCTCGACAAGGCTCTGAGCCGCTTGGAGAGCGCCGAGCCTGAGGTGGCCGCCGTGGTACGTCTTCGCTTCTTCGCCGGGCTCACTGGCGATGAAACCTCCGAGGCGCTGGGAATCTCATCGCGGCAGGTTGATCGGCTGTGGTGCTATGCAAAGGCGTGGCTGCTTCGAGAAATGGAATCGACTGGATGACTCATGCTGGATCGTGAAAAAGTACGAGATATCTTCGCCGAGGCACTCGCGCTGCCAGAGGGCGACCGCGCGGCGTTCCTCGATCATGCGTCCGCGGGAAATGCAGCGCTGCGCGTTGAGGTCGAATCGCTCCTGAAGGCCGCAGCCCGGCAGCCTGGGTTCATGACGGCGCCGACCTCGGGAGCACCGGCGGCGGGCGCGTCGGAGAAGGCGGGTACGCAGATCGGGCCTTACAAACTGCTTAAAGAGATTGGGCATGGCGGCTTCGGCTCGGTCTACATGGCTGAGCAGGTGTCGCCCGTGCGACGCTGGGTTGCCCTGAAGGTCATCAAGCTAGGGATGGACACTCGCGCGGTGATCTCGCGATTCGAGGCGGAGCGTCAGGCCTTGGCAATGATGGACCACGCGAACATCGCGCGTGTGTTTGACGCCGGAGCCACCGAGTCGGGGCGGCCTTACTTCGTAATGGAACTAGTCAGGGGAGAGTCTATTACGGCGTACTGCGACCAGAACAACCTGGGCATCGCGGAGCGGTTAGGCGTCTTTGTGCAGGTGTGCCACGCAGTGCAGCATGCGCACTCCAAGGGTATCATCCACCGAGACATCAAGCCCGGAAATGTGCTGGTGGCGACCGAAGACGGCCAACCCCACGCCAAGGTGATCGACTTCGGCATCGCCAAGGCCACGCAGCACACCCTGACTGAGAAGACCGTCTTTACGGACTTTCGCCAGTTTATCGGTACACCGGAGTACATGTCGCCCGAGCAGGCCGAGGGCTCGCTGAATATCGATACCCGCTCGGACGTGTACAGCCTTGGCGTACTTCTCTATGAGTTGCTCACCGGGACCACGCCCTTTGATTCCAAGACGTTGCGATCCGCGGCGTATGGAGAGATCCAGCGGATCATCCGAGAGGTAGAGCCTCCCAAGCCCTCCTCGCGGTTGTCTCGCTCCGGGACCCTCGCCCAGGTCGCGCACCGGCGCCGCACGGAGCCCGGTCGTCTGGGGGCCCTGGTTCGGGGTGACCTCGATTGGATTGTGATGCGATGCTTAGAGAAGGAGCGGTCTCGCCGCTTCGATACCGCCAGCGCCATGGCCGCGGACATCGCCCGTCACCTCGCGGGCCAGCCGGTGGAGGCTGCCCCGCCCGGCACCGCTTACAGAGTACAGAAGTTCATCGCGCGGAATCGGCTGGCAGTGGCGGCGGGCGGAGTCATCGTTGCCACGCTGGCGCTCGGGGTTGTGGGGACGGCGACCGGCCTCGTGCGAGCGCGGGCGGCCCGTGCCGAAGCGATCGAGAACGCGGGGAGGGCTGTCGCCAACGCCGAGTTGGCTCGCTCGCAGGCCGATCGGGCCGATACTCAGGCCGAAGAGGCCCGCGCCAGTGCCCGCGTCGCGGAGGCGGTCAATGCGTTGATGAGCTCAATGATCGGTCGCGCCGACCGGGCCAAGGAGGAGGGCCGGACCGACGTCACCGTGCGCGAGGTGATGGACGCCGCGGCGGCCGACCTCAAATCGGGCGCGACGACCCGCGAGCCCCGGGTCGCGGCAATGCTCGCAAAAACCATTGGCGACACGTATGGAGAGTTGAATCTCCTGGAGCCTGCGGAGCAGATGTTCCGTTTGCACCACCGCCTCACGAGCGAGGAGTTCGGCCAGAAGAGCATGGAGCGGGCGGCGAGCGCCCTCGTCCTGGGCGAACTTCTACGGAAGCGGGGGAGCGTCCCTGAGGCGCGAGAGTTGTTCACCCTCACGCGCGCGGCCGCGGCAGAGTTTGGTGATCGGGGCGTCGAGTTGAGCGCATTGTCGATTGTGAGCGAAGCCTTGATCGACGCGAAATCGGGCAACGCGGAGGTGGCCGAAAACGCCCTGCGAGGTGTGCTGACATTGCTGGAAAGCAAAGGGCTCGGCGGCTCTCCGACCGCTGTGACCGCCACCAACAATCTGGCGGCGACGCTCTGGAGCTCGGGGAAGAGGAAGGAAGCCAAGGAAGTATACGAGCGGTCGCTGAGCATGCTCCGCAAGGGCGGCGGTGAGCCCGACCAGGCAGATATGTTGAATAACTTAGCCGCCATGCAGCATTCTCAGCGTGACTTTGCCGGCGCAGAGAAAACGTCGGAGGAGGAGGTGGCGATTGTCCGCCGCCTGTACGGTGAGAAGCACCTGACCCTCGCCCGCGCGCTCGACTCCTATTCGATGATTCTCTCAGCCCGCGACAAGCCGCAGGAAGCCATCGCAGCGGGGCGTGAGGTAGTCGCGATTAAGCGCGAGTTGCTCAAACCGGGGCACCAGTCGCTGACGATGAGCCTGCGAAAACTCGGAGGGCTTCTAGTGGACTCGGGGAAGTTTGAGGATGCCGAACCCGTGCTGCGTCAGGCGTGCGACTTCGGTGCACGGTTAATGCCCCTGGGCGACCCCGACGCGGTGTTCGCGCGATACCTGCACGCGACGTCGCTCTCTCATCTTGGCGGTTTGGCAGAAGCCGAATCGATCCTCCGCAGAGTGCTGGCCGAGTCGGAAACCACGCTTCCGGAAGGGTCCCGGCTCTGGTGGATGCGAGGGGCTTGTGCGTGCCTCCTCGCGGGGGTCGTGGCGAGCGAGGCGGAAACGTCTGGGGATGCCGCGGAACAGTCACGACGCATAAACGAGGCGACGGCGCTCATCGACCTTTACGCGGAGCGACTGCTAAACACGAAGGAAGGAATGGGCCTGCGGGCGCGTCGTGTGGTAGTCGGCCGGTCTCTGGACCAAGTGGTGAGAGCGTGCGAAATCGCCGCACGTCTTGCTCCCAGCGCTGATCGCGACTCTTCGCTCGCGGCATGGCGGGCCCGCCTCGAGAAATTCTTGGCCGAAGTGGCCGAGGCGAAGTGAATTCGCGTGAAGCGCCGGGCGTCTGCGACGGGCCGAACATTGTTTTCGCTTTTCTTGTCGCTCATTCTGTCCATTCCCGCTTGACGTACAGAACCACCGGGCTCGGGGGTTTCTGGAGCTTCACTCATGGGCTTTCGCACACTCGTCATCCTCGCGTCTCTTTTCTTTACCCTGTCGGCTTACGCTCAATCGACGGCCTTCACCTACCAGGGAAGCCTGAAGAATGGGAGCGCTGCCGCCAGCGGCATCCACGACTTCCGCTTCCGCCTCTTTGACGCCGCGACTGCGGGCAACCAGGTCGGCACGCAGCAGTGCATCGACAATCTCTCCGTCGCCGAGGGCGTCTTCACCGCCACGCTCGATTTCGGCCAGCAGTTCGCCTCGACCGTTTCTCGCTTTGTCGAGATCGAAGTTCGTCAGGACACGGGGCTGACCTGCGCAAACACCGGAGGCTTCGTGGTGCTCTCGCCCCGCCAGCCTATCACCGCGGCCCCCCTTGCCAACCACGCCAAGTCCGCGTTCGCACTTGACTCGGCCGATGGCTCGGTTCCCAATGCGGTCTTCGTGGACAATGCGGGCAAGGTCGGCATCGGGACTACATCGCCTTCCACCTTACTCCACCTCCGAGGAGTCGTACCGCCAGTGCTGGTCCTGCAGGACACGGCGAGTGCGGCGAATCAAGCCGGATATATTACCTTCTGGAACAACACCTTGGTCGAGACGGCATGGATGGGTTTCGGCACGACGGGCAGCCCGCACCTCTCGGTCGTGAACGCGCGCTCGGGCGGTAACCTCTCGCTCTGGGCGGGAAGCCCCACAAGAGAGCGTCTCACGGTCGCGTCGAACGGCAACGTCGGTATCGGCACCACCACGCCCACCGCCAATCTCGACGTACGCGGCGATGTGAAGCTGGGAAGCGCGGGCCAGTACTTCGCTTCGGGCGGAGGCGAGAACCTTCGCCTGCTCCGCGGGACAGTCAGCGCCACCGGGACAATCCTCGCGGGAACGGGCTGGACGGTGACGCGCGTCTTGCCTGGTTGGTACTCGGTAACCTTTACGGTGCCGTTCTCATCCGCTCCGTCGGTAACCGCCTCGCTCGCCACCGCGACCGGGAGCGCCCGAGTGTCGTTCGTTACAAACGTCTCGACCACCGGGTGTGTCTTGCGCTCAATCAGCCTCACCGATGTCGGGACAGACACAGCGATGTGTTTCACCGTCATGGGACCCAAGTGACGCGGGCCGCCGAACCGTTGGTCGTGCCTGTCGGCTTCTCAACGAACGCGCGCTGGCATGTCATCCTCTAACCGACTTCCAGAAAGCTACCAGATGAAACTCGTGAGCGCACTCGTTCTTGGCCTCTTTGCCGCTCCCGCCCTCGCCCAGTCCACCGCCTTCACCTACCAGGGAAGCCTGAAGAACGAGAGCACTGCCGCCTCCGGCACCCGGCACGAGCGACTTCACGGATGCCACCGGCATCGCCATGACCGGGCAGTAAAAAACTCGGAACCAGAAATTCTTGGTGCTGCGTAGTCGTCTTTTTCGCTTGGTGGTCCGAAGCCCCGCCCCAATGGAGAATCATCAGTGTTGAAACAAGTTATTCTCGCCAGCACGCTCGCCCTCGCCTCACTCGCTCCCGCCCAGTCCACCGCTTTCACTTACCAGGGTGAATTCAAGAGCGGCGGGCAACCCGTCAACGGGTTGCAGGACGTGCGATTTACTCTTTTCAACGCCGCGTCTGGCGGCCTGCAGATCGGCACGACACAGTGCGTGAACAACGTCCTCGCCACCGACGGCCGCGTGACATCCACGGTTGATTTCGGCCAGCAGTTCGCAACTACGCAGCTCCGATTCCTGCAGATCGAGGTGCGTGCCGACACAGGGCTCGCCTGCAGCATCACGACAGGATTCACGATCCTGTCGCCGCGTCAACTCTTAACCGCCACGCCCCTCGCCACCCACGCCAAGAGCGCGTTCGCGCTCGACGCTGCGGACGGCTCCCCGGCGGACGCCGTGTTCGTCGACAACGCAGGCAAGGTCGGCATCGGCACGGTGTCACCCACACACACTGTACATGTTGCCGCCACCGGACCAACTCTGGCGCTCCAGGATATCGACTCAGATGCACAGCAGGTCGGTTACGTCAGCCTCAGAAATAATGCAAATCTCGAGCGTGGGTGGATGGGTTATGGCGACCCAACCAATCCGCACATGAGCTTCATGAATATTCGTTCAAGCGGGAACACCTTTCTAGGCACGCAGGGCTTTAATCGCCTCACCGTCTCGTCCGCCGGCAATGTCGGCATCGGCACCCTAACTCCGACCCAGCCGCTCCAAGTTGCCTTTGATTTTCCCACGGTCATCATTCAGGACACCGGGAGCAACACGACGCAGTCCGGCTACCTGGGGTTCTGGAACAGCAGCGGTACCGAGACGGCCTGGATGGGCTTCGGCACGCCCGGCAGCCCGCACTTCACCATCTTCAATGCGCGATCGGGCGGCAACATTGTGATCGATCCTGGTCCGGGGGCCGCAGTGCAGGTGCCGGTCCTCGAGATCACCGGGGCCGATCTTGCCGAGAAGTTCCTAGCGAGTGAGCCGCTAGAGCCCGGGACGGTCGTAGCGATCGACCGCGCGAACGCGGGTAAACTGTGCATGTCACGCGGTGCCTACAACCGCTGCGTCGCGGGCGTGGTAAGTGGCGCGAACAACTTCTCAGTCGGTGCGGTGCTGGGAAACCTGCCCGGGCACGAAGATGCTCCGGCGATCGCGCTGTCCGGTCGCGTCTATGTCTGGTGTGACGCTGCCTCGGGCGCCATCGAACCAGGAGACCTGCTCACGACCTCGGACACGCCGGGGCACGCGATGAAAGCGACCGACCGCGACCGCTCACACGGCACGGTGATCGGTAAAGCAATGGAACGGTTGGAATCTGGGCGCGGTCTGGTTCTGGTGTTGGTAAATCTGCAATAAGCCGAAGGCCCCTTTTCACGATTAAGGAGTGTACACGCATGACATCTCACCTTAACCCCCTCGTCCTCCGCAGCCTCGCCTGCCTCCTATTACTCTGCCTTGCTGGCGTAAAAACCGCATGCGGCCAGGGCGACGTCGGTCCCAACGAGCAGCGCTTCAACGCTGGCATCTACAAGGCAAGTCACAATTCTCACGAACGCGATGAGACGTTGTCATCGCAGATCGACAACTGGAACTGTTGGTGCCTTGAACTCGACCTCGTCTGGCACACCGATAATCAGATTCGGGTTCAGCACGGCTGTGGCTCTCAGGGGTCCGGCGGGCTTCTTTCGGTTCAGTTGGGGTTGATCGCGCAGTCGGTTGAAGCTGTTGACCGAGTCACGGTCGTGTATCTGGAAATGAAGCCTGCTTGTGCAAACTGGCCATCGCGCGAGGTCTATCGAAATTACATCCAGAATGCGTTGGCCGCGGCACTCCCGGGTGGAATCTACCAAGCCAGCGAGTTCAAGGACTTTGACCAGCAACGATGGCCGTCTTATCAGGAGTTGCTCCGCCGCGGCTACCGCTGGGTGGTCATCCTCGATGAGGAGGAGACTGGCTTTGCGGACGACAACTTTTTCTTCGGCATGGCCCGCGGCAACCCGCCAGTGGCGTTCGAGCCCAACAGCGTGCTGGTGAACAGCGACGATGACGACGTGGTGCCGAGCCGAGGTTCTCAGCCTGATCGCTGGATGTTCCGCGCTTATCCCACCCCGTTCTGCGGTACGCCCGATGATGAAGACTATTACGACGATGCGATCGCGAACGGCTACACGTTCGTCGCCACCAACTGCATCGATCGCCACTACACGATGACGCCGAACACGCATTCGCCGTCGCCAGTGCGCGTTACAAACACCGGGACCGGTACCGCGTTTGGAACGCTCGCCTTCCCGTTTCGTCAAGGGATGGGTCTGATTCAGGCCGTCCAGCGTGCCTCACCCCGGGTGCCAATTAAGCTCAATGCGGGGCTGTACCAAGTGCCCGCTGGCACTCGCTTCAACCGCCCGGTGATCCTTAAGTCCCAAGGCGGCACAGCGCGGGTCAGTTCACCCTGAATCGCCGGTTGTAATCAATCGGGCGGGCTCTGGTAAGTCTCGCAAAACTGATCCCCGCTCCGACGGGGCCGAGGGATTAACACCTTGGGTTCGGTTCGCCCGTCCTTACGCCACTGGGTCCGGCAGCGGCGAAGGCAGCGAACCAGTCGCTCCGGTTACTAACTTCGGCGTTTGAGGTCATCGACGCGGCGGCGGTCTGTCCGACATTGAAGGCATCCAAGGTGCAGTTAGGGAAACCGACGCGCCGTGGGGCGAACGACAAGCTGTTCGCTGGCCGCCGCTACAGGCGGCACGTTACCCGTTGGTGAGTCGCGTTCGCGCCTCGCGAGTTGCAACCTTATCTACCTTTTCTCAGGCTGCCAACGCGGCGCGGGCCTTAGCTCGCTCGCGGACGTCACGGGGAAGGTCCGGCTCGTTCTCGATTGGTCGGCTTGGGTCCGGCCCGGCGATTGCAGATGCTGCGGGCGCTCGCGAAACCGTCATTCACCAGCCGAAGGTGGTGCGCCACGCTGCCCACCGAGTCCACGCAAGCGATCGAGCAAAGGCTCGGCGGCTTCAGGAAAGAAAATAGCCCCGGCCGGTGCCGGGGCTATTTTGGGGTGAACTTAAAAGATCGCGATTAGCGACGCCGACGCCGGGCCAAAAGCAGGCCGCCCATTCCGAGCATGGCGACCGCGCCAGGCGCGGGGATGACCTCGAAGGAGATTCGGTAGATCTCGTCGCTGGCGCCGAACTGCCGCTGGAACACGTAACCCGCAGTGGTGGTCAGGCCATTAAAGGCATCGAGCCGGTCGAAGTTGAAGTTAACCACGCCGTTCTCGGGCGTGCGGTTCGCGTTTACACTGCCAACCAGGAACGCGGCGTTGGCCGGGTCTTCGATCTCGGAACCGTTGTCATAGATTTGGCCGCCGAACTGAGAGATCGAGCTGATGTTCAGCTGGCCAGCGCCGTTGAACAACATATACTGCCTCGGGTTGTCGTTCGCGATCCAGTGATCGTTGCTGGGGACCACCATCGAGCCGAACGTAAAGAAGCGGTTGATCGACGGATCGACCATAAAGACCGAGGATGCCGTCTCGCCAGGCCGCAGAGACCCTCCAGCCGCGCGAACGACCGAGCCCAACGTCGCGTTTGGCTCGGCCGCGGAAAATGCCGGGAACCAAGCGTTGCCAGTGCCGCCTTCGGCGATCGAGATGGCCGCCAAGCCCGCAGCCTGTCCGCGATTGAAGGAATCAAATGTGCCGTTGCCGAAGCCCAGGCGCAACGCTGCGAACGACACGCTGTTCGCCGGCGCAAGGTTCTGCACGGAAACCCGAAGCTCCACGGGCTGGGCGTGGGCTACGACACTGAGCCCGGCGACGCCGAGCAGAATCAGGGCCTTGGAACGAATCGAGATTGACATAAACTTCTCCTCTACAGAAAGACAAGGGCGGATCTTGGGGCGAGTGAAAACCTCCGCGCCGACAGAGCGCGAGAGCGGTGTGAGCCGCCGTGACAGGCGGCACGATGCCCGTTGGTGAGTCGCGTTCGCGTCACGCTCCTTGCAATCTGATCTGGTTTTTTCTTTAATGCTTGCGCAGCACCGGAATTAAGCTGCTCGCCAGCGTCCGCCGGAAGGCTTGGCTCGGACTCGGTCTGTTGAGCCATAGTCTGCCCGAGTGATTGCGCAAGGGGCAGTTGATTTCTAAAGCGACAGGGAAAAAAGCGGCAGTCACGAACCGAACGAGGACCTTCTGGGGGGACGGCAGGTCTTGCGTCGCCGAGCTTGGTCAGGGAGGCCCAGTAGAAAGATACGCCTCTCCGGGCGGTGCTTCCAAAAAAGGCTTGAGCCAGCACGAGCCTAAACAAGCACCAGCCCGCGATGCACGCGGGCTGGCACGAAGCAGAAAGGTATTCGGGCATCGACGCTGCCTCAGCGGCGGCGGCGTCCGAGCGTCAGCACGCCCAGACCGAGCAGCGCGACCGAAGCCGGGGCGGGAACGGCAACAAGATTGAGCCCATACCCAGTCCTACTGCCGGTTTCTTGGAGCCAAAGCGTAAAGCTGCCGGGGTTGAGCGGAGGCGTGAACCCGATTGCTCCGGAACCGTCCGCGATGTCTGGAAGTATGTTCGTGTCGAGGTGAGCCTTACCAAAGAGGAAATAGCCGAGCAAGGCCTCGGGCGAGGCTTCATTTGGACTGACTGAGAACGTAGTGCCCGCCTGAAGGCCAACAAACGAGACCCTGGTACCGGAGTACGACGTGACGTTGATCGCGGAAATCTGAAGCCCCGCGGGGATGTCTATGCGCAAGTAGTCCACGTCGCCGGAGCCGAAAGTGCCTGTAACTTGGTTGTCGCCGAGCGTGATGTTCACTATTGAGGGGGAAAGGCGGTTGCCGGAGATGTCGCCGTCGGCGGATTCGATCCAAGAGCCTGCGAACGCGGGCGTGGAGGCAAGAACGAGCAAAAGGGCGACGGCGGCTGGGTGGAAACGCATTTGAAGGCTCCGTTGAAACAAGAGAGGAGAGGTAAATTGGGGCCAGAGGGAGGCCGCTCGCGTGGACACAACGCTGAAGCGGGACGGGCCGCCGTGACAGGCGGCACGATGCCCGTTGGTGAGTCGCGTTCGCGTCACGCTC
>CAYVFW010000031.1:18294-22813 GCA_964450325.1 uncultured Phycisphaeraceae bacterium | reverse complement strand
CGATAGACAAGGGGACGTGCTCCGGGGCTTAAAAAACCTATATGGCGGAAGCTGGTGCGGGCCGCGACACCCAGGCGACCGCCGGTGCGCGTCGAATGAATCCAATACAGTTACAGTTACATTCCGGCTCGGTTGCAACAGAGATCGTGTTAACTGATCTGCTCGCGAGGGCGTCCGTGTGCCGCCTGTAACTTACATCTTGGGGATGAACCGGCCCACGACTCCCGTCTTGCTGATAATGTAAAGATTACCATCCTCGGGCTTGTCGGTGATAATACGGTCCATCCCGGGCGTTTCGATCCGACCTAACCGTTGGCCCGACGCAGGATCAAGTTGGTCCACGCCGGTTCGCGTTTGTACAATTAGCTTTTTGTCGCGTAGCCCCACCACCGTGCCGATGGTTTCCGCGGCTTCCCAGCGGGTTTTGCCGCTTTCAGTATCAAGGGCGACCAGACCGGTACCCGGCACCGCGACATAAACCACGCCGTTGAGATAAGTTATTTTATCGCGAAGCTGCTGACTGGTGCGGTGGCGCCACTTGAGTCCGCCCGTACCGGAGAAGGCCCACACCGACTGATCCAAGCCAGCGATGTAGAGGCTTGCCCCGTCGGTCGCCGGGTCCGTCGCTACGGGCCCTAGGATTCTATTACGTCCGACCAGTTCGCCTCTCGATGTAATAAAATACACATCGCCCGCCTGGTTAACGACGCCCACAACCCCGCCTTCCAACAGCGCGGGCTTTACCTCGATCGCCGCGGCGGTCTGGAATCCCCATCCCTTCACATTCAAAGGCACCACGTGCGCGAGCACTTCACCGGTTGCGGTGCCAAAGATCGCCAGCCGCCCGATCATCACGGGCTCGGTGCTTACTACCTTCTGGTAGTCGATCTTCGCAACCAGATTGCCGCTCGCGTCCGCCACAAGATAACCCTCCGACTCGCTGCTTATCAGTATGCGCCCTGCGTCGGTGGTGTCTCGTGAAATCCCGACAAACTTGGTGAGCGGATTGGCAACACTGGTCCCCCAGCGACGCTGTCCGGTGCTGGTTTCAAGCAGCGCTGCCGTACCGTCCGAATCCTGAATGACGACAACATCGCCCAGCGCCGCCGCGGCGACGATGGGAATATTATGTTGAGCCGCGAAGGGATAGCCCACCCAATCGAGCCGATAGCCCATGGCCAACCAATCTTCATGGGCGATGGAGATGCCAGCGAACTTGTTATTGATGCGAGAAGGGGTCGCCCCGGGCGAAGCCAAGTCGGGTTGAGCTGCCCCAGACTCTTGCTGCGCGCCCGCCTTGAACGACTCCCCGCGAGTCGCCGGAGTGTCCGGTTTCGCTACCGGTCTGCTACCGCAGCCCAAACCCGTGCTACCCGCCACGAGTGCCGCGGCTAGGAGCGGGGCGCGGAATATGTTGGCCCCCCAAAGGCTGGGAGTTGGGGTAACCGTCGGTGTGGCAGCATTCTTCAGCATGTTCGGGACTCTCCAAGAAAAATCATAACTCAAAGTAAGGCTCTCCGCCGAAGTTCAACCATAAAAGGTGCCGAACGCAGCCGCAAAACCCTTGCACAGCCGCGAACAGGTTGCGGCCTGGCGGTGCCCGTCGTCGCTCCCTCACGACCGCGCTGATCGTTGTACTAGCGGGGCACCACCGTGCGTTTGCAGGGTAGGCTCCGGCTGGGATGGTTCCCCGTCGCTGTGAGGGCCCGAGTGGTGGGGGAGAGGCGGCGTGCGATGTTGGGGGCGGCTGCCTTCGCGGGCCAGTACCATAGTGTGTGACCATACTCCTCACCAACGACGATGGAATTCGTGCTCCTGGCATCATCGCGATGCACGATGCTCTCACCGATTACCCTGGCGCGTTCGGCTATCCCTTTTCGCCCAAGGGTGAGGCCGCGAAGATCTACACCGTCGCGCCGCTCACGGTGCAGTCGGCCACCAGTCATGGTGTTACGTTTCACACGCCACTCATGGTTCGCGAGGAGAATATAAATGGGCGGATGGTGGGCATCGGCGTTGATGGCCGTCCCGCCGACTGCGTGAAGCTGGCGCTGGCCGCGCTCTGGCCAGATGCGTTCGGCAAGGGCTCGCGGCCTGACTTATGTATCTCGGGCATGAACGCCGGGGCCAACTGCGGGATCAACGTCATATATTCCGGCACGGTTGCCGCGGCGATCGAGGCGGCCTTTTTGGGTGTTCCCTCGATTGCGGTGAGCATGATGCTCGGCAAGGGCAAGCCGCGCTTTGATGTGGCGGCCACCTGGGCACGCGCTGCCATCGAACGGCTGTTGGCACGCGGGCTCCCGCAACGCCACGAATGCTTAAGTATTAATATTCCGGTGGTCGAGGACGCCTCGCTCCCCGTGAACGCCCCCGCGCCCCCCATCTCCATCTGCCCGATGAACACCCACGGCCTGGTGGATAAATACGAGCGGCGGATCAGCCCCACCGGTAATGTTTACTATTGGTCGGCGGGTTACGGGCTGGAGTTCCACGCCACCGAGCAGGGCAGCGATGTTGATCACTTGCTCAAGGGTCACATCACGGTCACACCGCTCATGTACGACCTTACGCACTACCCCTCACTTACGAACTGGGGCGACAGGCTCGCCTTGCCCAAGCAGACACCACACAAGTAGTTTTCCGCCCTTGCTCCCTTAATGAGGGGGCAAATCCGTGTCTCGACTGCGGCCCATCGCATCTGTGCGGCCTGCGCGGGGTGTGATGCGCCCAAACATTATGTTATAGGTACTGCCGACTTTTGCCCGCACCACACGCAACCGAAGTTGCAGGCATGAACGTTACAGTCTCATCGGTGAGCGAGATAAAAGCGTGGAAGACCGGGGTTGTGCTTGATGTGGTGGATGCTTCGCTCGAAGCGTCGCGCAAGATCAGGGAGCAAGCCGAAGCAAGCCGCGCGGAGCGCGAAGCGAACGAAGCCCGCGCGCGGCGCAGCACCGAAGAGATCGCGGGAGAACGCGCCCGAGCTGAGGCTAGGGACGCGCAGAAGATCGCTCAGGAACACGCGGCCCGTGCGAGAGAGGCCGCGCGGGTGGCGCTGCTCATCGGCGAGTGACTCACTCCTGTCTGCCCCTCTTACTCTGGATCGTAATATTATTATACCGCCGTGTTGCACGCGTGCTTAAGGGCGGCCACCACGCGCTCAACCTCGCCCGCTGTGTTGTAGTGCGAGAGGCTGATACGCACTACGCCATCAGCCGGATCAGCGATGCCGATATGCTCGAGCAGTCGCTTGCTGTAGAAGTGACCGTGCCTGCACCCGAACGATTTGCCGTTCAATGCCAATGCCAGCTCACGCGAACGCCTGCCTTCCACCGTGAAGCTCACGGTGCTCACGCGGCTAGAGTCGGCCCGCGCTGGCCCAAGCAGCCGCAGCCCGGGAATTGTAAGTAACTGCTCGATCAAAAGTGCCTGCAGTGGGGTTTCTAACGCCTCGACCCGCGCAAACGCGTCCCGCAACGTCTGGCGGCTGGGTGCAACATAAGCAGTTCCTGCTGTGGCGCGTGCGCCGGAGAGGAACTCGTAATAGCGCCCTCCCCCGGCGATCATCGCGCACCCTTCGTGGCTGGCACCCCCTAACTCAAACTTCTGAGGAACCGCCGCACGGTCAATAAAGTAATGATTGGGCCCGGTGAGCGGCGCGAACGCGGCGTGAGTGCCGAAGAGCGCGCCCATGTGCGGCCCGAAGACTTTGTAAGTTGAGTAGACGTACCAATCGCAACCGATCGCGGCGACGTCGGGGAGCTGGTGGGGCGCAAACGCCACGCCGTCAACCACGCTTAGCGCGCCGTGCTCGCGCGCCAGTTTGCACAACGGCGCGGCGTCCCAGATGTCTCCGAAAATGTTCGAGACCTGCGGAAACATGACCATAAGTGTTCGCGGCGTGAGCAGGGGCGCCAGTGAGGCGATGTTGTGGGTCATGTCTCCAGCACTGTCGAGCACCGGCTTCCACCACACAATATCAAACCCTCGCTCGGCGAGGTTGCTCCAAGGGCCGATGTTTGCCTCGTGCCCGGCGATGCTTACAATCAACTGGTTACGTTCTTTGGGGAGGTCTCCCCGGGCGTGCGCCATCGCGTAAGCGTTCGCCACTGTGTGCAGCAGGGCCGTAGTTGACGAGCCCAGCAACACGTGGCCCAGCGACCCGGCGTTGAGAAAGGTGCTCACGAGCGAGCGAGCCGCGGCGATCGTCGCGGTTACGTTCTTCGAGAGTTCGTAATCCGCCCCGCCTTGGACGAACGAGTTACGAAGGTACTCCCCCGCCGCCTCGATGACGCACGCGGGGAGTTGTGATCCCCCGGCGTTGTCGAGGAAAACAGTTGGCGATGTGAGGGCGGGAAACTGGGCCCGAATAGAGTCGATATCGGGAACTGATTGGTTCATTCGTGGTAAGCGTAGTAATCCCGCCGAAGAAAAACCCTCGGCCAAAGGCCGGGGGTTAAAGGGTGCAACCTGCGAACTACGTAAACTGCGTTAACTACGTGAACTGCGTGAACTG
>CAYVFW010000031.1:0-18194 GCA_964450325.1 uncultured Phycisphaeraceae bacterium | reverse complement strand
GGGTGCAACCTGCGAACTACGTAAACTGCGTTAACTACGTGAACTGCGTGAACTGGCGAAGGACGTAACTTATTAACGGGTGGTGCCCGCTGGCTTGGCGGCGGCCTGTGAAGCCGCGCCAGAGTTCACCCGAGATTGCATGAGTAAGAGCGCAGTTTCGAGTTGTAAGTCAAGCCCCTTGGTCAGCAGATCCTGCGCCTTTGGCCGGGGATTTTTGGCATCTTCCTGGATCTGCCCACGCTCGTCAACGGGCACCACGTCTGCGTTTCGCCGCGTCAGGAGCGCCTCGACGGTCTGCTTCGGGAGCATCTCAACCAGGAAGTTAGGCTCGACTCCCCACGACTCGCTGCCGGGGCGGCGGTGAAGGATGGTGCCGTTGGGGATGACATAATAGTTGGTTGTAACCTTGATCATCGAGGTCTTGGTAAGCGGCCAGACATTCTGCACACTCCCCTTGCCGAAGGTGCGCCCGCCCACAACGATGCAGTCGAGGTTGCCCTTCATCTCCCCGCCGCGCTGGAAGCACTTGAGCGCACCACTTACGATCTCGCTTGCGCTCGCCGATCCTTCGTTCACCAGCACCACCACGGGAATATTGGCAAGCCGAGCCCGTTCGGGCGTGGTCTGTTCGGGCGCGGTGATCTGACCATCAGGACCGCGCATCGCAACAATGTAACCGTCGGGAGAATCGATGAAGCGCCGGCCAATCCGTATGGCCTGATCCAGCAGCCCGCCGGGGTTAAAACGCATATCAAGGATGAGGCCCTTCAGGCCGTCCTTTCGCATCGCGACAATCGCCTCGTCAAGCTCCCGCCCGGTGTTGTCGGCGAACTGCGTCAGCCGAAGATAACCAATCCCGTTTTCTTTATCGATGAACCAGTTCCAGTCATCTTCCTTTACGCCGCTGCGAGACCAACCCTTGGCCGTGGGAACTTTAATTATGGTGCGGGTAAGCCGGAAATCAACCTCCGCGAGCAGCGCCTCACCCTTCTCGTCCTTTTTCGTCTCATCCTTGCGCTGCATCGTAAGTACCACGTCGCTCCCCGCCGGGCCGGTGATGACGTCTACCGCCTGATCGAGCGAAAGCCCGAGGATCACGCGGCCATCGACTTTCTTAAGCACATCTCCGGGGTGAATACCCGCACGCTGGGCGGGGGTGCCCTCCAGCGGAGAGACAATCCTTACATTGCTCGCCTCGTCATACTCGATCTGAATACCCACACCCACGAAGGACGACTGGGTCATCTTTTGAAAACGACGAAGCTCATCGGGCCAGATGATCTGGCTGAAGTCATCGAGCTTGCTCATCGCCCCGTTCCCGAACTCGTGCAAGAACGCGTAGGAGGGCACCTTCGTCGTAGTGCCATTGGCCGCGAGCAGCCGCCCGAGCATCTTGTCAACCTGAGAAGGATCAAGCGGACGCATCAATGCGGCAATCCTGGCCGATTCGTCGTCAATCGTGCTTAACATCGAAGCGAGCGCGGCATCATCGCCCAGACCCGGGAAAGCATCTCGCAGGTCCTTGGTGGTAACCATCGTGCGGAGCGCGTCCAGCCCTCCTAACGCGACTCCCGCGAGTGGCTCTTGCTCCACATGGGTGAGCGATCGGATGAAAGCACCAACGATCAACGCGGTATCAATGCTGGCCAACTTTGTTTTGTAATCATCGCCGAATGGGTTGTAGGGGGGTAGTTCCTTCTCGCCCGCGGCCTTTTGGCGCTCGTTCCGCAACCGCCACAGCGTCTCGGGAACATATAATCTTAACATGTCGATCCGCTGGCTCAAACGATGCACATCGCCCTTGAACTCCCCCGTCTCTTCCATCAGTGCGCCCAGCAATGTAAATAGTTCGTACGCGGCGAAGACATCGCCACCGGTTTCGGCCTCGTGCGCTGTCACGCGGCTGCGCTGAATGATTCCCGTGATGAGCGGTTCCTTCATCGCCGCAGATTTGTCAACGCTTAGAAGCTGTAGCTCGGTGGCATTGCGCAATAACTTAGCTAATGTAACGTTGGACTGTTCCGCGGCGGTCTGCTTGGCTAACTCTTCTCGCACTTCACCGATTCGCTTGGCACGGTCTGTCTCTCGTTGAGCCAAGTGACCCTTGAGCATCGCCGCAGTCTTCGTAACAGAGGCGGCCCCTGCGTCTACATCAGCGTTCTTACTCGCAAGTTCGCTCAGGGAGATTTCAAAGGCCTTCCAGTCGCCCAGGCGAGCGGCGTCCCAAAGATGGTCGGCAGGGCTGTGAACATGAGCCGCGTTAATCGCCGTCGCTCCCGCTCGTTCGGTCTCCGTAACCACCGCCTGGCCAAGTGCTTTCTGCGCGAGCGGCTGGCTTACCGCAATACCGCTTGCGGCCGCCAAGGTCAGAATCATCAACGAACGAAACGAACGAACTGAGCGCATGAACATTTCTCCACGGTCTTTAAACCACAACCCAACCACCCCTTCGCTTCCTGCTAGCCGGATTCGGACTTTCTCAACGCGGCGATCAAACCCGCACTGCTTACACTACCAGCGTTACGGGCCCACTTGGCGATCGTTCGTACCATTACGCCAGCTCCTATGCCGTCGCGTCATCTCCGTCTTGCAGCACCGCTGGCAATAGGAATCGCGGGCCAGCATCGCCCGTGCTACTTGATTGCATCGGGCGGCTTTTCCGTCCGATCGCACCCTCGCGCTGCTGCTACGCCCAGTTTGACTCGTCACTCCCCGCGCGTGCCTCACACATGGCACACCCCACACCACTTGATACACACGTTAGTTTGTACGCCCTTCATGGCGCATGGATCGACAATCGCGGCGGTTTCTGCTCATCCGCTCTCGGTACCCTGCCAAAGAAATCCTTGTGGTCTGCTTCGTTAACCGCTTTATTCGGCCTCAGCAATAAACACGTCCACTGCCTGCCCGGGAAAAACTTGGATCTCTGGGACGCCTCGAACCCGGAAAACGACGTCAATCACCCGCGTGTCGACTCGTTCGGAGTTGATTCCAAGCAGATCAGACTTAGGTCTGGCGAAAGGCTCGATTCGGATGAATTCAAGATCCAGCGTGGTGACTTTAGCCCCGCGCGTCCGGCCGGTGGCGCGAAGCCGCCGCGTGGCATCGTCGCCACTAGGTGCACCGACGCTCGTTCCACTCGGAGCCAAGCCAGGAGTGGGTATTACGACCCACGGATAGGCTACTTGGCTGATAAGTCCGATATCCTCCTCATCAACCTGCGCGCGAACATGAAGCTGGGTTAGGTCTCCGAGGATGAGCGAAGGTCTGGAAGAATCGGTTGAGGCGTATTCACCAGGTTCGACGAGGCGACGCAGTATTTTTCCCGAACGCGGTGCGCGCACGGTGAGCCTTGTGCGAAGCAGTTCAAGCGCCTCGACCTCTGCCTTTTGGAGGTTGAGGCTCGCGTTCAACGCATCAAGGTCGGGTTTCCAGCCCCCGGCTTGAAGTTTGGCGAGTTCCGCGCGGGCCCGCGTGAGCTCGGCCTGCGCGCCTGAAACCCCGAAGATGGCTCGAGAGATGTCACGGTCGGTGCCTGAACCACGAGCCGCGGACTCCCCGACGAGTTTTCGCTGTTCTTCCCGATCATTCAACGAGGCGAGCGCGCCTGCGACCAGAGCTTCGAGAGGGGGGATGTCTTCGGGCCGCGGCAGTGCTTGCCATCGAGCCACAGCCGCCTCGCCCGTCGCCACGGCGGCCTTTGCGCGGATCATGTCCGCATCGATAGTGCGCGAATCCAATCGGAAAAGTGCGTCGCCGACCTTGACCTGCTGGCCAGCGTCTACGAGCACCTCGACCACGATTCCCAACTCTGGCGAGACCACCGATATGTTACGTTCAGCGGGCTCAACAATGCCCAAAGCGGCGACCCCGCGAAGATAGGGATTCACTACTGGCTCCCGTGCCAACGGAATTTCGGGCTTCTTCTCGTCTGCGGTCGCTACCGCCCAGATACCCACGGACAGGCCCACGATTGACAATAGGATGGTTGTGAGGCGGAGCATAAGCGTATAAGCGGCTACTTTTATCGGCTGAAGTATGACCGCCCGCGCAAACCCTTCTGCTGGTTTGACTCAAGCTCACCTGAACTTGTGATAGCCGGGCGGGCAGTGGGGGGAAGCGATAGCGATTCTAGTAGGGAAGGGTGTCCTCGTAGGTTATGTCGTCGGCATTGCCAGCTTCGCCGTCGGAACCGGCGGAAAGATATTTAATAAGTGTCTTCCCGTTACGCTCCTCGAAGGTAAAGGTCATCTCCTTTTTCCAGTTGTCGTTGAACGACCCGGGAGATTCAAGGTCGGCGGGCGTCTTCGGAAGCTTCTTATTCGCCTCGCGGTACATCGCAACCAAGAGCGTCATCTGCTCGGTGCGGATCTGGCGGGCGGTCTCGCGGCCGTTATCTCGGGTCTTCTTCACCTGATCCATGTAAGTTGTGCCACCGGTGCGCCCAAACATAAGGTACAGCACGATGCCCACCACCAGAAGCAATGAAATTAACACCAGCCCATTGCCGCGGCGGGTGGGAATACGGAACGCATGGCGGGGAGCTTGCATCCTCTATTCTATTCTCCTGCGCACGACCCCGGCAGGCTTCTTCCCACATTCAGAAGTCACCATCCACCTTCCTTGATGACCCTGCGCAGCCTCAAATTACTCCGGGCGACGCGAAAGCGATATCGTAACGCCACGGGCAGCTTCGCGCCGGAATCGTCGCAGTGCATCCGCGGGTACCGGCTCCGCCGCCGAGAGCAACAGGGCAGGACGTGTAGGATTATGTGAGATTTGCCTTAAGTTCGGCTCGCCCTCATGTTCCAAACAGAATCGAGCGTTTGGAGTAGCCCTGCCCGCACTCCGGGCAGATGCCGATGTTGCCAAGGTCATCGAGATTATAGTTACAGTTCGGACAGTTTAGTTTCGCGATCTCCAAGGCTCTCGCGATGGCGTCCTCTCCGGCGTCTTCAACTGTTTCATCGTTCTCGCTCATCGGGCCGTAACAATCCAGCAGGATCTCAGGGCCATACTTTTTGGCCAGCACCTCCGCGACATCTACTAAACGCCCGCAATTGCCGCATTTGCGGTCGCCCCTGCCCAACACCGCGCCGCAATGAGTACATTCGGCGGTGTAACGAGCATCAAGCCCGCTTAAGTCTGGAGTAATGTTCGCCTCCCACCCCGGCTCCGCGCCGCCGGGTGCGAGATCAAACTCATCGAGCAACGCCGCGGCTTGTGGCATGAAGACATCATCCACTTCCACACGCATGAGCACGCCCTTCCACGGGTCATAACTAGAGAAGACATGGGCGGGCACTCCCGATTCACGCAGATACGCGGCGGCGGCGTTGGCCAGAATCGAGGATGTATATACGCGCACCATACAAGCAGGCTCAGAAACGCAACATGATATACAAGGCCCGACCGCTCCCCTTCTTGTCCGCCCGCAGTGAAGCTAGGCTCTGGTTAACGCAAGGCCCGCGCCTGGTCAAGATCTACGTTCCCGCCACCCGCTGCTGCACATCCCAAACCAGCTCAGCGCCCCGGCAATCAATATGTACCGCGAAAAACCCCGGTTTGCCCCCCGGCGTGCGTTGCTCTGCGGCATTCATCAGCGGCCAGAGAATCTTGCGGTCAGTCTCCGGCAGGGGCAGCGCATCGATTTCGCCGGGTGTGAACCAATCAAGCCGCCCCTCGCGCATGTCCCGGGCCTCGACCTCGACGCTGCCCAGCACGCGGTAGATAAACATAAGCCAATGCCCTTTCCCCTCAAATGCGCATTCGCTCACCAGCCCGATCAGATGCAGGCGATCCAAAGGTACCTGCAACCCGGCCTCCTCGTGAATCTCACGCTGGGCGCACGCAGCGGGCGATTCGCCGTGGGCGATGTCCAGCTTCCCGCCGATGGGAGAACATAATCCTAAGTTTGGCGACTTGAGCCGCCGCAAGAGTAAAACACGCCCCGCCTCGTCGCGCAGGTCGCACAAGCAAGCGATTCGATATGGGAGATCGGGCGTTCCGCCCTGGAGTGCGTGTGCGTCGGCCATGTCGGGCACAGCGTAGCCGCGTAAGGCACCACTGAGCGTGCCACGAGCTGGCAAAGAGCCAGCTCCGCGTCGAAGCTACCTTTAACTTAGGGTTCTTTGACCGTGATCTTGAGCCGACCCATATTCGTGGCCACGCCGATCATTGATTGCGTCGCATCACCGTCGGCTAGGGTGCTTGTTCCCAGGCAAATATGAGTCGCGTCGTACGCGATACCAACCGGGAGCGTGGCATCAAGGTCGACCCAGCGAGGGCCGCCCTCCCCGGGAAGGAGCGCCTGGGACCACATGTGGTAACCAAAGATATGTTCGCTTCCCGCGAATGCATCGGCGTAGATCAGCCCGCACGCGACCCGGGCCGGTATGTTGTGTACGCGCAGGAGTGCGCAGAGTAAAACTGCGTGCTCGCTGCAATCCCCTTCGCGAGTTCTCGCGATTTCCGTCGCGCTTGCGTACCCAACGCCCAGCGACTTTTTGCTGATGTAACGGTAAACAAACTCGCGGCAAGCGCCAGCAACCACGGCCGGATCGGCGAGCTCTTTTTCACTTAATTTACGAACCGCCCGGGCCGCCAGCCTCTTGATGGCTTCATCAGAGGTACTACACATCGCCGTCGAGGCCAGATAGGCCGCATCGGTTACATCGAGCGGTGAAGCGGGTGCAAAGAGCTTAGGATCGGTGGTTACGGTAACCAGCCCGCGCGATGAGGATTCTCGCTCAAAGCGCTGCGAACCGGTCGCGGGCACTGTTTCCAACGCCCCCTCATCCACCGACAATACATACACGCCTTTGCTGAGTCCGCGCGGATTATCAATGCGCTTGTCGGGCTTTACAAATGTTCCGGTCAACATATCCGGCGCGATCTGCGCGCCAGCGTCGAGTCCCGCCTTCGCCTTGATCGCATCAGAGAGGGTGATCACAACCTCGATCCCGCCCATCTGCGTGGTACCTTTGACCATCAACCCTTCCGCATCGTAATACTCGAGCGATTCAATCCCGGGCATCGAACTCACGCGGGTTTTGCACTTGAAAACTTCGAGATCCCGCCCACCAACCGCAATAGTTTCCTTTCCAATGACGACCCGCGTTGCCGTCAATGGCGTCAGACCATTCGAAGGGTCGATCGACCTGGTTACGATCTCCGTGGCCCCGCTCTTAAGCCGCTGGGTTACATACTTTTCCGCCGCGGTGGGCGATAGCCATTCTCCGGTGGGTAACGCCACCGTCGATTTTGTTATTTGCTCGCCCTGCGTGGTCGTAACAGTTACGTCCTTCTCGCCAAACGTCCACTCCTGCGTCAGAGGCGTGGCGCCGAGGGTTTGAACAGATTTCATGCGAATCGGCTTGCCCTTAGCCGATTCCACATATTCGCCCTTCATCGACACCTTGACCGATGCAGGCCCTCGCTTAATCTCAAACTTCATATCACTGGCGGAGAGAACTTCATCGGCCGTCGTTATTTGCCACGCATGCATCGTTCCGACCGTTCCTCCAAACATCTCAACCGAGTACCAGTGGTCTGCCGCCATGGCCACCGGACCTAACGCGGTCGCCATTACACATCCGATAACCATCCTGCGAGTTCGGAGCGTTAGAGCCGCAACCGCAGATCCGAAGGCGCCGGTCGCCGCGGCTGCAAACATCATCACACGAAGAACAATCAGACGCATCGTGGTAATTCCTTTGATACCTCTACCCCGAAACTTAGGTCAGCACGGAAGAATGTCACTTCCGCTTCCATCGCTATCGGCAGTCGTGCCGTATTAGCATTCGACGGCTCGCCCAGCACTTTGTTACGCTGAATCTAAGAAGGTCAGCCAGCAGCCTTCATTCAATTAGGCGATCAAAAACCAAACAAGAGCTTCGATCTGACACAGATTAAACGTAGCACCAGAACAGATTAGACGACTATAATATGCCGTTCAGGCAAAATGCGCCGGTTTGCGGGCATACTCGGCAGCTTTGGCGTGCGGGATTCAAGGTTAAGCGTAACATGAGAGAACCTGACAAAGGAACCACAGACAGTAGCTTTGAGGAAAAGCGCATACGAGTATTATGCGCTGAGGATGCCGACGATCTGGCGTTCATGCTCGAAACGCTTTTCGGATTTCAGCCTGACGTAGAAGTTGTGGGAAGACTTAGGGACGCAGATCATTTGGTGTCTGAAGTAAAGCGACTCAAGCCCGACGTTCTCGTGCTAGATCTGACGATGCCGGGAGTTTCGCCCCTTGACGCCCTTGCCGAGTTAAAGACCGCGGCCTTGGACTGCCGAGTGGTGGTCCACAGCGGGCGTGATGATTCGGAAACGGTCAGGACTGCGTTGGCCCGTGGTGCTCATTCGCTCGTCTCAAAAGGCAAGGATTTTGAAGACGTCCTCGCGGCGGTTCGGTCCGCAGCACGCGGCTAACACGGGGCTATGTGTGAACTGTCGGGTTTCTCGCCGCGAACGGCTGCTTGGCAGCAATCTCAACAAAGCACCATCGACAAGCTGAAGATCTACGCGCGCTGCGCGCGATCATTGGGGCTCTCGATTATTTGTGGGGTCGATGCTTCGCGGCGTTCTCCAGCAGTTCGCTGAGTTGATCCGAGATCTCACGCAGATACGTCTTCACGTCGTTCAGCTTCGCCCGACTTTTAGAGCCGGCATCCAGTGTGCGCGCGACCGCGTCGCAGGTCATAAGTGCAATGCCGATTACGTTCTTAGCGTTGTGCGATGTAGATCTCACGAGCTCGTAAATCGCTTCGCTCTGCGCGGCCGCGCTGTCCTTTGGGGGCTTAGGCTGCGAGACTCCGTGCTGCGGTTGCTCGCCGGATGATCCGCCCGTAGGCTTGTTCACATTCATGGCTGGCCTTGGACAAAGTAAAAAACCCGATAAAACATAAGTGACTCTACGCCAGGAAACATAACTACACCGCGACCACCGGGCATCTTCCGACGAACTTCCACCCGCGCACACTCCGCAAACAGTTAAGCCAACGACCCGGTCCGAGACTTACCCCTGCCGCCGCTCCCATTTTGCTTCGCGAGCCACGTCACGATCTCGGTAAGGCGAGAAATGTCAACCGGCTTGGCCAGGTGAGCATCAAACCCAGACTCAATGGCGTTGGCTTCACCTCGCCCGCTGGCAAACGCGGTGAGGGCGAGCGCCGAAACCCCCATCACGTCTGTGTCACCGCCGCCAGCCCTCCAAGACGCCGCGACAAACGCCGCGCCCAACTCACTCACTTTTGACGCTTGAAGCAACAGAAGGTGTTCGAGACGCGCGGCTTGCTCTTGGGCAATAAAATCTTTCTCAGTAAAGTGGGTTCTGAGATTCCTCACCGCTACTTTGAGCGCGTGCAAGGAGATCTGATATCGATCAATATATAATGGATCCTGAGTCAATAGAAAGCCACGCTGGCCGGTTTCGGCGTCGGTGATGAGCTCTAAGCACTCGTTCAACTGTGCGATCGTGTGGTTGGCCGCCCGCTCCCGCTGCGCGAAGACCTCGGTCGACTGGAGCGTAAACAGCGTCACACAACTTACTATCGCAGCAATAGCGGTCCTAATAACTATCGTTTTGAGTATCGCCGGAGTATTTCGGGCGCGGACTGAGTCGGCAACCTCACGCGTGGAGGCGAATGGTTGAAGTCGGTCGGGCACGCGGTTGCCCGTCTGTGCGGGGCCGCCCGCAACTGTTGATTTGCTGGAATCGCTCTCCATGGTGGCCCTAACAGCCTAGGGGTCACGCCGTGGAGAAAGATTGGATGAGAAATTATTAACCCTGGTCCCACACTCTTGGGGTTATATAGAAGATGGCGGAAGGTTTCCGTCAGGGTATTTGCCAACTGAAGAATGTGTGGAATTTGCTTACCGCTTGCGAACCACGAGCTCAAAGACCGGGGGCAGAAGCACGAATGAGCCAGGATCGCGCGAAGCTTTTTCCCAACTCGCGTAGAACGCTTCCATGTCTTCCTGGGTGATAAAGTTAGTTTCAACTAACCGAGGAACGAAAGTCTGCCAGAAAGAATTTGGCCAGTGCCACAGTGTGCTTCCCGGCCGCGCCATCCGTTGCACCACATCGATGTGTTCGACTTCAAAGCCTCGTTCGGCGAACATGCTCGGCAGTTTCGACATCACGTCTGTGTCACCGCCGCGAGCCCTCCAAGACGCCGCGACTGCATGAATGACCTTTGTAAACGCCTCGCTCCGAGGCGCGAGCGTCAGACTTCGCTCATAGTTAAAGTAGTCTTGCACGGCCACCCGGCCGCCCGGCTTAAGCAAGGTCGAGAGGCCATCGATTACAGCACCCGGGTTTGAAAGAAAGCAAAACACCCATCGGGCGTACGCAAGATCGATCTGCCCCGCCTCGTGGGCAAGCACGGCTGTCAAATCCTGGACATCTCCCAGCACCCGTTCAATGTGGTGGAATTTGCGCGAGACGGCGTTGTCGTGAAGCTGCTTGAGAAAGGTCGCGGACTCATCGATCGCTATAACGCGCCCCGTGGGACCGACAATCTGAGCTAGGTCCATCGACGCATGACCTGGCCCACAGCCGATATCTAGCACGCTCTGGCCGGGAACTACCTGCGCCTTTTCCCACAGCGTGTGCGTCGCCGCAGACCAGAGCCGGTGCTGAAGTCCAAGCCGCGTCGACTCGTCGTTGCGAGTACCTAAGACATAATCGCCCTTAGGACGGTGTCCTGAGCCTGACGCGTGCAGGTGTTGATCCACGATTGGGAGTTTGGGTGGTGAAGTAGGCATTTCGTCTCAACTGAATTCGTCTGCTAAATCGGGCTACTACCGGTTACTCCGCTCGCCGGGGCTTGGGGTCCCGCGAGCTGCTGTCTTGCCGTCATGAATGCTATCGGCCGTATGTCTCTAAGCAACCTGCTTCTTTCACTCATTATGCCGAGCGACCGTCCAACCGGGTGTGCATAATCGGAAGGCGATTCCTCGGGAAGGTGTGGGTATTATTACTCGCTCGTGAACTCGCGTCGTCCGCAACCTATTACTTCAAATCATCGCGTAAGTTCCCACCAAACATCGTTTTACCGCAGTTTCGCTTTGTATAACCGATGTTCGGACCCTTACCTTCCGGCTTTTTAGTATCCCCCGTTGAAGTGGCGGCGCAGGGGGAGAGGAGTTGTAGCGATGACCACGGTGCGGCTTGACAGCGTTGTGCACGCAGCAAGCTCCTCGTTATGGCGATCAAAGCATCATGCGGTTCCAAAAGCCATCCCGCAGCCTCGTGCGAGAAGTCGAACGCTCTTGGCATCGCTGCGCTATTGTCTCAAACTCTTCGTCCCTTCTACTGGTCGCGTCGTTCCCGCATGACTCTCCTCAAGAGTGTTCGCCATGATGCTTTCGAGCCGGTCCTAAGCGCCACGCCCCAGCCTTCATCAGTTGGTTCGCTGTCTGCGGTGGTAATGGTCGTTGCCGCACTGGGGTTTTTGGTCTATTTTCCTTTTCTTGGGTACTCGGGCCTCTCACTCAGCGAGGGCCACAGAGCTATCCCCGGCTGGCAGATGCTTGCGTCTGGTGAGTGGTTTCCAACCAAGCTGTTTGAGTACCCGTACCTACGCAAACCCCCGGGAATGCCTTGGGCGGTCGCATTTTTTTCCGCCTTCCTTGGCCAGACGGCCTTCTCGGCCCGCGCCGTCTCAGCACTTGCCACTGTCGTCGCAGCGTGCGCTTCCGCGGCATGCGGTGTCCGATGGTTTGGGGCGCACGCGGGGTTGGTAGCGGGCGTCGTATACCTGCTGACGCCGCTTTTTTGGTACCCGGGAAGGTCGGCCGAGATTGAGGCGTTTCATAATGTGTGGGTGCTGCTCAGCACGCTTTTGATTATCGCGATTCTTCGGGCCGCTGCGCAAACGCCCCGCGTTAATCTACTTATCGCCGCTGGCATGTCGATTGCCCTAGGTGGCTCTCTCGCGATGATGATGCTGGCAAAGGGTCCAGCGGGCGCGATCGTTCCGATCGTCGCATTGGCCATCGGTTGCAAACTTCTCCGCCCCCGCACCGTGCTCTGGTTGCCCGCGATATTCGCCTCCGTCGCGATCGCTACCGGTATTATGTTGGTCGTGATGGTAAAGACCGTCGCCTCGCTCTCCGGCCTCCCACGCGCACTTCTTCAGCCCCCGAGTCATTTTCTCTGGAACCCAACTAAGGCCCTGGACGTTCTATTTCTACCAGTGTCCGCGCTTGTTTCATCGTTACCAACGTGCGTCGGCATCTTTATCTTCGCCCGCTTCACCCCGCTTTCGCCCGGTCCGGCGATTGCCCGTGCCACCGCGAGAACGCTTGCCTACACCTGCGTTCTCTCCATCATTGCTTACATGATTGCAGGCGTTGCCAACAGCCGCTACGCGATGCCGCCACTCACACTTTGCCCGCTCGTGCTGGCCGCAAGTTACTTTCGGTGGCGACACGCCGCGAGTACACGCTTCAAGCACCGCGAACACCTCCGCAGCTGGGCATTCCCCGTCATCGCGGGCATGCTCGCGCTCGCGGCGGCGCACCACACCTGGCTGGAATATCGCCGATCGCAACTAACCAGCGGCCAACGGGAAGGTGAGCGATTAGGCTCTCTCCTTCCCGATCACGCAACTGTCTATGCCTTCGAGATCATCGACCAGCGCCCCGAAATTCTCTGGTATGCCCAGCGGGCAGCAGCGGACTTGGGTAAAACAATTTATATTGAGTGGCGCCCGTACCCCGCCGTCTTCGGACAAGAAGGGCCGCCAGCGCTGCCGCGGAGTGGCGATTACGTGCTGCTCCGAACCGATGATCTGCCGCGCGATCAATATCCCCCGGAAGTCTCGCAATACGTTGCTGCGGGGTTCATGCCGATGCTTCGGGAGGTAACCTCCGGACGCGTACATAAGTTTACATTTACGCTCTTCCGGTATCAGGGGTCGTGAAGTAACAACCTGTCGCGGGCCGAGGCGCGAAGTGTCGATTTCTGCAGGAAAGTTAGCTGATTGCCAGGCTCAAACCTCCCAGTTAACCCATAGCCACTATTTCTCCCAGTTACCCCAAATTTCGGTATTTGCAGGAACTGAAACCGATCCGCTCGCCTGTAGTTGCCTGCATGACCGAGCTTCCGCCTTAGGACCTCCCATAACTCACTCTATTCAAAGAGTTTACGTCGAAACAATTTGGCGCACGCCCTCCTTTCGGTTATGCTACTGGTCGTGGATATCCGGAAAGCATGGGGCGGACGCGGCTGAGTGACCGCGTTCCCGCCAACCCGAAAGACGGCGGCCTTCTGGAGAGAGGGGCCGCTGTCTTCTTTTTTGCCATTATTCCTTCAGCAAACCATACTTTGAAGGCCCGTGGGCGCGGTGCTCCTACACTCTGATCCATGCCCGCATCGCATGGATTACCCCAACAAAATACGTCCGAACTCGCCGGTACTAGGCCAGTCCTGGTCGATCTGAGTGCGCCAGCAGTGCTGTCCAGGGCTCCGACCTCTAAGGCAGACGGCTCCCCGCCCGGCAATACGTTTAACTCGCCGCCGCGTCCCGATGCCGACCAGCCCCGACGCACCAACTTGGCCGATCTGGCCGCGAGCTCAGCCGATTCAGAGTTTTACAGCCCGGTACCAGAGGGCTACCAGACAGGTTTCCACAAGTACGTCATCGTGTTGGGCACTGTGATGTCTGGCCTAGGCAAAGGCATTTTTGCGAGCAGTTTGGCGAAGATGCTCAAAGATAAGGGGTTGGTGGTCGCCCCCATCAAGATGGAGGGGTACCTGAATATTGATTCGGGCACGCTCAACCCCTACCGCCACGGCGAGGTCTTCGTGCTGGAAGACGGCACCGAGTGCGATATGGACCTGGGAACTTACGAGCGGCTGCTCGACCAGAATCTCACGAGACGTAACTTTACAACCTCGGGGCAGATCTTCAGCGAGATTCTCGAGCGCGAGCGGCGGGGGGCATACCTGGGCCGAGATGTGCAGATGATCCCGCACGTCACGGGGGAAGTGAAACGTAAGTTAAGGGAGCTGGCCGTGCGCGGCGACGGCACCCGCAAGGCCGACGTGGTCTTTGTCGAAGTCGGCGGGACTGTGGGCGATTACGAGAACGGTTTTTATATCGAGGCGCTGCGGGAGCTGGCGTTTGAGGAAGGCCCCGGTTCGTGTTGCTTCGTCGCCTTAACTTATATCATCGAGCCCAAGGCCTTGGGCGAGCAGAAAAGTAAAGCTGCGCAGCTGGGTATAAAACGGCTCATGGAAGCGGGCGTGCAGCCCCACATCATCGCATGCCGTGCCGGCAGCGTGGTCTCCGACGTTGTGTCGCAGAAGATCGCGATGTTTAGCAATGTTACGATGAGGCGAATCTTTTCGATGCACGACCGCGAGAGCATCTACACCATCCCCGATGAGATGCGACAGGAGGGCTTGGACCGTGAAATTCTCTCGATCTTGAACCTGCATGACCGAACTAACATCGCTCAGGAAGATCGCTCGCGTGAGCGATGGACCAGTTTCGTTCGCCGCCTGACCTCCCCCAAGCCGCGCACCGTCCGCATCGCTCTCGCGGGCAAGTACGCCAACCTGCGTGACGCTTACGCTTCCATTGATAAAGCGATCGAACATTGTTCGACGCACCTGGGTACGCGCGTTGAGCTCGATTGGATCGAAACTACTCAGGTGAGCGACGCCAACGTTGCGCAGCACCTGGCCAATGTCGATGGTGTCATAGTCCCCGGCGGATTCGGTGCCCGCGGCGTTGAAGGTAAGATCTCCGTTGTAAAATACTGTCGCGAAAACGCGGTGCCCTACCTTGGAATCTGTCTGGGTTTTCAGGTCGCGGTTATCGAGTTTGCCCGTAATGTGCTGGGGCTGGCCGATGCTACCAGCACCGAGTTTAATCCCCGCACCACGAACCCTGTTATCGGTGAACTCCCCGAACAAAAGCGAATCGAAGGCTTGGGCGGCACCATGCGCCTTGGGGCGCAGGACGTTATGATTACGCCTGGCAGCCTCGCCGCGTTTCTCTATTCCAAAGCCCCCTCGATCCGAGAACGGTTCCGTCACCGCTACGAAGTTGAGCCAGCATACATTGCCCGTCTGGAAGCCGCGGGCATGGTCTTCTCCGGACGGCACCCCACCAGCAATATCATGCAGGTGCTGGAACTTCGCCGCCCCGGCCCCGATGCGCCAGCAGGCATGCTGACCCACCCCTTCTTTATTGGCGGCCAGTTTCACCCCGAGCTTACATCGCGGCCTCTGCGGCCACAGCCCCTGTTCATGGGCCTGGTCGCTGCGGCGGCTCAGCGCCACTATGGCGATCAGACCGACGCGCGCGATGCCTGGGCCGATGAACTCCGGCGGTGGATGGTTACATTCAAAACCCACTTCGCTGCGCCGCTGGTTACACCGTTAGCTGTGCCTTGAGATATTGCACTCCGCTGTCTGTTGTAATCGAAAGATACCGGAGAGCCTTTGTTCCTCGCCGCGTAGTTACATGTGCGTCTTAAGCCAAGCCGCCGCGTCCCAAAGTATGAGCGCTGAGAAAAGGTCCGGCACGCCCCCGCCACCCACCACAGCGTTATGTAATAACGTCTGGGCGTACATACCCGCATCCGCGTCGGCGTTCAGGCATTCTCCCGCCGCGAAGACGTGAATGCCCCAAGGGTGGTTGGTCCCGTTGTCGGGTTGTAATGTTTTAACCAGCCACGCCGCCGCGTCCTCCGCCCGCTCTTGGTGTTCAGGCATCCACGAGAGGGCGTGCAGGCAACTTAACTCATTCTCCGTCCACGTCTCTACTGATTCTTCGCGCATCTCCGGCGCAAGCGCCCGTACATCAACTGCCGGAAAGTAACTCGCGATCGGCTCGTTACTAGGAAACGGACCGCCGACAATGTCCCCCGGCCTTAGCCGCGATTCCAACCATCGCCGGGCCGGTCCTTCATCGGCCAGCGCACGCCAGAACCAGACCGAGGGTGCATCCGTTGAGTCTGACCGGTTCGACATTTCCGGCATCAGCGCGGCGGCAGGCGTTACAACCCCCAACCCGCGCAACAAAACGTACCGCAGAAATGGTTCATCAACCTTTCTGCGATGTCCCGCATCATCGGCAAAGCGAGCGATAAACGCCTCCACCTTTGCCACCCTCGCCTGCACACCTCCCTCACCCTCTTCACCGCCCTCCAGCAATGCCAACGTCGCTGGTGGCAACCCCGCGCGTGCAGCACCGGAAATTCGCTGATGCCATGCCGCGAGAGTCGAAGGTCCGATCATGCACAAAGCGTACAGGCCATCGCGGCATAAAGCGTGCGGACGGTCATTTCTCGGATCATCCGTGGGCCGCAGTATTGACCTTTGATCGTTGAGCGTCGATACGCCGGGTACCTTCGGACGGTTAGAGGTCGGCGCCAAGAAAGTTTTGGGTCCACACCCGTTTACTAGAGATGTAATGCAACCCTCACTCCCGACTTCATTGCTAACCAATCTGCTCCCACACATCCAAGGCCACCCCTTCGATACTTCGATCATTGTAGTTGAGTTGAACGAAAATGGTGAGCCAACCACCCCGTGGACCGCACGAGCCGTCCGCCTCAGCCGCTCACACCTGGTGGTACGGTCAAAAAAATTATGTTATGTCGAGCGCTACGTGCTGATCGCCATCCACCTGCTCGACGCCGACCCTACCTGCCTCGCGGCCGTGGTGAAGCAGTGTGATTACATCGGCGGTATGCACTACGCGCTCGGACTCGCGCTCGTAGAACTCCCGCAAACAGCCTTCGTGGATGCCTGGATCGCCGGCCTTCAACCGCGGGTGCCGCGCAAGGCCACCCATGCTGCCCTGCGGCAGGCCAAGCCCAAAGCACGCGTCTGATTCAAACTCGTGCGCGCCGATCTTACGTACGCTTACTCGTGCTTATCGCTACCACCAACGATCAACTCAATCAATGGAAGCGAGGTTCTTGCCTCCTCGTCCCCACCATGGGTGCGCTGCATAGCGGCCACGGCACGTTGGTCCGCGAGGCCGCTGCGATGGCGAAGCAGCGGGGGAGCAGCGTCATCGTAAGTATCTTCGTCAATCCTACGCAGTTCAACGATCTCGCCGACTTTTCACGCTACCCCAAGACTTTTGATTATGATACCGAGTTATGTCAGAGCGCCGGTGCCGATTGTGTCTACGCCCCGCGTCTCGAAGATGTATACCCCAACGACCCCGATCCCCAACACATCGCGCTCCCGCTTCAAGCGACCCAGCCCAAGCTGGAAGACAGCATGCGGCCCGGCCATTTCGCGGGTGTCTGTCAGGTGGTCGCTCGATTATTCCGGCTCGTCAAGCCCGCCGCGGCCCTCTTCGGCGAAAAAGACTGGCAGCAGCTGCAGGTCATCCAAGCCATGACCGCCTCGCTCGCGCTGCCCATCGAGATACTTCCTGTTGCAACCGTTCGCGAGCCCGACGGCCTCGCGATGAGCAGCCGCAACCGCTTCTTAAGTTCTGATGATCACCGCCGCGGCTTGGCTCTCTCGCTGGCGCTCTGCGAATGCCAGCGAGGTCGCAGCCCCGCAGAGGCCGAGGATATAATGTTACAAGTGTTGAGGGCAGAGGCAATCGACCCCGACTACGCCGTAGTTCGTGATGCACAAACGCTGCTCGCGCCTCTCAGCCCCGGCCCTTATCGCGCCATCATCGCGGCGAAAGTGGGCAACGTAAGACTACTGGACAACGCGGCCTGGGCACCCGGAAAGTAAACCGCCCCCGCCCCCGTGCCGCAGTTTCTATTGCAAGAGGTGACGGCCTTGCCGACGGTTAACTTGAGCGGGAAATCCGCTCACTATTTGACCTTGGTGAGTAATCGCAGCTCACGACAACCGGAGCGTTGCTCTACTTAAGTACTGCACCCACCCGCGTCAGGCTTTCTTCGCCTCCAAAGCCTCCCAGCGCGCGTACAACCGTGCGCTCTCGCCCTGCGCTTCACCCAACACAGCGCACACACGCGCCAGCTCCGCCGGATTGCCCAGGACATCTTTCTGATTCATCTTCGCTTCGAGTTCCTTCACCCGTTTGTCGTTGGTTTCGATCGCGGCTTCCACAGCTGTTAAATCGCGTTGCTCACTAAAAGTTAACTTTTTTTTCGGGGCCGAAGCTGCTGGCGCGGCAGGCTTCGTTGAGCCCTCACGCTGGGCGTTCCCCTTCGCAGGCGCGCCC
>CAYVFW010000030.1:0-22875 GCA_964450325.1 uncultured Phycisphaeraceae bacterium | reverse complement strand
TGGTTGCACCTGAGGGGGCTGGAGGCGGACGCTGGAAGCGATTCATCCCTCGCGGCGGTATGGTGTGCGTTGGCGCTTGATCTGGGCACGGTGCCTACGGCGGCGGGTGCGGCGGAGCTTACGACGCGGCTGCGTCGCGCGGTGTGCCTTACAAATGAAGAGCAGGCGGGCATACGTCAGGCGTTGGCAACGCTGGAGGAGTTGGAGAATGGTTATCTTGCGTTGAGCGAGGCGAGGCAGAAGCGTATTGCCGCGCGATGGAAGTTTCGCGATGCCTTGACGCTGTTACGTATTCGTAATAATAACTTAGGGACGGCGGTGTCGGCGCGGGTGGAGGTGCTGGCTGCACGCCATGGGGGCGTTGCGCCGCCGCCGATGATAACGGGAGATGAGCTTATCTTGATGGGCTTGAAGCCCGGCCCGGTCTTTAAGGCCCTGCTCGAGCATTTGTACGACGCTCAGTTGGAGGGAGAAATTACATCGGTGGAGCAGGCGCACGGGCTTGCGATGGAGGAGATGCGGCGGGTGTAGGCGGCGCGGGGTGCGCGAGATTGTGGTTTGATGATGGTGGCCTGGTAACGGAGAGCGTAGCGTGATGCAGTGTTAGTTACAACTTCGACGCGGACCATCATTTGGTCAGGAATGCTTGATCATAAATGCTTGATCATAAATGCTTGATCGTGAATGATGGTGGTCGCCAGACGGGCTTTGGCCGGGCTCCATCAGCACGATTGGCCAAAGAAACATGACCGCTACCGGTCGCCTGGTCTCAACCTGTTGGCTTGACTTAACGAACGGGCGGGGCCAGCGAAGCGGGCGTAACTGTTGCCGCTTGATCGCTTCTGGTCTTATAAACAAGTACGTCGCTGCGGAAGGTGGGGTTGCATCACCTGCAATGGTTCTGCCGTGTAATGTAAACGATAACACGGACGCAGCTGCCAGAACAATTCGCGGTTTTCGCTTGATTCTTGACTCTTGGGGTAGGCGGATGAGATTCTGTTGCGCACATTCTGTGTGAAGGCTTACGCGACCATGCTTATGTTGTGCTTGAGCGGCGTGTGGGCAGATCGGAGAATCAAAAATATGAAGAAGTATACATTTTTCGCTGCGGGTAGCCTTGCGCTGCTCGCCGGGGTGTCCTGTGCGGATATCTCGTACTTCAACGACTTTCAAAGTGGGTCTGCGGGCAGCGAGTGGAGCACGTCCACCGTTGAGACCGCGCCGCTGGGGGGCCAGCGGTTTCTCGGTCAGTTCAGCAATCAGGCGGTGTCGCTTACATTGCCGGGCGTCCAGGCGGGTGAACTCGTGTCCCTCGCGTTTGACTTCTGTGCCATCCGGACGTGGGATGGGAACGCGAGCAGCCTGGGCCCAGGGCCCGATGTGTTCAGCGTTCAGGTAAGCGGGGGGCCGTTGCTGCTCTCGTCAACCTTCCGGGTAGGGAATCCGGAGTTGGCGGGGTCAATGAGTTTTCCTCAGGCGTCTGGCTTTGCCAACAACCCCAGCCGCACAGGATCGGTCGCTAATAACACGCTGGGCTATCTGTGGCTGGGCGCGGTGCTGGACGCAACGTGGCGGATGTCGTTTACGTTTACCGCGCCGGGCAATGGGCTCACCGTAAACTTCGGTGCGCTGGGGCTTCAGCCTGCTGACGATGAGTCTTGGGCACTTGATAATGTTTCGGTACAGTCAACCACCGTGCCCGGGCCCAGTGCGCTCGCGTTACTGGGCGTGGGATGGATCGTGGTCCGCCGGCGACAGCGATAATAGCAGTGACTTATGGTTATGATCGCGTCCTCTGCGGCGGTGCTTGAACACTCTCATACGGGCGCGAAAAAGATTTGGTTTCTTTTCCACTGTCGGCGTACCCCGGGAGATGTCCTCTCGGGGTATGCTGTTTTTGGAATATTGACGGCAACTGTGCAAGGCGCTTCGGTCAGCGTCAACGCTTCGAGCGCGAGGCCATATCCCTGCTCTGTGCCGGGCTCGCTCGTAACGTTCAAACAAATCTTCGATCGTGGCGAGGCCCGCCTGTGCGGGAAGAATTTCATCTACGGCGACCGATTTGCCCTCCAGGACTTTGTAATCTTCGAATAGCCAGCGAAGCCTTTTGAAGGACTGTTCGCGAAAGTCGCTGAGTTTCTTGAAGTCGGTATAAACTGGGCCCGCCTCAAGCACGGCAATTATGTGATGGTCGAAAACCCCATGGTCGATCATGGTCGTAAATCCTACAGCGTGGGCTTCGCAGAGGCAGAGAGGGGAATGGCTTCGATGCTACAGACTAGCACATCGAGTGGATTATCGTCCTCAGCGAGTGTCTGCGGGATAAAACCGTAGTTCGCGGGATACTAGACTGCGCTGCTGCGCACGCGGTCGCGTTTGAGCAGCTCACTGGCTTTATCAAGTTCGTACTCGTTTGAGGATACTTTGGGGATTTCGATCACAGCATGAAAACGAATGGGAAGCTCGAGCTCTTCGATACCGGGTGTTACATCATGCCATCCGTGGATCATCGCGGGAGAGGGTATCACCCGCTCGTCCGCCGCCCAGCCCTGCGCAGCCCGAGTGGACCCCAACTGCGGCCAAGAGCGTGAAGTGGGCAAGTTGTGTTTTCTAGCTGCGGCCATCGGGTACAAGCCCTTCAAGCATCGAGCATGCCCCGCGCTGACCGAGTGTGCTTGAACGCCTCGGAAGCCAGCAGGCCTTAGGCCAGTGTTTTCACTAAGACATTCTGAGCTGCCGGTTAAAATTGCTTTCGTTCCTGGCCGATTTCGGGTATGCTAATAGGCCGCGTTTTGCCGCAGGCTGGGACGCGGCGGGTGCAGCTTGTCATACTCCGTTCACGCAGCGACTCTATCGAAAGCCATATCCGTGCATCCACGATCTTGCCGCCTCTGTACAACAACCATTTTAAGTCTCTTGGCGGCGTCCGCGTTTGCGACGCCTTGTGCGTTTGGGCAGAACGTCTCGCCGAATGCGCCGGTGATAACCGAACCGCGTGAAGGCAGAGTTATCAACCCCAGCGATCTCCACATGGAGACTGGCCCATTCGTTGATGCCAACGCTGGCGATCTGCATCGCTGTACGGACTGGGAGGTTTGGACGGTGACTCCGTCGCAGCGCGTATGGGCGACTCTTTGCATCGGCGGCGTTGAACGCGTGCATACACATTTAGGCGATGGAACCTTTCAGAACTCACACGCCGGACGCCGCACGCTGTTCCCGAATACGCCGTACGTCTTGCGGGTTCGTCATCGCGACAACAGCAACAATGCGGCGACCGACTGGAGTGCGTGGGCCAACCGCCCGCTGGTTACAGGCGATATTGCTTCGGTGTTTCCGATGGAGCTGAGCGATATTCTGACCCTACCCGCCCCTACCTTAAAGTTAAGTAGCGGTGTAGGCGTAACACTCCCGGCGACTAGCGAGATTGAGGTGGCAGGATTGGGGACGGGCTCGCTACTCGAACTTCGGGGCCAAGGCGGGGGCAATCAGATTTTCAATCCGCCGGCCAGGGCGGGAGGCTCGGCCGTGTTGATTACGTTCACTGCGGGTTCGTTGCCGCTGGTGATCAGCGAGAGCGATCTCGCGTTTACCGATGATGACGGCGTGCCGCGCACTATTTATCTGCCTGCGGTGAACATTGCTGCGGGGTTGATCAAGTCATACTGGGTTGGTAATAATGGTGCGACTTATGTTGCACTGATTGGACAGACGCAACCCAGTTTTTCGACGCTGGCACGAGGGGCATCGGTCCCCTGGACCACCACATCGGATATTCGTGTTGAGGTGGTGGCGACTGGGTTTCAACTGCCGGTAAATATTGTCTTCGTGCCAAACCCGGGGCCATTACCAAGCTCGCCCCTATATTATGTCGTTGAGTTGTACGGCGCGATTAAGGTCGTGCAGCGTGATGGTGTTGTGAGCGATTATGCGACGGGTTTACTTAACTTCAATCCCACGGGCAACTTCCCCGGTTCGGGCGAGCAGGGCTTGGCGTGCGCAGCGGTGGACCCGGTGAACGGCGATCTTTATGTTACATTGCTTTACAGCTCGGTTCCCGGTGTGGAGGACGCGCCCCATTACCCGGCCGTGGAACGACTGACCAGCAGCGACGGTGGATTAACAATGGCGACGCGCACCCGCGTGCTCGACCTCTCCCCGGAGACGCAAGGGCAGAGCCACCAGATTTCTAAGATAACATTCGGCCCCGACGGATTCCTCTATGTACATGTGGGCGATGGGTTTGACGCGGGCGCGGCGACAAACCTCAACTTTGCTCGGGGCAAGATTTTGCGTATTGGTCGCAACGGACAGCCAGCGCAGGCCAACCCGTACTTCTCCCTGATGGACGGTATCTCGGCCCGCGATTATATCTTCGCTAGCGGTGTGCGCAACCCCTTTGGTGGTGCTTGGCGGCTGAGCGATTCGGCCCTTTACTTTGTGGAGAACGGGCCCAGCGTCGATCGATTTGCGCGGCTCAGCCGCGGCTTTAATTTTGGTTACGATGGCAGCGACCAGAGCATGACCATCGGCGCGCTCTACAACTGGGTGCCCTCCACGGCGCCCGTGAATATCGCGTTCGTTCAGCCCGAGATCTTCGGTGGCAGCGGCTTCCCCGACTCATACAACGGGCGGGCGTACATCACGCAGTCGGGTGGTACTTACGCAGTGGGGCCGGGCAATCCGAACGTGAAATCAATCACCGAATGGATCGTAAACTCACAGGGTGCGCTGGTGTCGGGGCCCAGGGCAGTCGCGTATTACAATGGCGGGGGAGCATCCTCCGCCGTGGCGATTGCGGCCGGTCCGGACGGTCTGTATTTCAGCGATTTTTACGCAGAGAACATCACCGATAATCCAATCGCGCGGGGCAGTAGTGTTCTTCGCATGCGTTATGTCGCTCCGCCACCGCCACCAGACTGTAACAATAACCAGGTTCCCGATAGTGGCGATATCGCCGCGGGGACGAGCACCGATTGCGACTCTAATGGTGTGCCCGATGAGTGCGATCTTTCATCCGGTCGGTCTTCGGATTGTAATCTAAATGGCGTACTCGACAACTGTGAAGTGACGGTCGAGGAGGTTGCGCTCTTCGACAGCGGCCCAGCGCCTTTCACGCTCAACGGTAACGCGGCGTGGGTTGGTGGGGCCATTCGGCTTACCACCACTGGCAACGCGCTGTTGGGTAGCATGGTGAGGGCACCGCTCTCGAACAATCCGATGACCTCGCTTTCGGCATCATTTGACCTTCGGATTGGTGCTGGCAGCGGGGCCGACGGTGCAAGCTTTGCAATGTTTGACGCCGCGAGATACGCGGCTACAGAGCAGTTTGGTGAAGAGGGTCCTGGAAGCCAGAACGAAAGCCCCGGTGGTCCGGGTACTCTGGTGGTGCAGTTTGATACATACGACAACTTCCCCGGTGGTGCCAGCGAAGGTAATAATACGGTCGAGGTTGCTCACAACGGAATAACCCTGGGCCGCTTCACTCCGCCGTTCACGCTGGTTGATAATCAGACCCGCAGGGTTCAGGTGGTGTTTGATGGCGAGCACGTTACTGTCCGCATGTCCAACAACCAGGAGATCATTACTATTGTTGATCGCTTGGATGTGCCTAATTATGTTCCGTTTGTCGCGTTGCTGGGGTTTGGTGGGCGCACCGGCGGGCTCACCAATGAGCATTGGATTGACCGAGTCTCGTTCGGTGTAGCCGGACCCAACGACCTCAATGCGAACGGCATCCCCGACGAATGTGAGTGCGTCGCCGATTACGATGGCAGCGGCGGAGTCGACGGTTCTGATGTTGAAGCATTCTTCATCGATTGGACAGTATCTGCACCTCGTGCGGATGCTAATTTTGACGGCGGCGTCGATGGTGCCGACGTCGAGGTCTTCTTTCTTCAGTGGTCCCAGGGTGGGTGCTAGTCGCGTTCGGGGCGGCCCAAGCTCTAACTAGCTCCCTACCCGAACCGGGGTGGGGGTGCTGCAACGCTCTTCGCCGAGAGTTCGCGAGGGCACCTGGGCAAGCAACTAACCGGTTCAACTTGCGGTAAGGCATGAACAAGGCCCTCAACGGTGTTCGCCCACGCGGGGTGTAACCGATAAAGCAGAGGACCCTCGTGGCGCGGGTGTCAGCCGCGCCGGGTACTCTCATCTGCTTATGCCATTACGCGCTCGCAAACCCACGGCTGCCTCAATGAAATCTTCACACGGCAAGCCCGCGGGATCGCCGCGTAGTGGCGGTCGCCGTTCGGATTCTACTTCCGCGCCGAGCGTCCCAAGCTCACCGGCCCTCCCCGATGGCTCGGCTGTACGGGCTGAAACCGCTAGCACACGCTCAAAAAAGAAAAAAGTGGCCATTGATGCGAGCGGCCTTGACCTCGCCTCGATCCGCGAGCGGATCAATCAACTCGACCAACGGCTGATCGAGTTATTAAATGAACGATGCTCGCTCGTGGTGCGAGTAGGCGAATATAAGCGGGCTCACGGATTGCCTGTGTACACTCCTCATCGCGAAGCGGAGGTGCTCGAGCGAGCGTTGAAACTTAACACCGGCCCCCTCAGCGACCGGTCGCTCGAGGCGATCTATCGCGAACTTATGTCGGGTAGTTTTTCGCTTCAACAGCCGCTGCGGATCGGGTTTTTAGGGCCTCCGGGGTCTTATTCTCATCTGGCTGCGCTCAAGCACTTTGGGGATAGCGTTGAACACGCCGACCTCCACGATATCGCGGGCGTATTTACGGAAGTGCAGCGCGGACATGTCAATTATGGTCTGGTTCCCATCGAAAACTCAACGGGCGGAGGAATCGTGGAGACGCTCGATGCCTTCCGCGATCTGGCCCAGCGCGGTAAGAACGAAATGTTTATTTGTGCGGAGGTGCAGATTGATATCCGTCACACCCTTCTGGCCAACTGCGCCCCGGCCCAAGTAAAGCGAATCTTTTCCAAGCCCGAAGTCTTTGATCAATGCCGCGTGTGGCTCGCACGCCAATACCCGCGCGCGGATCGAATTCCCACCCCAAGCAGCAGCCGGGCCGCAGAAATGGTGGCCGAAGAGTCGCGTAAAGCAGCCGAACAGCGGCGAACCCCCGACGCCGCGGCGATCGGGAGCGAACTTGCCGGCCAGATCTACGGGCTGAATCCGCTGCTCGTGGGGATTGAGGACAATCCGGGCAATATCACGCGCTTTTGTGTGATTTCTAGGCAGAAAGCGCAGCGGAGCGGCGACGACAAAACCAGCGTGATGTTCAACACTGCGGATAAGCCGGGTGCACTTGCCGAAGTTCTCGCGGCGTTTCAGCGGTCCCAAATCAATCTCACTCACATTGAAAAACGCCCGAGCGGAAGGCGGAACTGGACGTACGCCTTCTTCGTAGATGCAACCGGTCACATTGACGATGCTCCCATGATCAAGGCGATCGTGCAGGCGCGCGTCCACTGCCGCGAACTCACCGTGCTCGGCAGCTATCCCCGTTCCAAGAGGATTTTGTAATCGCGATTGGACGCTTGGAATTGCTAGTCCGCGTGCCCGCAGCCAAGGAATATGCCAAGCGGAAACTTGAATCCGCACCCGCAAAAAACCAGCGATATTTGGGAAAAGTTTGGATACATTCCCCTAGAAGTTCAGAGTCTGTTGAAGCATCCTGAAACATCCCTGATAAAAGTGCGTAGCGCGCTCATACTCGCGGCCATAATGTGGGTAGCGGTCAAACGGCGGTCCCGGCCATTGGGCGCCTTTTAGGCCAGGAGGAAGGGGTTTTCTTCCTTAGCGATTGAGGCAACCTTGCTGTTGCAAAACGCACCATTGGGTCAGAAGCAGTAGGCGAGTAACGAGAGTCAGGGCAATTTTCGGAATTTAGGCGAGCATCACGGCCGCCCGCAGTTTGGCTGACTGATCAATCACGCCGCGAAGGCCGCCCATTTGAGAGATCCGTGGCATAGCCTCGGACGGTGAATGTTGGGCGGGGTACTCTGTCCCCTCTGCAAGTCGAGCGGCGGCGTGCTTGAGTGGTTTTGGGGCGGGTGGAAGTTGGGTGGTGACGGCGGTGATGGCGCTGGTGACGTGGGAAACAAGTCAAGTCTGTTTTAGATCGTGTCGGGTCAGGAGAATCGAATGGGTCGCAACGAGAATGTGAATCGGCCGTTTGTTCGTACGTCAGCTCGCGCGTTCGGGCGCAACAGGGGCGGGGTGGCCAGCCAGCTTCGCGCGATGGACGCCTGCGGAAAGAGTGAGCCTATCGCAGCGAACGCCGCGTCGCTCGCTTCAAGCGCAGGACTGATGGAGCGTCCGAGCGTTGAGCAGCTTGAGCGCCGGCAGATGCTCTTCTCACTGACGATTACGGCCGACGACGTTGATCCGGCGACTGGCCTTGGAGCGACGAGGGCGGGATTTTATTATTACATTCCGTATCTCGCCACCTCCGAGCAGATCACGGACCAGGAACCACAGGCGCAGGCCGAGGGGTTCGATCAATCTCCGTACGGACCCATTGCAAGTGGAACGATCTTTGGCGACTCGGGCCTTCAGATTCTGCACAACATCAATCCTGGTAGCGATGCCACCGTGGCGGCCCTGCCGCAGACCGCCGACAATCAAGATCGCTTCGTTCGGGTGCGGCTGAACGAAACCAACGAGTTTTTCGCGTTCCGGTTTTTCGAGGCGGGGCAACCGGGACAGAATGTCCGAAGGTCGGTCACGGAGATGTCGTTTACGGTCAGGCCAGACCGCAGTGCTGTAGGTGGTGACTCCAATGGCCTGATTATCGCCAGCACGCGGTTAGAAGTCTACCAAGATGGAATCCGCACCGGGGTCTTCACGGGTAATGCGTTGCGAGATCTGTTTGATCCGCCGTCACCCAACGGGCTCGGCACGATAAGAATCACTCCGCCGCAGAACTCAAATGCTTTCGATGAAGTTCGCCTTGTTACCGTTGCGCCCCCTGCCGCCGGAGTGAATGCGGCCTTTGAGATCGACGACGTAATTACGACGGCGCCGAGCGGAAGTTTCGCGTCGCTGGTGACGGGTCGCGCGTTCGGTGCTATTGCTGCTTTGAGCGGGCCCGTAGGCGCGACTGTGTCAATCGCCGACCTCTATGGCAGAGACATGGTCGCGAGCTTGGCTGGCATCCCCGGCCGAGGCACCCTGAACCCCAACGATACCGACGATAACGGAATACCCGCGCGCAACGACGGCATCGGTTCTATCCGCTTCAGCGGAACCGACTCTCGTACTTCGTTTACGCTAATTGGAGGGGTGCTTTCTTATTCCGAAACTACTCCCGAAGGTGCGAACATCGGTCTGGTCCCGCGGATATTAACCGACGGGCCATTCGTTTTGACGCTCAGCACCGACCCCAAGGGAATTTATGATGACTTCGAGCGAATTGGGTTTGGTTTTGTAGCAGACAACCGCCAAAACCAGTTCACCATCGGGGGCCTCCCGCCGGGTTCTGGTTCGGTGATCGTCGGCTCCCCGTTCCTCCGCGATAATTCCAGCGAGTTCTCTTACAATCCCGGTGGCTTTGCACTCGACGAAAATGACCGGTCGATTCAGCTTGTTTCTGGCGGTTTCAGCCGAGCTGACCAAGGCATCTTCCTTACCGATGGAAGCTCCATCGGGAGCATCGCAATCAACGGGATGCTTTTCGGTTCTTCGCGGTTTAACGGTGCGGTTGATCGTTTGGCCGTCGGAACGCTTTACGGTTCAGTGACCGTCGAGGGCGATCTGGGCAGCCTCGTCGTCGCCACCGATGCGGGTATCTGGTCGCCCGAGCCCGACTTTTCTTTCAGCGATGGCCGTACGCTCGATCCCAATAACAAAACCAATGGCCAGCTCGTGGTGGGCCGCACTGTGGGGCACGTCATCATCGGCGCCCGAAGCCAGCTCGATGTCACCGTCGTCGGCGATGTCAACTCTCCGACCACGCGGCCCTCGCGCGATGCGACGATCTATTACGAGCAGGAGGCCTATGCACAGGTTTTGCCGATTGCTGGTCGCGGCCCCGGCATGTCGGCAATGCACAGCAATGTTGTTCTCAACGGCCAGGTTGCTAGTGGCATCGGACGGACGGGTGGGCAGGGGATCGTGCTGGGTGACAACTTCCTCAGGAACGATTCCATCCTCGCCGCCGAAGTAATCAATGGTCAATCCGCATCGGTGCGTATCAAGGGCGAAGTAAGCGAACGCGATCCGTTCAATGGTGATGACGAAGCCGATGTCTACGCATTCGCCGTCGACGGCGCGGGCGTTGTAAACATTCAGGGTACTGTCGCCAACGGCTTTACTCTTGGCGCGAACCCTGCCTCATTGTATTTCCGCGTGGTCGATGCCAACGGAACGGTGGTCGCCGCTCCCGATGCTGGTGGACGCTCAGGTCGATTCATCGCAACAAATCTCAACTTTCGTCCCGATGGCCCCGGCGTCTATTACCTAGTGGTGATGGACGGCTCAGGTAGCGTTGAAGACGGTGCGGGCAGCTTCCCTTACACCGTCGCAATCAATGGGTTGGCCACTGCGACACTCGGTAGTTACCGTACTGGCGGTGGTCAGGGCTTTACAGACCGCGCCAGCGGCGAAGGCAGCTCAATCACCGTGCTCTCGGGTAACATCGGCTCGCTTCGATTAGGCACGGGATTCCTCGGTGCCGGTGGCACCGATTCAGACCCAACCTCCGTTACTAATACCGCGCAAAATGCCGACAGCAGCATGTCGTGGCAGGGCGGCTCGATCGCCACCCCAGGTTCGATTTATAATATTACTACCGGGTCAGACGTTGGCCCGGCCGGCGCCTTCAGCAGCTCTGTTTCCGGCATCTCGGTCACCGCAGGCGGTGACTTAGGTAGCTTCATCACCGGTCTCTCACCCCTCTTCGGAGGTGGTCTGGGCGGCACCTCGGGCGACACTAACTTCCTCACGCTTAACATCGGCGGACGCATCGGCTCCATCGATATCCGCGGCGGTGTGGGCATGGATCAAGACCCCGATGGCGCTAACCGCCGCGAAGACGTCGGTGCCAACTCGTTTAATATCTTCACGGGTCGCTCCGGCGGCAATGGCGATATCGGTAGCATCCGCATCGCGTGGCATGTTGCGGGCGACTCGATGAACATCACGACTTCGCCCTTCTCCACCATCGGAGCGCTGCTGGTGAGCCAGGCCGACGAAACGACCTATGAGGACGCGGATGCTCGTAGCGGTATTTACTTTGGCTTGAACGCCATACGCATGAATCTCGGCCCAGGCTCGGATCTGCTCTTTGTCGATGCACCACGCATCGATCTCCGCAACAGTGTTAATGTTACAACCCCTCTCCTGGGCAATCGCACAGTCGAACTTATCGATGACGCAGGTGCCCGCGTTCAGATTCGCGTAGATGGGCCCGACGGCGTGCGCGTCGGCGAAGTCGTCGCCTTACCCGTGGATGGTTCCCAGGGTGTTGCGATCGCCAAGATCGCCGCGGACTTAAGTGGCGGCCGCGTCCTTCGAATTAGCGGTGGTACTGGTTCAACCGGTGGGCGTGCGAGCATCGGTCGCATCATCGTGACCGGCGATACGACCTCCTCCGTGCAGATTACCGGCGGAGTTGAGATCGACGTTTGGCGAATCGAAGAACGAGCAACACGCGCCGTGACTGCTTCCGGCGGAACAGGCCTGATCGAAATTCTGAACTCCACCCTCGGTGGCGATATCGTCGCGATAGACGTTGCTGCGGTTGGTCAGGTGAGTGTCGATGGCAATCTTGGTTCGACCGTCCTCCCGGCTTTCGGCCCTCAGCGAATCGGGCCGCGGCTCGGCATCGCAGTCGGCGCGGGCGGTGCGGTGGGCACCCCTATCGGAATTAATGGCGGGCTGTTCGATACCTCGCTATCAGTTGGTAAGATTCAGCGGGCCATCCGCGATTCAGACATCCGTGATGGCAGTGCAGCGCTTGACGATATCGGTTCACCGGTTGATCCGTTCCTGAACGGGCTGCTGGTCCGCGGCGGCAACGTCCAGCAGGTTCGGGCCCGCGGTTCGCTGGGAGATGTTATCCTGCTCGGCGCAACCTCAACGCTCCAGCTGGCCACCGCAAATTACGATCTCGCATCGGCGCTCAACACCTTCGAGGGGGTTGTTGGAACGATCTACGCGACCAACATTCTTCGCGTAGATGTGGGCGATGGGTTACGACGACCTGATCCGTCTCCCTTCGCTACTTCGGGTATCTTCGCCCGCAACAACCTTGTTGATGTCAGTAGTCTGCGCGTCGACGGCAGCGTGCTTATCGAAGGCCCAATCAGCGCCTCCAACTCCGAACCCGATGTAAACACTGTTGTCGCGGATGGGATCAATAATATCTCCTTTATCGGAGCGACGATCCGCGATACCTATCTGGGCGTGCAGGATCTGGACGGTTTCTGGCAGTCGTTCCTCTACGGCGATGATAATGTAAGTCGGGGCGACATCGGTGATATCCAAAACACCAACGGCATCTTCTTCGGCACGGAAATCAGGGCCTCAGATGTCCGCACCGTCCGCCTTACCAATACGTTCTTTGATGCATCTCGCGTGGGAGCCACCGGCGACATCGGCACCATAACAGCGCAGGGATTCCGTAATACTTCGCTCACGGGAAGTCTGGATGAACTGCGTGTAAACGAAATCCTTGCCGCGGGTGATGTTGACCGAATCGAAGCGATCGCCGACATGGACGATCTTTACATCGATTTGACGGGGAACGTCAGGGTGGGTGTTCTCGCGGTGAATATCAACCGAGCTACCATCGACGTAGATAACGAGCTTCGCCTCATCTCGGCGTCTAACGCCATCCGCGCTTCATCGATCACCGTGGGTCAGTTGACGGCCGTCACCTCCCGTGATGTATACGCGTCTACTTTCCTCTCATCGGGCTTACTCGCGGCGTTCACTGTTTCGAACACCATCCAGAACACCAGCATTGCCGTGACGGGCCCGGATGGTCGCATCGATGCTATCAGTGCTACTAACGGCATCAGCGGCGAAATCTCCGCGACCGGGCCCATCGGCACTGTTACTTCGTCCGCGGGTGATATCGACGCCAGAATTACGACGACTACTTCTCGCGGTAATGTCGGCGTTGTGAGTGCGGGGCGCGACCTTGTGGTCCGCACCGACGTGAGCGGAAACATCGCCGGTTTGAACGCCGGTCGTAACATCGGCAGGCTGGGCGCCACCGGCGTCGTGCTCATCCGCGGTGACCTGGGTGGCGCGGCAGTTCCCACCGGCAGCCTTTATAGTGATATCCGCGTGGGCGGGGCGATCACAGGCACTGTTACCATCGGCGGCGCGGTGGGTACTCCCACCAACAATCAGATTTCATACGGTTCAATCATCGCCTTCAGCTCGATCCGCACGGTCGCCATCGCCGGCGACTTTGACGGAGACATCATCTCCTACAGCGGCGGTATAACTTCCATCGCTTTCACCAACGGCTCGTTCCTGCAGGGCAACACCATCGCCGCTTATGATGGCAGCCTGGGTGCGATTAATATCACAAACGGTAGCCTCTACGGCAATGTCCATGCCGATTTCGATATAACGTTGCTCAACGTCGTAGCGGGTGTGGACGGCATATTCGGCGATGTGGGTGTGAACCCGGGCTCCTCCGCCGCGGTAGCTTATGATCCCCGCCGCAACCAGTTGCCCCCCGGCATCCGCGAAGCGGCTGGCTATCAGGGTCCAACAATCTCCGCGAACCGCAACATTGTTAAGTTCGTCGTAACGGGCGGAAATGTCTACGAAGCGGCCGTCTTCGCCGAGCGTGCGATCACCTCAATCGCCATCACTGGCAACGTCGGAAATGATTCCCTTTCAACCGGCCTTGGATCATACTTTGCTGCGGGCGATGCGATCACCTCGATTGTCGTCACGGGCAACGTTTCTAACGCGCTCTTCGTCGCGGGGATGGTCGACTTAGGATCAGATGGGCGTGCTGGCGGCGCGGGCAAAGCACTCGACACAGTCAAGAGCGGCAATATCACCGCGATCACCGTCACCGGCCGCGTGGAGAACTCGACCTTTGTGGCGGGGATCAACTCCGGCGCCGATGGTGTCTACGCCACAGGCGATGACTTTACCGCCTTTGGCGTCTCTAGCATCGCGGCACTTACGTTTGGCACAGTGGGTGCGGGCGTGGCGGCCTTCGGTGATAATCTTTCTGCAAGCGTCGCCAACGATAACCGCTATGCACGAGGCGGCACTACGCTGCCTAACGCCAACAGCAGCATCTTCAATCCGGCTACAACCGCCTTGCCAGCCATCACCATCACCTTCACTGGAACCCGTGCGTTCAACACCGGTACCAACACAATTACGATTACCCTCACCGGCGGCGGCACCGGTATCTTCCTGCCCGGTGTGAACACCGGTACCCTCTACCTCGTGAACACCACCGCGGCTTCCGTGGTCACGGTGGCGAGCAGCGCGGGCACGCTCAACGGGTTTGACATCTTCAGCACCGACGATGCCTCGCTGAACTCACTGACCGTCTCGAGCATCCTGACGGGCGACAGCGACATTACAATCGATGGTAATGTGAACACGCTGTCACTGGCGCGCGTTGAGGGAACCGGCACGATGGCCATCGGCGGAGACTCTACCGCCATTACTATCGCGGGGCTGGTAGGAGGCGAGCTCTCCGCTCGCGCTATTACCACTCTTTCCATCACCGGCCAGTTCGGTGCCACCAACGCCAACATAAGCGGAGAGGCTTCTATCTTCGCGCTCTCCACAGGCGCGGTGAACATCACCGGCGCGGCGCGTGGTCTGCTCCGAGTAAACCGGGACACGGCGAGCCTCACCGCCGCTTCCGCAGATCGCAGCGTGCTCAGCTTTGGCAACTCGGTTGGTAATATTACATTAGGCTCCGCCCGTTCGACGGTGATCAGTGCGGGTGATAGCATCGGCGCGGTTTCCATCACCGGCGACTTCTTCGATTCAGCTCTGGTCAGCGGCGTCGACTTTGGTACCGATTCCTTCTACGGCGGTGTCGGTTCAGCCGCGGATGTGCTCAGCACCGGAACCATCGGTGCGGTCAGCATCGCTGGTAACTTCCAGGAATCTGATATCGTTGCAGGCTTTTACCGCGGCGGTGACGGCTTCTACGGCACGATCGACGACACCGTTGCTGCTGGCCGGGGCGTCATCACCTCCGTAACTATCGGCGGAACACAGGTCGGCTCGACCCGCTCCACCGAAGCCTACCGCATCGCCAGCAGCGGATCGCTGGGCGTCGTTCGCATCGGCGGCGCGGTGTTTAGCGGCGCGCGTTCCAACTTCGCCACCGAGGCACCCCTCCTCACGCCAGCCTCGGGCCAAGTTGTGGATATTAACGTCACAGTTGATAACCGCGTCTTCATTGCGAATCTTAACTTCAATCAGCCCGTGGACTTCTCCTCCGTGCCCGCCTCCCTCAGCGTCAGCGAAGTGCGTGGCAACGGCGATATTGAGATTCGCCTGATTCAAGGCGTGGATTACACGCTCGGTTACGAAGCGTCTACTAATACAATCCGTGTAATCATGGCTCGTTCCGTCACCGAACGCGATCTTCCTCTCGTCCCCGATCGCCCAGGCCCAGGTGTCTACCGCTTCGAGATTGATCCGGCGATCTTCCGCGCTCGCCTGGTAGGCGTAGGCCTTGATGGTGACGGCGATGGATTCTCCGAAGCCGGCGACCAGTTCAGTGAAGATGCGATCGTCGGCGATGCAGGCGATAAGATCACGGCGTCGGTTGGCACCGCGACGGGCGTAGGCACCACCCAGACTCGGCGTGTTGACTTCTACGGCGCTAGCAATCTTAACTTTGTTCTAGATTCAAACACAGCTTCTGATAACCTGCCGGATATTAATACATCAATCACCGTCCGCGGCTTCATCGGCGATCACCCCGATAACGATACCAATCTCTTCCGTTTCGCGGGCGATGTAGACGTATACGCGGTTACATTACAAGCGGGCCAGATTCTCCGATTGGGAAGGATGCAGGGTACCGCGACCCTCGCTACCCGTCAGTTGGTCGATCCCACAATCAACGGCACAGCGGGCGTGATCAGTACTGTCAACGACTTTGTTGTCTCCCTTCCCGCACCCACCGGCCTCCAGACAGACATCACCTTTGCTGAGACCTACCTCATCCAGCAGACAGGTACTTATTACATCGTGGTCGGTAACTCCACCAACCTCACCGATTCCAGTGTTATTAATCCCAATCAGTTCCCGCTGCGTGTAGGCGATTATAACTTCACGGTAGAAGTCTTTGACGACGGCGACAGTGGCTTCACGAGCGACACAACCGCCGGCGATGGAACTCCCATTGTCGTCGCGCCACCCGCTCAAGAGTTCGCCGGTCCAGATGGCCAGCTTGGCAATACCGACGATTTACCCTCGATCCTTCGATCCGGCTATAGATTCACCCGAGATGGCACCACCGGCGCGGTCACCGGTTCCAACGGCGTGCCCAGCCAAGGAACTTACGTTACCTCCTCCCGCGACGCCGCCGGTGCCCTTACTCAAGTTGTTACGACCGCCATCGGGCCGCGCGGCCACGCCGGTGTGCCTAACTCGCTCGCAGCAGCCGATGTTGATATCTTCCACCTGAATAACCGCTTGCCGGTTGCGCCCGGCACGAAGTTAAAGGTCACGGTTCGATTGACGCAGTTCGGTGCCGACCTTGGTCAGGCGTCCCCCGTGAACTTCAGCGACAACCGCGGCTTCGTCCAGTTTGGCGTCTTCGAAACCTCTGCTTCAAGGACGGTCGATGACGGTGTCTTGGTCTTCAGCCCCACCGACTTCAGGCCGATCGGAGGCGTTGCGAATAACACAATTGCCGACAACGGAACCAGCCGCTACGGGTTCGATGCAAACGGTGATTTCTTCGCCGAGTTCGTCGTTCCCAGCAGGGCCGGAAGCGTCGACGGTGTTGCGGGCACGTTTGCGGTTTACTTACAAGGTGTCTTTAACACCGACTACCAGCTTGAGATCGTCACCAATGGAACCGGGGTGATCCAGAAGACAACGCAGAACGTCTTCCTCGAAACCAATGGTGGCGCGGTCTCTTGGCTTGAAGCAGGTGGTTTCACTACGCAGTTTGGCGGCTTCGATGTCAGGACGCTCGGCTTTACCGGGCAGACCAGCGCGGGCCTCGCGGTGAATGATTATGTTCTGCGCCAGTTGGTTTCCAGCCTCAACTCCATCTACCAAGGCGCGGGTCTTGATGTGCGGTTCTCTGCTAACCCAGCCGACTTCGAGTTCCAGCCCTTCTCCACGGTCTTCTTAAGTAACACCAGCGATCCCGTCTTGGCGATCTACAACTCCTTCTCCGGCGCGTTCAACTTTGACTTCCTGAGCCGGGCATTCGAAAGCAACCAGCCCTACGGCTTCAGCGAACACTCCGATCCGTTCAATATCGATCTTCAGGATGAGGCCATTGTCTTCCTGCCTTCGTTCGCGATTCAAGGTATCGAGCCCGGAATCGCCGGACTCGATACACTCACCCAAGCGCTCACCGGAGCGGTCACCCGCCGCGTCGGTGAGCTCATGGGCCTTCGTATCTCTGAAGAAACCGGAGCCAATCCCATTCCCCCCACCTTCGCGAGCACCGCGGCCGATGCGCCCGAGAACCTCCCAGGAACCGGCCGTGCCTTCGCCCTTTCCAACGTGCTTCGTGACCTCTCAAACGGCGTAGATTCGGTGAACAACACCAACTTCTTCCTCGGTGGGCAAAATGAGTTTTCGCTGCTCAATCGCGTCCTCTCCCGCCGATAAACGCGGCTAGCCCGCTCCATCTCTGCATCTTCCCGATGGGGCGGACTCAAGTCCGCCCCATTTTTTCGCGCCGAGTAGATCTAGTTTGTTCGGTATACGTATGATTCTGCGGCGTGGAACAGTTGAGGTTGTCCGAAGAGGTTCAATTTTCCCCCGCGAGTGGGTCGTTGGTCGCAGGTGCCGGTGTAGGTGATACAGAAGCCTCTGTTTCAGTTGGCTGATTCGTTGCAGCTCGCGTAGGCTTGTGGCAAGCTGAAAAAAGTCCCCACCGGTGCCCTTGGGCTGGAGCGAGATAGGTGAGCGTGCCAATCCCCGCATTTTGGATGAATGGAAACTTATCGCGGTAGGCGGGGGATGGGCGAAAATTACGCGACGGTGTGGGTGAGCGAATGTGTCACGCATTTACTTTCGCGGCGGTACATAGCAGACCGTACTATCTAAATCGCAGCGGCAGACCGGTGAAGAGCTTCGCGCTGGGAAGCGGTGCAATAATCCGGTGGCCCGTGAGCGGCGGGATGGCCCGCGTTCAGACGCACATAACTTGAATAGTGAGGTTACGCCTTGGCGATCTTCTCTTGGAGAAAGTCCGAAAGCAACGAGCAGAAGCCCGGTACCGTTGCGGGTGCAGCGGGAGTTGGCGGCATTGCTGGTGGAGTTAGCGGCGGCGATGCTGCGGGCGCAGCGTCCCCACCTGCATCCGGAGCCGCGATGGAGTTTTCGCCCGCGAAGGCGGAGAAATTTTTCTCCCACGCCCGCGCGATGTACGACGCCAGTAATTATGAGTACGCCGTTCAACTCTGGCTTAGCGGCCTGAGGTTTGATCCCAATAACCTCAGCGGCTTTGAGGGGCTTTTCTCGGCGATTGATCGCTTCGTCGCGGACTCAGCCGGAAAGAAGCCCATCAGCAAAGACGTGATTAAGTCAGTCTCTGGGCGAGGCGATGTCGATCGATTCTTGCTTTCACTTCTTGAGTGGGGTATGAAGCCGCGTGAGGCGGTCTTCGCAGTCCGCGCCGCCGAAGGAGCCTCGAAACTCGCATTGAAAGCCCCCGCGCTCTGGATCACCGATCGCGCCTTTGGAATTACATTGCAGGAGAAGAAGGTCCGCAAGGATCTTCTAATAAAGTGCAGCGAATGCTTCGAGAAGATTGAAGCCTACGAAAAAGCCCTCGCGGCCCGTGAACAGGCCCTCGCGCTAGATCGGACCGACGGCGATCTTGCTGCCAAGATCCGTAGCCTCGCCGCGATGGCCACCATGAATAAGGGCGGGTACGACAAAGCCGGTCAGGCGGGTGGGTTCCGTTCCAACATCCGCGACGCGGACAAGCAACGGCAGCTCGAGGAGCAGGAACGAATTGTTAAGACCGATGAAACAATCGATCGGCTGATCGAGACCGCTAAAGCCGATTACGACCGGCGCTCAGACGATCTTCCCGCCATCGAACGTTACGCAAAGATTCTACTTGAGCGTGCCCGCCCGGCCGACGAAGAACGCGCGCACGAGCTCTACTTCAACGCGTTCACGAAGTTTGCGCAGTTCCGCTTTCGCGAGCTTGCCGGTGATATTCGCATCCGTCAATCGCGCCGCAAAGCGAGTGAGTTGCGGCACATGCTCGAGAAGGCACCGGGCAACGAAACTATTGAACGGATGCTCGCGCAAGCCGACGAAGAGCACGCGGCTCTGGAACTCGCCGAACATATTGAGCGGGTAAAAAACTATCCGACCGATCTTCCTCGCCGGTTTGAGTTGGGTAAACGTTACTTCGCGGTTGGCAAGTTCAGCGAGTCAATCGAGCAGTTTCAAGAAGCGCAGCATGATCCGCGTAACCGTGCGAGCTCGATGACGATGCTGGGTCAGGCGTTCCACAAAATTGGCTGGAACGAAGAAGCCATCGAAACCTTCCGCCATGCCTCCGAACTGAAGGACCTATTGCCCGATACGCAGATGGAGATTCGGTATTTCCTTATGACCGCGCTTCAAGCTAAGTCCGAGCAAGATGGTGATCTGCCCAGTGCTGAAGAGGCAGATCGCCTCGCCTCGATGATCGCTCGCCAGCAGATGGGGTACCGCGATGTGCGAATCCGCCGCGATGCCATCAAGGCGCTGCTGTCCAGGCTCAAAGGCCCGCGGGGCGCATAACAGTCCTCGATGAAAGCGGCCTGTTTTATCCAGCTCGGACGTATGCAAAAAGCAGTAAAATGGTGATCGAGTCACGTTAGTTTCGTCTGATGATTTGCGATGCGTGACGGTCAGCAACCGCCGCCCAAGGGCAATTGGCCTCGCCTCCGAAATAGTTGAATTTGTCAGCAATCACAGCGGATCGCTGATCTATAGTAACATTACAGTCTCTCCGCACCGCGTTTGAGCCAGCCCCGCACCATCGCCATCATACCCGCCCGCCTGGCCTCCTCGCGATTCCCCCGAAAGGTGCTCGCAAAGGAGACGGGCAAGTTCCTTATCCAGCACGTCTGGGAGCGGGTTCGCGGGGTGCCCGGGCTGTCTCAGGTGCTCATCGCTACCGACTCGGGCGAGGTAGCCAGCGCGTGCAAGTCGTTCGGAGCGGAAGTAATATTAACACGCGAGGACCACCCTAACGGCACCAGCAGGCTGGAAGAGGCGGCCACCGCGGCGAACGCGGACGGCGATGACTACATCATTAATGTTCAGGGCGATGAGCCCGAAGTCGAGCCGGCAGCGATTCTCGCGGCTGTTGCCATGGCTCGCTCGAGCGGCGCGGAGGTCGCGACGATCGCCCACGCGATCGACAACCCCGCCGACTTTGCGAATCCTAACATCGTCAAGGTGGTGCTTAACGTACGCGGCGAGGCCCTTTATTTTTCCCGCAGCCCCATTCCTCACGTGCGAGCAAGCGGGGGCGCGGCGGTTGTTATGTTACGTCACGTAGGCCTGTACGTCTACCGGGCCGCGTTTCTTAAGACTTATGTTACACTTAAGGCTACCCCGCTGGAGGCCGCCGAATCGCTTGAGCAACTCCGCGTGCTAGAGCACGGCTTTCGCATCGCTGTGGCTCGTCACGAGCCGTCTTTCACGAAGAGCCAGCGCGACCAAGGCTTCGGCACGGGCATCGATACCCCCGAGCAATACGCCGCGTTCGTTGCCAGGTATTCCAAGCAGGCGCGGGAGAGCGACAACTTAACATAATATGGACCAGCCGCACCCAACTCCTCCCTCCCCGCTTGCGCCCCAATCGCATTCCCTCTTAACGGATCGCTTCGGTTGGCGTCCGCTCGCGGCTGATGCCGGGCACGTGCGGGAGCGGGCTACCGATCTCTTCGTCCGCACCTTCGGCACCCGGCCCATATCCTGCGGGCACGCCCCGGGCCGCGTGAACATAATTGGTGACCACACCGACTACGCCGGGGGCAGCGCGGCGCCCATGGCGATCCAGCTCCGCACCGCCGTCGTGGCAAAGTTAACTAATGATGGTATGGTGAGCGTTGTAACAGAATGGGCCGGGCACGAAGTTCCCGCGGGTTCGCGCTCTTACTCTCGCGCATGGAAGGACATCACCCCCGCCGCGTTCGCCGGACCCAACGTAACTAAAACCTGGGCGGCCTATGCGGTCGGTGCCGCGGCGTGCGCTGCACAAACGGGCTGGCTCCGCAAGTGCGGGTTGCAACTCGCTCTCGCGAGCGACATCCCCGTCGGCGCGGGGCTGAGTTCATCCGCCGCGCTCGAGGTCGCGACTATCGGAGCGTGCGTAGGACTTAGTAAGCTTAACCCCACGATCTCGCGGGTGCCCGAGCTCGCCCAGCGTGCCGAGCACCTGTATGCCGGTGTGCCCTGCGGGATCATGGATCAACTCATCTGTACGCTCGGCTCGCCGGGGGGCCTTATATTAATTAACTTTGCCACAGGCAAGAAGCTGGATGTTAGCGTTGCCCCAGGCCTTGCCTTCGTGGTCGCTCACAGCGGTGTAAGTCATAATTTAGTTGCCACTGCTTACGCTGATCGGCGGGCGAAGATCGAGTCGGCGCTGCAAATTATATGCCGCGGCACGGGGCGAAAGTACCCCACTCTGATGCAAGCCATCAACCGCATCAGCGATGTTGATCTCGTCGACGCTGACGACCCCGAGGCGGTGCCCCTCGTCGCCCATGTCCTGGCCGAAAGCCGGCTTACGAGAGATTTCTGCGTGTCGATCAGTGATGGTGACGCCGCGGCTGCGGGAGCTTATATGACAGAGTCGCACGAAAGCCTCAAGAAAGATTATAAAGTAAGCTGCCCAGAGCTGGACGCGATGGTGGAGTTCGCGTGCGCGCTGCCGGGCGTTCATGGCGCGAGGATGAGCGGGGGTGGGTTTGGCGGCTGCATCGTGGCGCTCTGCGACGATGAAGCGTGCGGGGCGGTCGAGCATGCACTGCGAACAGGGGGCCGCTCACCGTTGGTCTTTCGCGCGGTACCGTCGGAGGGGCTTGAGGTCGAGACTCTCAACGCTTAATCGTAATATAATACTTTGGGAGCGAGCGGTGGTCTGGGCACAACGTAAGCGACTGCGCCAGCAGCCTGCGGGCGGCATCGCGGACGTAAGTGGCCCGGTTATAGAGGGTCATGATGGTGGATACGACTGGCTCTGGCATGAGCCTGTGTCCTACTTCATCGCGTGATGGCCTCGCCGTTTACGTTCTTCGTTTACCCTCAGCAGCGCGGGAGTGTAATCTTTAATAAACTTAAGCAGTTGGCTCATGGAGCAGCACAGCCGCAGGCTGGCCTTCTTCACGTCCCAGTTGGCGTGGTGGATGATGTCCAGTGCTTCGGCCAGGAGGTGGGGGTAGGCCTCGTGGTGGGGGTTGCAGGCGATGACGCCCGCAGCGTTGCAACGCGAGAGCCAGAGGGCGGAGCGAACTTCGCCCAGCGGGACAGGGCAGCGGACATCGACGGCGAGCGCGTGCCGCAGCCGCGTGATGGCCACACGTTTGTTCTCTTCCGCGCTGCGGCGCTCGCCAGCCTGGGCTTCAATCAGCGTAGGAACGTGCGTGATCCAGACGCCCGTCTCTACTTTGTTACGATGCTGCCCGCCGGGGCCGCCGGTGCGTTCGCGTCCCCAGTTGCAAGAATGTAACAAAATATCTGTAGGC
>CAYVFW010000029.1:0-23676 GCA_964450325.1 uncultured Phycisphaeraceae bacterium | reverse complement strand
CGCCACGACAACCACCCAATATATATCTCCGGCACCCGCGCACGGCCGACCGCGACGAGTACCTCCGCGTCGTGGCGCAAAGTCGTAAGCATCTGGAGCCTTGGTGGTCTACCTCGCCGGGGAGAGACGATGAGGAGTGGGCGAGCCCCGACCTCTTTGAACGCGTCCTCGCAACCTCGCGGGTTGAATCGTCGCTTCGATATCTTATCTTTGAGAAGCCCACCGAAGCGCTTCTCGGTACTGTCAGTATTAGTAACATCATGCGGGGGCCGGTGCAGAGCTGCACATTTGGCTACTGGATCGGAGCAGCCCACTCGCGAAAGGGCTATACCGCGGCTGCGGTCGAAATAGCCGTTCATTTCGTATTCAACGCCGCGAAGCTGCACCGCTGCGAGGCCCACATCATCCCGGAGAACACCGCGTCTATCCGGCTGATTACTTCGCTGGGGTTCCGGCATGAGGGTCTGGCGACAAAGTACCTGCGAATTAACTACGCCTGGCGAGATCATATTCGCTTCGGCATGACGGTAGAAGATTATGATGCGCTGGTCTCCGCAGATCGGCTGCCCTTTACAAACCTGTGGCGAGGCAGAATCCCAACATAAGTATTACTGCGACGTCCTCTCGCTCTTTCCCTTGGACTTATTTTCCGCCAGCAAATCTCTGTAGCGGCCCTCCCACGCAGCTTCGAGCCCCGCAGCCTCGAAAGCCCGTCCGCATTCGGAGCAAATGCCCTGTTGCTCACCGGTTGGAAGTTCGTAACAACACTGAAGGCAGACGCGGTAGCCGCCTGCCCGCAGCTGCGCCCGAGCGGCGTAACCTGCTTTGCGCATCGCGGCCACGGCGTAAAAAGCATACGTGTTCACAACAATCAACACGGGAATGCAACCGAGCACCCACCGCGGCCGGCCGATTCCCAGCGCCAGACCCACCAGGAAGACGAATGTAACAACCAGCACGGTATAGGCAGCGTAAATTCTGCGGCGCAGCCGGTTCTCACCCTCGGTTGAGAGCGGCGCAAACCTGCGGTCTTTAGTCCTCTGACTCATAGCTGTGTAGCGTTGTCTGCTAACGCAATACACGACGCGAGAATGGTTGCAATGTTCTGTTGTAACTCTTGCTCGGACGCATCTTGAACACTCAGCCAAACCGCGCCGGGCGTCGTGCGGAGCCGCTTGGCCCACGTTCGCTGGTTCTTTGCGAACCTTCGGGTTTCTATTTTGATCTGCTCGATAGCCTCATTAAGCGTGCTGTGACCGTCAAGGTGTGCGAGAATCTGCTTATATCCCAGGGCCTGTTCAGACTGCCCGCTCAGCTTGCCCTGTTCGCGCAGGGCGATGACCTCCGCGACGAGGCCGGACTCCACCATAAGTCTCACTCGCGCGTTGATCCGGGGGTTCAGCAGCTCAACGGGCCAATCGAGGCCGCACAGCACCAAGTCGTCGCGGGCATCCCCACCCTTGTCCCACTGCTGACGATGCTCGCTGATGCGAGTGCCCGTGAGCTCCAAAACCTCCAGCGCGCGAACGGTGCGGCGTATGTCATTCGTGTGAAGGCGAGCGGCGGTGGCTGGGTCCAAAGTTTCCAGCAGCTGCCGAAGTTCCAAGGTCGGCAATGCGTGGAGGCGCTCCCGAATCACTTCATCCGCACCGGGACCGTCAAACATTCCCTCCAGCAGTGACTTAATATATAAGTGTGTCCCACCCACAATCAAGGGCCAGCCCCCGCGAGCGCGGATGTCGGCCATCGCCTCCTCAGCGGATGTAAGCCAATCTCGCACCGAGAAAGGTTCGTCAGGATCGCAGATGTCAATTAAGTGATGCACCACGCCACGCCGTTCCGCTGCGGTTGGCTTGGCGGTGCCGATGTCCAAGCCCCTGTACACTAGCATCGAGTCGGCGGAAATAATTTCTGCGAAGGACCCGTATCGCTCCCGGTAGGCGAGTGCACATTCAACGGCTAGACGCGTCTTGCCGCCCGCGGTAGGCCCGACGATCACGGCTGCTTTGGGCTTTGGCACGATGAAGAGTCCGTCGATTGAAAAATAGTACTAGTCGCAACAGCACCCGCTCGCTAAACCCGCAGAGTGGCGCCCAGCGTTCGCTTCATCGCTTCTGTCATCGCTTGCACCGGGCTGTCTATTTCGTCATGCCGCAGGGTGCGTTCCTCATCGCGGAATGATAAGCGGACTGTAACACTCTTCTTACCTTTGCCGATCTGCTCGCCGCGGAAGCACCCAAGGAAAACCGCCTTTTCGAGCCGCGGATCCGGCGAGCTATACAACTGAGCGCTGATGGCATCCCACGTCGTCTGCTCATCGACGATTAGCGAAAGGTCCCGCTCAATGCCCGGAAACTGCGGAGGCACGCTCACCGTGGCACGAGGCGGGAAAGGCGCGAGTAGTTCCGCAAGCCCCAACTCCGCAACCGCCACAGGGCCGCCAAGATCGTACATTTTCAACTGTTCATCGTTTACCATTCCCAGATAGCCTACTCGGTACCCATCAAGCGTAACTTCAGCGTAACCCAACTCAGAAAGCCCTTGGCAGTGCGGCTTAGCATCCCGGCAGGCTACCACAGCACCCGACCCGGCCAGCGTTCGCACAGTTGCTTCGATGGCACCCCGCAGTAACTTAACTCCACGCTGCAGGTCAGAGGTCGCGGCCCGCTTACCTTCGAACACAATATCAAGGAGGAGCGCAAGGTTCTGACGCTCAATGCTCACCCCGGCACTGTCTTGGGCAAAGACCGCAGACGTTTCAAAGAGCCGAATCCCCCCCGCTACCTTCACGCCCCCGTGCTGATTCGTGCGCCGGCACGCGAGCAGGCCCGGAATCACGCTCGGGCGGCAGACCGGCTCGGACTTACGTCGCTCCGCGCTCACCTGAATGAGTTGCAGTCCCGCCGGCACAAACGCGGCCGCTGCCTGCGGCGAGATGAACGAAAACGTGACTGTTTCGTAAAAACCAAGGCCGGTAAGCGTCGCGGCCATCTCGCGCCTGGCCACCTGATTATTCTGCGGCGGGCGAATGCGCACAGGGATCGCATCGAGCACCTCAATCTGGTCAAGGCCGCGAAGGCGGGCGATCTCTTCAATTAAGTCTATTTCCCGCGTGAGGTCGCGGCGATCAAAAGGAACCGCCGCAAGGATGCCCCCATCGGGCGAGGGCGAACATCGGATTCGCAATCGCTCCAGCAACAGCACCATTTCCGCAAGGGTGAGTTCAGCGCCCAGAATCTGATTGCACCGCGCTGGGCGAAGTGTAATCATAAGCCGACCAGACTCGGCATTGATTATGTCTTGCGAACCCGCACCAGCCGCGCGCGCTTGAGGCTGACCCACATCGATCGCTCGGCCACAGCGCGCGCCGCCCGCGACCTGAACAATCAAATCCGCCGCGCGCTCCGCCGCAGCGTCGATCGTTCGAGCATCGACGGTGCGCTCAAACCGATAACTAGCATCGGTGCGTAACTGGTGAGCACGAGCAGCCCGCCGTACCGCAGCTGGTTCCCAGGTGGCCATCTCAAGCACAACATCAGTAGTTTCACTGCTTACCTGCGAATCGGCCCCGCCCATCACTCCTGCGAGGCTCTGGGCACGCTGCTCATCCGCAACGACGATCTGATCCTCTGCGAGCACCCGTACCTTGCCATCCAAGGTAGTCAATCGTTCTTTATCATAAGCATTGCGAACAATGAGCTTATTTCCAGCGAGCTTGCTCAGATCAAAGACGTGGCAAGGATTGCCCAGTTCAAGCGAAATATAGTTTGTAATATCTACAACGTTGCTGATTGATCGCTGGCCAACGGATTCGAGCCGCTCTCGCAGCCATGCAGGGCTGGGGCCCACCTTCACTCCACGAATGACACGGGAAGTAAATCGGGGGCAGTCGCCAGGGACGTAATTTTCAACGGTTAGATTGGAAGGCTGATCGCTGACTGCCGCTGCGGGAACATGAGGGAGCACGATAACGCGCTCGTACTTCGCCGCGATCTCGTTTGCCATTCCAACGTGAGAAAGCACGTCGCCCCGATTGCTGGTGACCTCGACGTCCAGAACCACATCGCCGCTAGGGCTCACCTCGCGGCCTTCGCTAGGAAATCCCAGATTCATCAGCGCGTTTTCGATCTCATCAGCTAAGAGTACTGGCGATGCGGGTGCGAGTAACGAGTTGAGCCAGGCGACGCTAATGTGCATAGAAGACGCAGGGTATCAGGCCTAGGAGGAGGGTTTCCCTCTGCCAGCTCGAACGACCTGTTTTAGTTACCGCGCTACTGCAGTGCAGTGAGTTGCCGTTAAAGACTGGCAAAGCAGTCCGTCAGCCTTGCTCAACCAGGCAGCTTTGGATAAAAACCAAGCATCTTGCTTCAGCCTAACCGCCGGACCTTGAGGTAAAACAATGGTGTCGCCATCCGCGACCGCTTCAATCCCGAAAGACTAGTACCGCTGAGAAGAGTTTGACGCGGTACGATGGAGTTCTGGTTGGAACCCGTCCAACCTGACTCTCTCTCTCACCGCTTAGAACGAAATATACGGATGGCCGAACCTCTCCTTCAACGCATAGCCGCGGGCGACCATTTGGCCGTTGCGCTATGCCTTGACGAATACGGCGGCACCATCTGGGGACTCGCGGAGAGATACCTCAAGGGCTTCGGGGACGACCTCGAAGACGCGGTTCAAGAAGTCTTTGTAGAAGTATGGCGGTTTGCAGCACGGTATGACCCTTCAATGGGGAGTGAACCGGCTTTTATCGCCACCATCGCACACCGGAGGTTGATTGATCGGCAGCGCCGTTTGCAGGCCCGGCGGACCGTGCAGCTAGATGACGGTGCCGCGATGATCGAGGCAAAGTCGCCTTCAAGAGAGGTCACCGCGTTAGGCGATGATGTTCGCAAAGCTGCCGAGGCCTTCGATGAGTTAGAAACGGACGAAAAGCATGTTCTTTGGTACGCGTTGTACCAAGGCTTTACGCATGAACGGATCGCAAGCGTGATGGACGTTCCACTTGGAACCGTAAAGACCCGGATCCGCCGCGGCTTGGCGCACTTGCGCGAAGCTCTGGCAGGTGGAATAAGTAAGACCGCAGGCAAAGGAGGTGGCTCATGAATAATGACGTGAAGCACCTGAACCTTGCCGGACGACCGACCGAACCCGTGAACTTTACCGCTGACTCAATTCGGCTCGCAGACCTTCTTAGCGATGCGCTAAGCGGTGGGATCCTTACCACAAACGAGCAGTACGAACTCGATGCTTTAGTTCGGCGCGTGCCCCGGCTAACCGATGAACGCGGCGTGGTTGTTGACGAACTTTCCATCGGAATGTCGATCGGTGCTGCGACTTTGGCGGCGGCCGGCCCCAAGTCAACGATGCCGAGCGATGTCAAAGCACGTTTGCTGCAACGCGGACGCGAGAGTGCACGCGAAAATGCCCTGAACACCGGCGAAAAGGTCGGCATCGACGCATCACAGCGTGCTCCAGTAATATCCAGCGTGGCACAGAATGGCCCGGATGCAGCAGTCGCTGGGCGAATCGCTCCCGATACTAGCCTTAATCCTTCAACCGGCTTAAGCATGAACCAGAATGGTCAGTCTAACACCGTCTCGGGGTCGGGAGGCGGCTTGGGGTTTGCGGGATGGCTGGTAGCCGCGGCTTCGATCGCATTTGCGGCGTTCACCTATGTGAACACTCGCCCAGCGGCGGTGCAGGGGCTGAATGACCGAGCGGCGGCTTTGGTTGCTCAAGCGGGGACTGTGACGCTTGCTTGGACCCCGATGGGGGAGCGGAGCAAGGCGGGGGTAACCGGCAGCGTGATTTGGAACGACCGGCAGCAGACCGGGTTTATTAAGTTTAAGGGCGTCAAGCCCAATGATCCCGCCATTGAGCAGTTCCAGTTGTGGGTCTTCGACAAGAAACACGGCGCGATCCCCACCACCGCCGGTGTCTTTGATGTGCGTACGGCCGATGCAACCGCCACCGATGGCGAGTACATCATCGAGATTAAGCCAGCTCTCAATGTCGCTAACGCCGAGATGTTTGCGATCAGCGTTGAAAAACCAGGTGGCAGCATGTCACCTAACACAAGTGACCTCGTAATGACCGCGCCGGTCAACAAGTGACCCCAGCCATTAGGTAAGTACGTGGATCTACCCACCTCTCTCGGTGACGCGGTCCTCATACCTTGCTGGGCCGTACATTTTAACCACTCGCCAGCGTCCAGGCTCTGATCGAGGCCGCCGGATATCTGCCCGAAGCCTTAGTTACGCGCTCCGGGTCAGACTTACCCAGCCGCCTCACGCCTTAATCTGGCGCATCCTACCATTGGAGCGACCCGGTTAGTGATCCCGATCCATTACCTAGGCCGCAAGCGATGAGGGGGTTGCTTTGCGAACAGATTGCTAACGTGCCGCTGGGTGGCTTGGGGGCGATGGCGCTGCCGAGTTATCTGGTGCCAACGCGATTCTTGTTTGCCAGACGAATAGAACCAGACCAATAGAACGGGCGGGGGGATCTTGAATATTTTGTTCGCACCGCCCGTGCGAGCGTAGCCAGAACTGAAACGAGTTAGATTATGTCAACTGCATCCGCCACCAACGCCGGTAAATCATCAGCCACGCCGCGTAACGAGCTTATCCGCAACGTCGCAATCATCGCACACGTTGACCATGGAAAGACCACGCTGGTCGACAACCTCCTCAAGCAATCGGGCAACTTTCGCTCCGGTGAGCTTGAGAAGTTGGAGGGCGGCCAGCACGGGTTGATCATGGACAGCAACCCGCTGGAGCGTGAGCGTGGAATTACGATTCTGGCGAAGAACTGCGCCGTCATGTACACCGCGCTGGATGGTAAGGATTATCGAATTAACATCCTTGATACGCCGGGCCACGCCGATTTCGGCGGCGAGGTGGAGCGGGTGCTCCGCATGGCCGATGGGTGCTGCCTGCTGGTGGACTCCTCCGAAGGCGCGATGCCCCAGACCAAGTTCGTGCTCGGCAAAGCGCTCGAAGCCGGCCTCAAGCCCCTCGTGATTATCAACAAGTGCGACCGCTCTGACCAGCGGGTGCAAGAAGTAATTAACGAAGTCTTTGACCTGCTCGTAGAGTTGGGCGCCGAGGATCACGCCCTGGACTTCCCGATTATCTACGCCACCGGCCGCGATGGCTGGGCAACCCGGGAATGGCCCGTGCCCACCGGGGCCGACAAGCCGACCAACCTTCGCGCGATCTTCGAGGCGATTGTTAACGAAATCCCCGCGCCCCCCGCCGATACCAACAAGCCGCTTCAGTGCTTGATTACGAACATCGATTATAACGAATACGTCGGCCGCATCGGTATCGGTCGCGTCTTCAACGGGCGGGTCAAGTCCGGCAGTCAGGTCTGCATCATGAAGCGCGATGGGGTTAAGATCATCTCGAAGGTGACTCAGCTATTGCAGTTCACAGGGCTTAAGCGCATCGAAGTCGCCGAAGTCGAAGCCGGCGACCTCTGCGCCATCGTCGGGCTTGAATCGGTGGACATCGGCGACACCATCGCTTCAATCGAAAGCCCCGTGGCCCTACCGCCGGTGCGGGTTGAAGAACCGACGATGACGATGCTCTTCCGCATCAACGATTCGCCCTTCGCGGGCCTCGAAGGTGATTATGTTACCAGCCGCCAGATCCGCGAGCGCCTCTACAAAGAGCTCGAAAAAAACGTGGCCATGCGGATCGAGCCCGGCCGCACCGCCGACGAGTTCATGGTTTCGGGGCGTGGCGTGCTCTCACTCGGAATCTTAATTGAAACCATGCGGCGCGAGGGCTTTGAACTCTCGGTAGGCAAGCCCGAGGTAATCATCAAAGAAATCGACGGCGTCAAGTGCGAGCCTATCGAAGAGCTCGTCATCGATACCCCCAACGACACCGTGGGGTCGATCATGGAGCTGGTGGGCGGCCGCCGCGGCGAAGTCAAGAAGATGGAACCTCGTGGCGACACGGTGACCCATCTTAAGTTTGAGATTCCCAGCCGCAGTCTCATCGGCATGCGCAGCCGGGCACTCACCGCCACCCAGGGCCAGGCCATCCTGCATCATTCGTTCCTGCGGTTTGACCCTCTGACCGCCGACGCCATTCACCGCAAGCTGGGCGTGCTCATCAGTCTTGAAACCAACCCCGTCACCGGCCACGCGGTCGAAGCCCTGGCCGATCGCGGCGTGCTCTTCGTGCTCCCCGGCGAGAAGGTCTACACCGGTCAGATCGTGGGCGAACATAACCGCGATAACGATCTCACCGTCAACATCACCCGCCTCAAGCACCTTACCAACGTAAGAGCCGCGAGCAAAGAGGCGACCATTGTGCTCAAGGCTCCCCGAAAGTTAACCCTCGAGTATTCGCTCGAATACATCGAGGACGATGAGTTTGTCGAAGTAACTCCCAGCTCCATCCGTCTGCGCAAGAAGATCCTCGACGAGAACGGCCGCAAACGCAGCGGTCGTTCCAGCCGTGACCGCCAAGAAGCAAACGCGTAGGAGTTCGCGAAGTACGAGCAACTCTAACCCGGCCGAGCATACCGGTTTACCAGTTATAATTTAAGTTAGCACTAACGCGGGGTTTCTCCGCCGCGTTATTCTTTTACGGCTAACTGTGTGTTCTCGCAGTCGGCAGTGAACTGAACCCGCAGTCGCAACTCACAGTCCGCCCGCGCCCGTGCGCGCCCGCGTAAGCCAACCGCGCATCACCGCCCCATCGCCCCTGATGTCGCCTGCATCAATGGCACCATGATAGATATTACCAACGTCCCAATCAGCAGAAACATCCCCACGATCAGCAGCGGCTCCATCGCTGCGAGCAGCCGGTCGCTCTTACGTTCCAGCTCCTCGGTCATGTCCCCCGCGAGCGTTTCAAACGCGCTATCCAAGTCACCCGCGCGCTCGGCGGCCATCAGCAAGCGCCGTGTGGGCAGCGGCAGCGCGCTCACTGTATCAATTAAGCTCCGCAGATTCCCCCCTTCAATCAGCTTCGTGCGCATCGAGGCGAGTTGTAACTTTAAGATCGGGTGGCTCAGCGCCCCCACCGCCGTGCCCAAGGCATCGGCTAGCGTCACGCCACTGCGCGTCATCGCGGCCATCACCGTGAAGAACCTCGCCGATTCCTGAGTTAATACCACATCCCGCAGCAGCGGCACCCGGCGCGACACCTTCGCCACCAACATGCCAATCAGCTTGCGCAGCCCGATCGCGATTGTAATAAGCGCCAGCGACCCCACCCCCAGCCACAGCAGGTTGCCCCGCATGAACACGCCGATGGTCATCAGCACGTCGGTAAACCACGGCAGGCTCGCGCCCATATCCTTAAGCGACTTGCCAATATTGGGAAGCACAAAGGCCAACATAAGCACCGAAACAATTACACTCAGCGAGAGCACGATCGCCGGGTAGATCATCAGCGTCCCCGCCTTGCCGCTGATGCGCAGTTGCCGGCGCGTCGTCGCCGCCAGTTGCTTCGCCGCCCCACCCAGATCGCCCGACCGCTCCGCCGCGCGATACACCGCGATCGTTACCGAATCAAACATTGCTGTAGACGCCGCGGCGTCTGAAAACGACGAACCCGCCGACACCTGCTCACGCATCCGCTCCACGCGCGGGGCGGTCGAAGGTGCCACCGACTTGGCCGTGGCCTCTAACGCTTCCACCAACGGCACCCCGCGGGTGAGAAGCTGTGCGAGCTGTGTGTGCAACTCCCCTTGGTCTCGCAACGAAACTTGATCCGACGTCGACGCCCACGCAGGCAACATCCAGACCCGCAGCGCCACCAGCCGCTCGCGACGTAACTGCTCCCCCAGGTGCCGCTGATCACGAGCGCGACGCACCCCCACCGTGCGGCCCCCATCGGCCTTCGCGGCGAGAAAGAAGAACTGAGAAGATGCCCGAACAAACTGCGACATAGCGGAATTTCAACCGACCAGCCGACGCAACGCGGCCCGGTGACCGCGCCGCCGCGTATTCATCGTACCCGTGCCATCGCGGAGTATTGTTCGCTTCCTACCGCAATGCGCTCGGCCGCAGGCCACTCTTCCGCGCGATTGACCCAACCCGTGACTCCTAGAACGCCCGCTTGGTGGGATTGACAATTAAGTTATCCCGCCCGGGGATGAGCAGATCGGCGATTTCAACCGCTTCCTGGAACGATTCCTTAGCCTGCTCGATATCGATGGCCGTAGGCAGGGTTTTGCCCTGATCAAGGTATTCCTGAGAGGGAATCGCATCCCCACAAATTAAGATCGTGTGCCGCAGGCCCGAAAGCAGCAACCCGCACAGCCCCGGCGTGACCCCCGGCAGCGGAAATAGGTCCACCCCTTCCACCACCGCATCTTCCGCGGCCTCACAGCGCTGGAGAATTCCCAAGTCGGTCTGGAGCAGACTTAACAAATCGCCCTGGTCGCCCGTTTGTGCCAGGTGCTTGGCCTTCTGGCCCAGGTGCATCCCCATCGTCTCACGCTCGGTGGATGAAATCAGCCACTTGGCACCGTCAAGCGACTGAATGGCCCTGCGACAATCGGGGTGGAACTGGGTCAGAAAGACATGGGTAATGTCCTCAAACTTGAGGTTGGCCCGCTCGGCCAACCTCGCCGCGAGAGCGGGTGATGGCAGCCCCGGATCAACCAGCAGCTTGAACTTACCAGAAGTGACCAGTGTAGTGGTCGAATGCCCGGTCCGCATCGGAGTGCGCTCGTTCCACAGAGGGTTCCATGCCAGCGCGCCGATTGAGATGATGCTGAATTCCATAAGGGTTCAAGGTGCGGGCAACCGAGTCACGAAAGTATAGTGCGGGATGGTCGCTGGCAGCAGAACCCACTGGGGCTAGTCAAGTAATCTGCCCCTGCCACGGCGTTCAAGGCGACCGTACTAAGCAAAAGGAAGTGAATGCTCAAGTCGGCCAATTAACACTCCATGCCGCTGCGGCCATTCATCTGCGTTGGTGGATTTGGAACGTACCACGCCGAGTGCTCTCTGAGGAATGTTATGTCGGACGAGCTTACAGACTCGCTTGATGTATAGGAAGCGGTCAGTGCGAGGCTAGCCGCGTCGCAGGTTAGCCCCATCAAGCCCAATCCCTCGCCGCGCAACGCAGCAATCTCAGCAATCGCTCCGCCCAATAACCCATCCACTTCTTAAAATCTTAACTTGAATTCCCGCACCATTTTGGTTATTCTCAGCGTGTCGTGAGGACGGCTGCTCATCTTGCCGCACAGGAAATCGTTTAGGGAGACTCTCGTGCAATCGTTTCGTAAATTCACGTTAGCAGGGGTGGTCGGGCGTTGTCGCGGTCCACACAACCAACGCGGCGGCGGCGAAAGCGGAATGGCTTATTTTCCGCCGAGCGATCCATCGCCAGTTGGCGCGGATATTAACTTCAGCGGCGATGTCACCGGCGATAATGCAGTAATCTTCTTTTCACATTACGCTGCGGAAAGTCTGATGGCGGACCTGAATAACGATAACTCGGTGGACGCCGCGGATGTAGCCCAGTTCGCCGCTGCGCACAACTAACAACTCTTAGTCCGGAGTACCATCTTATGTTATCCAACTTATCTATGAACTTGTGCCTGCTCAGGTTCCATCAAAGCCCGCGGCACTTCCCTAGTCCCGGAAACGCTCCACGCACAACGTATTATTCTGTCCACCAAAGCCAAAGCTGTTGGAGAGGCAGACATCTACGCCGCCCACGGGCCGCAGGTCGCGGGCGGCGTTGGGAACGTAATCAAGATCGCACTGCGGATCGGCGTGGTGGAGGTTCATCGTGGGGGGCACAAACCCCGTGCGGATTGCCTGCACGCACGTAATTAACTCAGCCGCACCCGCGGCCTGAATCAAGTGCCCCATCATGCTTTTGACGCTGCTAAAGGGAACCCGCGGGGCAAGCTCGCCAAACAACGTTTTCACGGCGCGGGTTTCAATGCGATCATTCTCCTGCGTGCCCGTGCCGTGAGCGGAAATGTAATGTACGAGTGGCCGCCCATCCGCCCCCACCTCTCGCGGGTGGATGCCCGCTTGCTCGCACGCCTGCGACATCGCCGCGACTGCACCCTTGCCGTCGGGCTGGATATCAGTAATGCGAAAGGCATCCGCGCTGCTGCCATAACCCGTGATCTCAACCAGCGGCTGCGCCCCACGAGCACGCGCATGCTCCAAAGATTCGAGCACCAGCACCGCCGCTCCCTCACCCATAACAAAACCATCGCGGGATTGGTCAAAGGGCCTCGCCGCGGTCTCAAACTGCCCCCGACGCTGGCTCATCGCCGTCAGGCGAATAAAGCCCGTCATCCCCAGCGGATGGATCATGCTGTGAGCACCGCCAGCGAACATAAGATCAGCCTCGCCTCGTCGCAAAATCTCAAAGGCCTCACCGATGGCCTGCGTGCTTGCAGCGCACGCCGTCATGCAGTTAAACGCCGGGCCTTGCAGGCCAAAAGCATCGGCCATGTGTTGTAATGTTTGGCAAGGCTCCTGCTCAAACTCCGAGTCGGAGTTAAAGGTTGACATCGCCGATGCCAGCCACGCGGCGTCGTTAAGCTCCCGGCCCTGCGCATCACTCGCGGCGAGCGTGCTCGCCGCGAAGCACCCGATGCTCGATGGGCCGTCTCCGGCCCCCATGTACATGCCCATGCGGCTGGGATCAAATGTTACGTTGCTACCACCCTGCGCAAACCGGTCCAGCCCCGCCATCTCCCAGGCCCGCCTCGCCGCGACCAGCGCAAACTGCGTGCAGCGGCTGCTCTGCGCGTGCGGAACCGCATCACCCGCGAACTCGCGTTGGAAGTCAAAGTCCTTCACCTCCGCGGCGAAATCGGTCGCAAACGACGATGCGTCAAAGCCGCGGATTCGAGCAACAGCATTCTCGCCCGCGAGCAGCGCCGCCCACGTCGAAGCTAAGTCAATCCCCAAAGGAGTCACCCAGCCCATACCCGTAATCACCACACGCTGCATCATAAGTGTTCAATCTGAAAAGGGTACCGATGAGGGCAGCCGTCGCGTTCAGCGTGATCAGGCGACTCATTATCGCGGAGCCAACGCCCACCCCGTCCACCGTATTCAAAGCGGGGAACTGGCCCAATAAGTATAACCTCGCCCAACTTCGGAGCTAAAAATCAGCAGCGTGAGGGTGCCAGCGACCTTCTAGCGAAAGTCTGCCATCTCGCCGGTGTCGCTAGGCTCGCTATGGGCGACGGGGCCATCTTCGTCATGATCAAACGAAAGACCCTTCTCCTTCGTGATCTTCTCGACGTTGACGACGCGGACCAAGCCATCCTTCAGGCGGCGTTCGCCAAAGTTGATGATGAGGCCCAGGTCAAGATTCGCGGCTTTCAACTGCGACCGCATCACAAGACGCTCGTGCGTAGTCACGGGCTCCGGGCGGCTCGCCACATCGAGCAAGAATCGCCCTTCGACATACATCGGCGCGGTGGTCGAACCGATCTGCTTGCCCTTGTAGCTCACCGGGAACTCGTGATCGAGTTCGTACTTTACACCCAAAGCGTCCAGCTCAAGGCGGACCGCCGCGGCGTACACCTCCTTCGCGAAGCCCGGCCCGAGTGCCTTATGGACTTCGATGGCTGCCCCGATGGCCTTGCGAGAGGCGTCGGTCGTTGTTGGGTCTAGTTCGGAAAGGGGTATCCCACGTCGCTCGGCGTTGGGGCCGTCGCCACTTCGCCCGCCGTTGTAGGGAGCACTGCGTGCCGCGCCGTCGCCGCGTCCATCACTCCTAATATCCCTCCCGCGGCCTCCTAGGCCGCGGTTCTGGGGGCCGTAGGACCGATCGTCTCGAAAATCGCCCGTCATAGCAGAACTCCGTTAGGCTTTACGCGCCGGTTTGTTGGCGGCAAAGCAAGGTTGAAAACGTTGAGGCCAATCGGCCCGATGGCGGGTGCCATCGCAAGCTCCCCTAACTAAATTAAAACACTCGACACTTTTGCTCTACTGTTTCATCAGTTGTTCCTGAGAACAACTCTACCCTGATCCATACCACCCAATCCGACGAAATGTTCCAATCTCGTCGCTCGCCTAGATATCACACTCGCAACAGGTGCTGCCAAAAGGCAAGTTTGTGCCGCCAAAGCAATCGAGCTACTCAACAAGTTTATGCGCTTCACAAGATGTAAAGTGCATGAAATTTACGCAGTCGATCTATATTATTCTGACGTTGCCGATGCCCTGACAAATACCGGCGTTGCGAACGTCGCGTGCGGGTTTGCACCTTAACACATTGCAAACGTCGGGGCACCTTCAGAATAGATTTCTTGAAAGTCGATGCAGACGCGGCGGGGCGGGCATCACCTTTCACGCCGTGAAGCTTAGGAGTTTGGGGCGGTGAGCCACCTCTCGCTGATCTCCGGTGCGGTGAAGGCGATTGCAAGCCTTACCCTTCAAAACGACGCCCGAGACTTTCGCTCAAACTGACACCCCGCTCCGCACCATGACCAACGTTTACGATACCTACACAAGCCCTCTCGCCTCGCGCAACGCCAGTCCGCAGATGCTGGCGATCTGGTCGTCGCGGCATAAGTTCAACCAGTGGCGCAAGATCTGGTTGGCCGTCGCCGCGGCTCAGCACAAAGCGGGGTTGCCGGTGACAGCCGCGCAAGTAGCGGAACTGGCGTCAGCGGTTGAGAAGCCAGGGGGCATTACCGATGATGAGTTACATCGCGCCGAGCACTACGAGCGCGAACTTCGCCATGATGTCATGGCGCACGTTCACGCGCTGGGTGAATCGTGCCCTCATGCGCGAGGAATCATCCACTTGGGCCTCACGAGCCAGGATGTCGTCTGCAACGCAGATCTTAATTTATTATTCGAGGCCGGGCAACTGATCGAACATAAGTGCGCTGTCGCGGTGCTCGCGCTGCTGGAGTTCGCCGAGCGCTTCGCCGACCTTCCAACGCTCGGGTTCACGCATTATCAGCCCGCCCAGCCCGTCACCGTGGGTCGTCGTGCGGCCATGTGGGCCCACGACCTAGACTTAACTCGCGACAATCTGGCGTGTGTGCTCGCGCAGTCGGTGCGGATGCGGGGCTTGCGCGGCGCCACCGGCACCCAGGCGGCCATCGCGTCGTTGATGAAGTTTGAACCACAGAACGCGCCCCGCGATGTCGCGGCGACGCAACTGAATCAACTTTCGGTGCTCGAAGACGTGGCGGTGCAGGCCTTCCGCGCCGATCCGCGTTTAGGCCGCGTCTACGAGATCAGCGGCCAGACCTACCCGCGCGTCATCGATACCTTCGTTATCAGCGCGCTCGCCTCCATCGCGGCGGTACTGCACAAAATCGGCACCGATATCCGCCTGCTATGCAACCGTAAGGAGCTCGATGAGCCGTTCGAAGCCCACCAGATCGGTTCATCCGCCATGCCCTATAAACGTAACCCGATGCGCTGCGAGCGCATGTGCGGGCTGGCACGCTTTGTCATGAATCTCGTTGGGAATACTTATGACACCGCCGCCGTGCAATGGCTGGAGCGAACGCTCGACGACTCCTCTAATCGTCGCTTAACATTGCCCGAAGCCTTCCTCGCTACCGATGGATGCCTGGACATCATGCACAACGTCGCCAAAGGGCTGATCGTACACGAAGCAACTGTAAGAAATAATCTACTCGCGGAGCTGCCATTTATGGCGACCGAGAACATTTTGATGGCGGTAGTGAGCGAAGGGGGCGACCGGCAGGAATACCACGAGCTTATTCGTAAGCACGCGCAAGAATCCGGGATGCGTATAAAAGTTCAGGCGCTGCCCAACGACCTGCTCGAGCGGCTCGCCCAAGACCCCGCGTTCTTTGGAGCCGCGCGGGGCGGACCGCTGCGATGCGAGCTGAACTGGACCAACCTGCTCGACCCGAATGCTTATGTTGGCATGAGCGCGGAACAGACGCGCCGGCATGTGGCCAGCGCGCGAGCTAACCTCGCACAGTTGTACGGCGAGGGCTTGGCAAACGCCGCGACAGCAACGCTTAGGGTTTAGCCCGCCGCAGCCCTCAAAAACGATCGAGCGAATGCGGTCGCCGACCTTGCGGAAACCGATCCATCCCCCCCATCCGCCGCGGCGTCTGCGTAACTACCTATTAAGCAGCGGGCGCGGAGGCTCCGTGGACCTCCTCGGTCATGTTCGGAGCAAACGCCGTTGGTGCCCACATCGGTCCCGCGGCTTGCCAACCTCGCCCTAATACCCCCACCATAAAAAACGACCCCGGCGTTGGCCGGGGTCGTTGAAAGTAACAAACTAAATGTAACTTTTATGTAGCAGTCGCGAGCTCAGTGCTAGGTTAAAAACCTGGCACAACTTACCGGCGACTTAATAGACGATCTGAAGCTGGAGACGAAGAGCGAACTCGCCATCGTCGGGGTTGCCGAGGATGCCGTAGTTCGTGGTGCCAGCGAGGCCACCAGATGAGCTACCCGCAACGTCGGGGTCTGCCGATGCAAAGAGGGGGTTGGTGGTTTCGATGCCGTAGATTACGTCGGCGGTGAACTTCGCGGCGTGGCTCTCGGGGGAAAGGTAGTAGTTGACGCCCGCGGTCACGAAGTGCTGATCATCGATCTCATCTTCGCCATCGGTACCGCTACCGCTGTCATAGAAGACGCCATCGTAACGACCGAAGAGTTCAACCTGCTCGGTTACGAAGATACCAGCCTGAACAACAAGACCAAAGTTGTCCGCGGCATTGGCGTCTGCGATATCAGTATCCTGGTGGGTACCGATGAACGCGGCGAAGGCGTTCCAGCCCTGGCCTTCAGCCTGCACGTCAACGGTGTAGGTGAGGTTCTGAAGTGCGGGGACGGGGTTGCCGTCTGCATCGACGCCGCCCGTGCCACCCGTATCGCCGGTGTCCTGCCAGTGAACGCCAGCACCGATGATCAGGCCGAAGTCTTCTGCAGACTGCCATGAGGTGAAGTCGTCAAAGCGCTCCCAGTTGGAGCCAGCAACCTTGAACTCACCACGAGCGTTGAGGGCGTAGTCAGCTTCGCCGCGTTCGGTGAAACCTGAGCGAGTGATGCCGCTATTGAACGGCGTGTTAGCGCTGTTCAGGCCGTCGGTGAAGCCAGCCCAAAGGCGGAAAGCTTCAGCAGCGTAAGTGAACTGGATGCCTTGGCTGTAGCCACCGCTGAAGAGGCCTTCAGCGACTGAGCGCTCAACCGCGAGCTGATACTCGTTATCAACGAGGCTTTCGCGGAAGAGGGGGTGCTTGAACTGACCGGCAACGATACCGAAGCCGTTATCCCAAGTGTACTTGGCGAAGGCGGTTTCGAGGTTGAAGCCGCCGGTGTTGTTGAACTCGCCACGCACCTGGTAGGTGAAAGCCTTATCCCAGACGCTGCCCTTGACGCCGATACGGGTCAAACGGTTCTCAAAACCGTGGGTGAAGTCGTTGGTGTCGTCATCGCCTTCGTTAACCGCGGTGTCGCGGAAGTTGGCGTAATAACGAATCTGCGCGCTACCAAAGATGTAAAGCGCGTTTTGGCCATCGGCGGAGCCGATCATGAAACCATTCTTATCGTAACCCGAGCCACCATCGAGGAGGCTAACGCGGGCTCCGGCATCGCTCACGAGTTCAGCGGCATAGGCGCGGCTGTTGTCGGATGCGAAAGCCGACGCGGCAACGCTGGCAGCAAAACCGGCAACCATTACAAGCTTCTTGATCTGCGTCATCTGTACCAACTCCTTGTTGAAATGACTTTCTACCAAACTTTGTGAAAAACAGAGGCGTGGCAGCGGGGTAACGCCTACCGCCAACCATGTGCCCCAGCTCTGTGCCAGTTCCCAACCCAGGCCAGAACCTCCACTCTATTACCAGCCCGGCAACCGCGCCGAACTGTTTTTCAGACTCAATGCCCAATCAAGCTCAACGCTCGGCACCCTACCTTGGTAGGCCGCCGCTTTGATACCCGATGGTTCCTACTAAGACTCAGGTGCCGGATGCCGCTTTATGAGCGACGAAGTGATTACATCTCAGGACCACTGCCACGTTGAGGGCGGCAGAGCTTTCGTTTCCGATTGCCAGCGCTCGCCGTCGTTTTGCATAACCAGCCTCAGATTGAGAGTCGGTCAATGCTGCCCCTGAGATGTGCGTCTTGCTTGGTTTCCCAAGCCCGACGGTTTTACTCGCTTCTTTCCCGCACTTTCGCACCATCACTGTAACTTACGCTCCCACTCGCACCTAGCTGCTAGTCCCGGCAAGAGCGTCGCTTCGAATCATTTGCTTAAGCGTCGTAACCTTGGGCGTTTCTCCGCAGCCCCGCACTTAAGATTCAAACTTACGATTATCTTCAACTATCGCTTACACTATCCGTCATCGACTCGTCGGCATCCTCGCAGCATCGGGCCTTCGCCCGCGCCGACTCTGGTTGCCCACTCGCGTCCGAGACGGCTCATCTGGCACCAACGTCTCAGAACCATTCAGGCCTGAGGGGACAACGATACCGGGTCCGCTGCCTTGTGTCCACTAACATTCTCGCAGAACTTGCGCAATTGCTAGCACACACAAACTATCGTGCTCCGAATCGGCAACTTGAGCACCTTCTCAACAAAATTCTTCCGCCCTCCCCGATACAAATGCCCAAACAAAAACCATTTTAACTAGAGCTATCGATGCATGCCGCGTCGTAAACCCCTAGAAATAGGGTACTTACGAAGGTCAGTTGCTTCTGCTGCTCAGTCAAGCCCGCCCCGCAAGTTTTAAAAAATTCATGCGTCACGCCACGCAACTTTTTTCCGCCGACAACTTTCCACCATCTCTTTGTTAGCTATAAGTTAGCATTTTTGAGTGATTTTTTAATCAAATCCAAACACCAGGTTAAGAATGTCGGTGTAGGCTTATTCTCAGATTTCTTTCACCTTTCGCTCCCGAATTTCCTATGGCTCTCCCCAAGCACATCCTCGTCGTCGATGACGAACGCGACCTCGCCGAGCTGCTCGTTTATAATTTTAAGCGGTCTGGCTTCGAGGTCACCACCGCGTTTAACGGTAAGCAAGCGCTTGATCTCATTGCAGCCCGCGCGCCCGATCTCATCCTCCTCGATGTGATGCTCCCCGAAATCTCGGGCACCGAAGTCGCCTCCCGCATCCGGGCCAATCCGCATACCGCCCACATTCCCATCATTATGCTCACCGCAAAGGGCGAGGAGGTTGACCAGATAGTCGGCCTGACCGTCGGTGCCGACGATTACGTCCCTAAGCCCTTTTCGATGAAAGTGCTCATTGCCCGCGTCCAGGCGCTCCTGCGTCGTTCGTCCCGGTCCGGAGCCCCCAGCGGCCTCATGCAAGTCGGCGGCGTCGAACTTAACCTTGACACTCACGAAGTCTTTTCGCTCGGCGAGTCGGTGAAGTTAACACTCACCGAGTTTCGCCTGCTCGCCTCACTCGCTCAAGAAAACGGGCGCGTCCTCAGCCGCCAAAAACTCATGTCACGGGCCATGGGGCCGGGGGTCACCGTTACCGAACGTACCATCGATGTTCACATGACCGCCATCCGCAAGAAGCTCGTCGGATGCGCCAATCTACTCAAAACCGTTCGCGGCGTGGGTTACCGCATCAGCCCTGAACCAGGCTCTGATGACGAAATCGGCGAGCCCTGACTTCTCCGGCTGCGGTCCCGCCTGTCTCCCCCTCATCTTCTAATAAACACAAAGCAAGGAGAGTGCTCGAGGTCCGCCGCGTTACGCGCCCCGGCATAAACTTAAGTCTAGACAAGTTAGAAGTTGTCTCTCCGCCTCCCAGCCGCCTGTATTTCAACGTTCTTTTACCACTACCTCTTGTGCCCCACCCTCGCCGCAGCCTGCCCTTCACCGAAGCGATGTCGATCCTCGCACCCTGGCTCCCCGCCGCGGCGATGTGGGTCGCGGTGGCTCTGCGGAGTGCCAGCCAGCCCTTAGCCGTGATTGTAACATTGGTGGCCGCCGCGGCGAGCATTATTGTCGGCGTTGGCGCGGCGAGGCGTCACCGCATCGCCGCGGGTATTGACGACTCCGCCGAGGAGTTGCTCCAAGAGTTAGGATTGCAGAATGCTGACACGGGAACCGCCGACGCTGGCCCCACGGCGTCAACCGTGCAACTTACCTCTTCGCGCGGCCTCATCGTCGAGCGAATCGCTCGGCTCACTCAAGAGATCGCCGACCGCCGCGCGTTGTTCGACGCGGCTTCGACCCCAATGCTCGCCACCGACCGAACCGGGCGCGTGGTCTTCGCGAACGCCTCGGCTGGCCAGTTACTCATGCCGCGGGATCACGCCCCCAGTCGCGCTGCGCCAGAAAGAGCCAGCGGGTTAGAAGCGCGACTTGTTGAGGAAGTCTTCACGCGAGTCGAAGTGCTCGAACTGCATGCAGCAGCCCTGCGAGGCACACCCGCGCAAGCGAAGGTTCGTTTCGCGCGAGCCGACGGCCAGTGGCGAACGCTGGAAGTTGTCGCCCAACCCTTGGCCGCGGGGCAGACACTGGGGGTTTTGCTTACGTTACGCGATGTAACTGAACTCGCTCAGGCCGACCGCCTGAAGACCGAGTTTGTGGCCAACGCCAGCCACGAGCTCCGCACGCCCCTCTCGTCGATCAAAGCGGCCATGGAAACGCTCGCCGATGGTGCCTGGGACGATTGCCCGATGCGCGAGCGACTCGCAAAGATGACGCTGGCCAATATTGGCAGGCTAGAAGCACTGGTCCGCGACCTGCTGGATCTCTCTCGCCTCGAAGCTGGCTCGGGAGAGGAAGACACCCTGAACCCCGCCCGCTTCGAAGAGATTAATTTTCACGCCTTTATCGAAGCGATCACCGAATCCTTCATCCCACTGTGCGACCAACGGCGACTGCACCTCGCGACCGAACTCGGCACCGCGCCGACGCACTTCGTCACCGAGCCTCGCCTCCTTGAGCTCATACTTCGTAACTTAATTGATAACGCAACCAAGTTCGCGTATGAGAACACCACCATCCGCATCACCGCCGCGGCGATTACCTTACGTTCGGGCGATGCTCCGCACCTGCGAATTACAGTAAGCGACCAGGGAATCGGTATCCCCCTCGAGCATCAGCAAAGGGTCTTTGAGCGTTTCTTCCAATCCGACGCCGCTCGGTCCGGAACGGCCGCGCCTACTGATTCGCTCTCGTCTGGCGGGTCACGTGCCTCGAGCGGGGGCTCTGCTACCGAAACCGCAACCGGCGAAACCGTCGCCCGGCGCAGGGGCACCGGCCTGGGCCTGGCCATCGTGAAGCACGCCGTGAAATCTCTCGGTGGCACGCTCTCGGTACAGAGTGTTTGGAAGCAGGGGACTGTGATGACGGTGGAACTGCCGACCCCTCGCGTCAGGCAGGCACGCGCAACGATTCCCTAGTGATAGCCCGCGAGGGTGAAAGCCGTGGCAACAAACATAATACTGTAAGATTAACAATATATAAGCAACATCCGGAGCGCATCAGGTGCGTCATCCACATGCATTACTTGAATCAGAAGCATTTGAGCATTTGCGTTTTTTAGTGGGTATCCGCTTACAGCCGGGCGAATCGCCGCCTGCTCGGTGAACCGTTCAGGAAAGCTGCCCAATTAACCACGAGCCCAGCAGCGTCACTATAAGCGCCCAGCCTGCGACCTTTGGAATTCGCTCCCCCAGCGGCAAACCGTTGACCGATCGCATCGCCGCGATGCGGTACGGTATCTGCGCGACAATGTAAATCGCCATGATCGCCCCTACCGGGTGCATCGCCAGCGAGCGACGTAACTCTCCGTGTGCGAGCAACGTAATGGAACGAGTCAACCCGCAGCCAGGACAGGAAATACCAAAGAGCGACCGGCTTGCGCACAGTGGCGGAAGCCGATACTTTGAAAAGAGCAGCAACGTCTCCGGCTGGTCCGCCGGCACGCCAAGCGCAAACGCCGCGATGATAGCGACGCCCGCGAGCAGTAACATATCGCGGTGGTGCGCGTTACGTTTTGCGCGGCCGCGTACTTGGCCAGTACCCTGCTCAGTACCCTCGACAGTGCCCTGGTCAGTACCCTTCCCAATACCCGGCCGCGAAACTTGTGCGGCTAGACGCGCGGCCCCTGGGGCATCAGGCGTCTCTCGGTCGCTGGCTTTAACACCGCCACTTAACTCGTGCTCTTGGTGATCAGTCATTGCTGCGGACGACTACCAATCGGTCCCGCCTCGCTGGCCGGTGCCGGGCCGCGATAGGTTGTAAGCTGACGGCACGTAGGGCAGCGTGCGCACACCGGTAAGGAAGGCGCACTGACCCGCAGCCGAGTCGGACACGCCGAACAACCAAACTCGTAGAGTTGATTAGCAGGCGACGCAAGCGAGACCGCCGCGGCGGTCGGAGCTGTAGTAACTCCAGCCGGGCCTGCGGCAAAAGAGAAGTTCACCTGCGGCACGACGCCCGGCGCAGCACTCGGCGTGAGCGTCTCTTCAATCGCCATCGGCGCGGAATCCAGCGGAAGGGCGTGGCTATTTTGTTCAACCCACCGCGCTGCCTCTCCATTCAGCGGGCTCTTTACGTTATAACTTTGAAACGCGAGCATCTCCGCGACCCTCACCACCAGCGCGGGCAGTGTCTCGCCTGGGCTCCAATGGTCGCCGATGCACACCGCGTGGGGTGCGATGTTCGGATGAAAGATTGGTGTTAACATGCGCACGAGCGGCGGCATGCGGGGGTAGCCCTCCGGTAACGTAATCTCGACGAGATGCTCGCCCGCGCCCACCACCTGGCCCTCTCGCATACGAAGGCTGCGAACATCAAACTTAATTTGATAACGGTCGGGCGGGTCGCCGGCCGTTTGCACCAGCGTGAGCCGCGGGTGACGCTCCACCAGCGATCGCAATCGCTCATGATCCGACGCCAACCGACGCAGTCGTACAGCACTCATGGCACCTCCATTGATTCATCGGTGGCCCACGCGGGCAGCAGCGGCAGCAACGAGCGCCAAGCAATTGCCAGGCTCAAGCCCTCACCATAGTTACGATCAGCGGCCCACGTGCTCATCCCAATTAGCTCACCGTTTGCGCGATACAAGCCGCCTCCGCTATTACCGGGGCTCGTGGGTGCGCTCGATTGGACCACGTCCAGCGATGAGGCTGCCCAGTCTATAGTGCGGAGCGCTGAGATCGCTCCCCGTGTATATGACCATCCCAACCCGCGCGGATTGCCGATGGCGAACACTTCCTCACCGATCCGCAACTCCCCAGGCGCATCCGCGACAGCCGCGGCAAAAGCAGATTCGCTCGCGGGGGCAACGATTAATGCTGCGTCGACTCCGCCGGGCGCGAGCCACACCACCCGCCCTTGCACCTGCATCTCGTCAACATAACCGACAGTGACAGGGCCGCATTCGTTTATGGTTTTGTTGAGCTGCTCATCGCTGTCGTCACAGCGCGCGCGTCCTCGTAGCCGCGACTTGTAAGCCCCATCCACGACATGGCGGTTGGTAAGCACCACCGCACCGCGCGGGTCAATGCGAAGCACAATCCCAGAGCCCCAAAGGGCCGACCAGCCCGCCGTTGTTTTCAGCACCACGTTGGCACGCAGAGCCCCACCAATCGCCGGGGAAGTCGCGTCGAGTGACTCTTTACTTATATTAATCTCTGCGGGGCGACTCCCCCACACGCCCCCGCCAAAGTTCTCGCCCCGCAGCGCCGTAAAGCTCGACCCCGCAACATCCGCCAGCCCGAGCATAATTG
>CAYVFW010000028.1:0-23879 GCA_964450325.1 uncultured Phycisphaeraceae bacterium | reverse complement strand
TCCGCCGACAAAGACCAATCCCGGAATCAGCAAAACCCCGAAAAAGTGTAAGGTGGAAGCGGATAGCCAAGTTTGATTCGTTTTCAAGAGAAACTCCTTCGTAATTAGTAGACACCGAGAGCACCGGGGATTCGCGTGAATAACCGACACATCATCGCCACGCCCGGTACGTTATTGATAGATACTCCAACCACCAAGCCTTATTCTCGCCCGACACTCTGACACTTCAACGCGCTCCAACGCGACTTCGACCGCCCTGCGGCTTACGTGAAGCCGCGACTATCACTCCAGCCTGAACGAACTGAGTTTGACGCTCCTGCGACCCTGAAGTTCAAAGACGCTCGTCACCACGCGCCATCCCCGCCCTCTTCTCATCGCGTCAAATCGCGGCTTGTTCTCCCCTGGGGCGAAAAATATCCATTTTGATCTTCTGTTTGGAGTGAACTTCTGGCCCGGATTGCCCGGCAATCCAAGCTGCCCAACCGTTTTGACCGCTCGTCGGCATCTGCCGCCATCAGTAAAGCTCTTCATTCTTACCAGAAATGCCCTCATTTCGCGGCGTACTTCTAACAGCGGCCCCGTGAGCCGGGCGAACCGTGGGCAGATTTTACGCTATGAAAGGTATCGCCGATCTCGCCCCCGAGATCGGCTTGGCGTAGAGTAATCTATGAAGGGCGCGCGGGCCTGCGAAACTGGTTTTCACTGGAGGGTGGCGAACGACATACCGCGAGCCGAAGAGTTCGATTTGTAATTGATATGCCATACTACCAGTGTACACATTTCGGAAGTTGCGTCAACGCTGATGAAGGACTCACCGTCCAGCTTGATGCATCGATGCACGACCCGGTCTGTACTTCGTGCGGCGTTGCACTGATAGAAGTAACCAGACCCGGAGCAAACGCCCGGCCCGAGGATTCCGGCAGCACTGCATCGGAAGTTGCCGCAAAGAAACCGCGCAAGCACAAGTTTGATATCTTCATGATGGTGGTGACCCTCGCTTCGGTTCTCACCTATTTCCTGACTCGCCCCGCCGGCCCACCCTCGGTAAAGTTTGATGGCCCAATGCAGGCGGCTGCGGTGGTGGGAGAGCGGTTTGTTTTTCAGGTCCCGGTTTCGCCGTCACAATCGTCGCTATCAGCAACCGATCTCCCGCCCGGCTTCGTCCTCGAGAACGGTCAGATCATCGCGTCCAATCCCTTGCAGTCGGGTGAGTTTTTCGTTTCGCTTCGGGGCGAGCACGGCCCGTCGGTCACGAAGGCGAAACTGCGGCTGGTCATCGCCCCACGCCCTCTGTCAATTACAATTACTTCGCTGAATCCGCCCGAGGCTACCGTAGACAAACCCTACAAGTTTAAGATTACAACTTCGGTCCCCTCCACGGCCCCGCTCGCTGTCCAAGACCTTCCTGTGGGCCTGAGACTGCAAGGCGATGAGATTCAAGGCACCCCCACCATCGCGCAAACTACTATGACGAAGGTAACAGCGAGCAATAACGCAGGGAGTGATAGTAAATATTTGACCTTTACCGTCGTCGAACAGGGAAGCGGCATCTCGTTGGAGCGAGTACGCACTGCGTTAGTAGGGTTTGAGTCGCAAGCCGAAGACGCCGCACGCTTAACCTCGAGCATTAGCAGGTTGGAAGCCGTAATCGGTCCGTTGCAAGGTATGGCGCCAGGAGTCGGCGACCCAAACCTGCCCAACGCTCCGCAGAAATTACTCGCGAACTATCGGGAGCAGCTCGCAGCGACCAAGCTTAAACTAAACGCGGCCGGCAATGGTTTGGTTGTTCACTTCCGAACGATCAAGGCTCAACCGCTCGCGGACTTTACACGCGTCTGTGCTGAATGGCCGGGGACGCCACCCAATAAAGCACGCGAAAAAATGATCGCCTTCCTCGCGACGAACCGAAACGCTGACTTAACTCCCGCTGAACTGCTACAAAATCTGGAAGAGTTATACACGCTTCCCAAATAGTGCCTTGCATCCCAATGGCGCAGCAGCCCCACACCCTCATTACTTCACCCGCGAGGTTGTGCGTCAACATTATTATTAAACTTTACCAGCACATCCGCTTGATGATCCGCGTGATAGCTGGATCGCACCAGCGCTCCGCTCTCGACCACCTTAAATCCCCGCGTCAGCCCCTCCGCCTTAAAGCGATCAAACTGCTCGGGCGTCACCCAGCGGTCGATAGGCAGATGGTTCCGGGTGGGTTGTAAATATTGGCCGATCGTAAGAATATCGCACGAGGCCCGCGTTCCCCCATCAACGCTTATGCTCGCGGTCTTCACCTGCACCTCGTCCATCAGCGCCAACACTTCCTCATCGCGCTCGCCGATTCCAACCATAATTCCAGTCTTCGCGACCACGCCCTGCTCCCGTACTCTGCGAAGCAGCTCCAGCGAACGGTCAAACTTCGCGCTGGGGCGCACAGCGGGATACATGCGCCGAACAGTTTCCAAGTTATGATTAATAATATGGGGCCGCGAATCAATAATCATCTGTAGCGCCGCCCAGTTACCCTCAAGATCCGGTATAAGCACCTCAACGCTTAACTCTGGGCACGCCTCGCGAGTCCGAAGGATCGTCTCCGCCCAGATCCCCGCACCCCCGTCCGGCAGTTCATCGCGGTTCACGCTCGTAATTACGACGTGCTTGAGCCCCATCAGCGCTAGGCTTGCCGCTACCCGCCGCGGCTCATCCTTATCAATTACTCCAGGCCGCCCGGTCTTGACATTACAGAATCCACACGCCCGAGTGCAGGTATCCCCAAGAATCATAATGGTGGCAACACCCCGCGACCAGCACTCACCCATGTTGGGGCAGCGGGCCTCTTCACACACGGTGTGCAGCCGGTGCTCATCCATGATCGCTTTGAGGCGCGTGTACCCCGGCCCACCGGGGACCTTCGCACGAAGCCACGGGGGCTTGCGCTTAATAGCCAGTTGATCCTTAAAACCCCCGGCATTGTTAAGCACCATGTCAGATAGGCTTAGCAGCGGCGGATCGATCGTCCGAAGCGGGTCTCCTCCCAGCGGCCTGGGGTGTCGAGGAATTGTCACCGCTCGCTGGACAATCGGTGCGGATAAGCCAGCGGTATGTTCCTCTTGCGGGTGCAGCGATGCCATGTGGGTAAGTTTAGGGGCCGGATCGGAGCAAACACCACTGAAAGTGTGTCATCCACACAATCGTGACCCCTGCGACTCTCCAGGTTTTTCAAACGCACTTAACGACACCAGTTTCTTTGCCTTCGAAAAACCCAACCTTTTTCCTAGTGTGGGCCACGGCTGTGCTCCCAAGGGTGGGGGATTTACTAACAAGCTACTATCAACCCGATCAGGCGGTTCGTTCGGCTAAAGTATGCAATGTACGATGGCTCTCAGCCGATGATCCACCGGGTATAAATCGCACCCTATTGGTCGGGCCGCGGCGTGGAAACTGGCCTATCACGTTCATTCGGGATAGTTCGGATAGTCGATTCTCGCGTCCATGAAATAGGGACCAGGACTACGATGGCCCCTCTGAGCGGGCAACGGCGTTTTAGGATGGCGACCATGTTGCGAGCTTGCTACTGGCTTCGAGGTGGGTTTCGCAATGGGTTTCGCGGCGTGGCTCCGAAGATAGGTGGGGCCGTTTTGAGCAAGCTTGGCGGCCGGATGGTGAGATTAGGCGGTTTGGCGAAGGTGGGAAGTCGTCCGCGGGGCGACTCTCGGTTCTGATACTCAGGAGTGATTCGTGCCGGATCTTTATCGCAGCAAACTTACACGATCCTCTCGGTCTTCGAATCTGGCTTCGAAGCCTTACGGGCCAGCGTTGCCGTCGTCGTGGGGTCAAAAGGCGCGGAGGGTATCACACACTCTGACGGCGCTCGCCCTTGCTGCTGGCAGCACGCTAGGCCTCTTCGGCTGCAACGACTCGTTTCTTGATCCCAGCGTAACCGGGCGGTGGGAAAACACCCCCACCATCGTTCCGATTTTGGATCGCATCGCAACCATTGAAGACGATAGCGATAACAGCGCCGATTACTCTGACCCACTGCCCGAAGACCTCATTCCCCAAGCGTTTGTGTATCGAATTACCCCCGGCGATGCGCTCGAAATCACGCTGTATGATCTGATCGTAACCGATAGAGCGGACGTCTATCCCGTGCTGGTTGACTCCAAAGGGATGATCGATGTCCCCCAGTTGGGACGGGTAACCGTGGGCGGGAAAACCTCGCAGGAGGCGGTGGCAGAACTCGAGTCACTCATGAAGCGGCTCGTGAGCAATCCGCTCGCCCAAGTGACCGTCATTAATCAACGCGGCGATACTTACAGCATAGTCGGGAACGTCGAGCGCGCTGGGAGTTTTATCATTCCAAACTCCAACTACCACTTGCTCGAAGCGCTCACCTCAGGCGGGCGTTTCCAGGAAGACATCGAAGACATTTACGTCATTCGGCGAATCTCATTAGAAACTCGCGATGAGGCTCTCAACAACGTTGGCGAAGGCGGGACGAGCACAGTTCGCCCCGGCTTTACGCCAATGACCCCATCGCCCGTTACGCCAAGTTCTGGTGATGATCTCCTGAAAATAATAGATGAGGTCACTGGTCCGGATGCCAAAAAGAGCAGCGGTTCTCCCGCGGTCTTCGCTGCGGGTCACGCTGGTCAAACTGCGAACAACGCCCGCCAGCCAGAGGCTGCGAAGCCCCGCCCCGTTCCCCCCGCCACAGAAAACATAGCCCTGGATGACATAATTGATCTGCCAGGCGACACACAGCCCGATTCAGACATCGCCGCAAAGCGAACGCCAGCGATCACCGGCCAGCCGCCTTCGCTCCCAGCCGCAGGACCTGCCCCCGCAGTAGATTTGGACGACAACTCTAACGTAACTCCCGGCCAATCCCTCTTCACTGGTGTCACCCCCGCAGATTCCGCCGCCGGCAGGTGGGTCTTTTTGAACGGCAAGTGGATCCAGGTTACCCCAACCGCTCCGAGTGGTCTTATGGCTGATCAGCCGGGCGACGGCGAAGCCACGATGACCCAGCGAGTAATCCGGATCCCCACCAAAGAACTACTCGCCGGAAAGCAACGCTTCAATATCGTAATTCGCCCCGGCGACGTGATTCGCGTGCCAGCACCCCCAGGTGGGCTCGTTTACATGGCCGGACAGGTCGGCCGTCCCGGTCCCATCACTATTCCCCCCGGTGGGCTTACGTTGCTCCGCGCACTTGATGCCGCCGGCGGGCTCTCCACCATCGCAATCCCTGAGCGCATCGACTTAACCCGCATGATCGGCCGCGATCGCCAAGCAACTATTACCCTGAATGGTCGGGCTGTCTCCGAGCAGACTCAGCCAGATGTATATCTCAAGGCTAACGACCGGATCAACGTGGGAACCAGCTTTTGGGCGTTACCTGTCGCGGTCATCCGCAACGGCTTCCGCATGAACTACGGATTTGGCTTCTTAATTGATCGCAACTTCGGGAACGACGTCTTTGGTCCGCCACCCGATAGCAACCGGCAGTTCAACTAATCCTTCGGAGGCCCGCCGCGAGGATTAATTGATCGGCGTGCTTGCACGCGGTATCGCAGTAGTCTGGTTGGTGCATCCCTTAGCAGAGGGCTAACTAAACGAGAGACCCGCACCGAATCTGCTAAGGCCTGTCAATAGGTTCAGATTGAGCTTTGTTTCGCTAGGCGTATCTGGTTTTGACCTTCTGAGTGCAGTCGTGCCGCGTAAGCGACTCCAAAACCGTTCGGGTAGGCACTCTTTACCGTGCCTAGCTCCCGGTCTCGGCGTGGCTGCTGGCTTTCCGGGGGCGTCTCGGAGCGGTAATGGGCCCAATTTGTGCGGCCGCCTACTGGTGGACGAATTCCGAACCCACCTGCCCCACTTAGGCGTACTGAAATCGGGGAGCGGCCCCCCCAGGAGTCGGAGAAGCGTGAAGAAGTCCACGATCTTCACTGGAGCGAGCAACCTTTCTGCCCGAATCGAGTGGACGCGGCGGCTGAGGCGAGGAGTGGTTATGGGTTGGTGGAGTACGTATGTCATCATTAGGATCTCAACAACCCGCAGCGGAGGCGAGCCAGACAATCGTCCTCGATGGCCAGGCGGCTGACCTGTTGTCCGCCCCGGTTGCCGAGATCGCTACGCCGAATCCCGCCCAGCGCGATGTTTCCCCCGCCATCCACGAAACTGCGACAAAACATAAACTAGCGCGTAGCACCTGGATCATGATCGGACTGCTCTCGCTGGCATTTGCGGGCATGTTCTTCCGTTGGATCGCCAAACAGCATGAGCACAGTTGGGGTGCGCTCGAAGATTGGGGCCACGCTTACCTAATTCCAGGGTTGGCCGTCTATCTGATTTGGCTAAAGCGCAAAGACATTTTGGTGAGTTCGCCGCGCGCCTTCTGGCCCGCCCTTGCTCCGTTTTTGTTGGGGCTGATGTGCTACCTCTTCTTTATCGTTGGCGTTCCTAATCACATGCTCCAGGGCGTCTCGCTCATTTTAACATTACAATCCATTGCGCTACTTCTGCTAGGCCCGCGCACCTTCCGTTTCTTGTTCCTGCCCATTATGATGCTGATCTTTTCGGTCACGGTCTCTGAACGGATCATGAACGATGTCACCTTCCGTTTGCAGCTGATCGCAAGTGAGGGTTCGTGGTTTCTGCTAAGCATCATCGGCGGGATATTTAATTTTATCGTTGACCTGAACGGTAATATGTTAAACGTCGGCGGCAATAATTTAAGCGTGGCCGAAGCCTGCTCGGGCATGCGGATGCTGGTCGCCTTCTACGCCCTCGCCGCTGCGGTCGCGGTTCTAGGGAGCAAACACTGGTGGCAGCGGATCGCCCTGATCCTGCTAGCAGGCCCGGTCTCCATTCTTATGAACATCATCCGTGTCGTTGTGCTGGGGCTGCTGAGCCTTGCGAACGTTAACCTCGCCGCGGGAGAGGCCCACATTCTTATCGGCACAATACTCCTGGTTCCCAGTCTGCTTCTCTTCATGGGAGTGGTGTGGGCACTGAACAAGATCGTCCACGAGGACGAGCCTCTTCCCAACGCAGGCAGTTCCGCCACAAAGGAGGTCATCTCGTGAGCGACTACCAGGCCCCACGCGTGAAAGGGCAACGCACGACGTTCGGCACGCCCGCCTTCTGGGTAACGCTTTTTGTGCTCGTTGCATCCGCCGCGACTCTCAGCGGCGCGATCGGTTACTTTAAACTTTACCTGAAGAAGTTGCCCATCTACCCGCCCAACGGCCGGTTGGTGAACGCTATCCCCACGGAAAGCCCGTCTTTCGTTCGAATAGGTACCGATGCTGTGATGGGGAAAGACATCGAAGAAGTCTTGGGAACCACTAACTATCTGTCGCGGGTCTACCGCGAGCGAACCGCGCCCCAGGGCAAACAGCCTCGCATTCTACACGTACATCTCGCCTACTACACCGGCATGATTGATACCGTGCCTCACGTCCCCGATCGCTGCATGGTGGGCGCCGGTATGCTGCGTAAGGGCGAGATTCGCGATCTACCGATCCCCTTTGACACTTCGGGTTGGACGGAAGACGACCACGTTCCCCCACACCTCCGCGGCGAGATCTTTCGTGTGCGTACGAGCAATAATCTCGACGATCAAAACCGCGCTGTAAACTACACCGACTTACAATCGGTCCCGTTCCGCCTACCCCGCAAACCCGCTGATATTAAGCTACGATCAATGACCTTCGAGGATCCCGAGGGCAATCGAAGATACGCGGGGTACTTCTTTATCGCCAATGGCGGAGCTGTCTCAGCCGCAGAGGATGTGAGATTGCTCGCCTTTGACCTCCGCAGTACATACGCGTATTTCCTCAAAGTAGAGTTTCAGAGCGAGGACGTTCAGTCCGAGGAAGAACTCGCTGAGATGTCGGCGAAATTTCTAAAAGAATATTTCGCGGAGATCATGCGATGCACTCCAGATTGGGTCGAGGTGGAGGAAGGTAGATATCCCGCCGAAAAACCCGCAGGGCTAGCGCCAACGCAGAAGCAGTCTTAAACTCAGTGATCGATCAACAACCCAAGACGGCAAGCGAGAGAAACAAAGCGAGGGGCGTTGGTCACCCTGGGACGATTGTGCAGCTACCCAAGGAAGTGTCCGCAGACGAGTAGTTTAGTCTGGCCTTTTTTCCGCCCGGCGGCCAAGGCCGCGTTGGACATAAGTTATTTTTCGCTGGAGCGGCCAATCCGCTCCGCATAGTGGTTGAGAACAGGAGTCGTTTAGGTATGGCTGGTCGCGTTAATAAACAGTTTGTCGTCACCCTCGCCCTCGGACTCGGGGCGGTGTTCTTGCTGGTCGCGGGTGCTGCGGTCTTCCTCTTGAAGAACAGTGCCAAGGACTTGGCGAAGGCCGGCGATTCCAAGATGGCCGCCAAGCAGTATGACAAGGCAGAAGAGTTCTACGCCAAGGCGGTCAACAAAGAACAGACCAACGCCAACTACCTTAACTCATGGCGTGAGTCACTCCGGAACTTGGCCCCCGAGAGCCTCGTCACCTACCGTGAATACGTAGACCAGTGGCGCCGGGCAACTCGCCAGTTAGCGCGCGTGCAACAAACCAACGTTGCCTCCCAACGTGAATACCTTGAACTCGTCCGCGGCACTATTTCCCCTTACGAGTTCAACCGCGCTGATCACGAAGGAATGATTAGCGAGACCGATGCGCTCCTCGCAATGCATAAAGACTCGCCCCCCGGAGGACCGTGGGAGACAATTAAGCGTTACCGCGGTGCCGCCAAGTTCGAGATCGTCAATTTTGTCCGTGACGCCAAGCCCGAAACAGCTAAAGAGGCTGAAACCGATCTGCTCGCTGCCCTCGCGGCCGACCCTGCCGATGGCGAATCGGCGATCGCCCTCGAATCGCTCTATCTCGTCCTCGCAAACCGCGCCGCTGAAAAGAGCCTGATCGACGAAGCCGCAGCTTACGAAGCCAAAGCCACCGCACTTATCAACGATTTCTTGCAAGCAAGCCCCGATGTTGCGCTCGTTCGTCTGGGCAAGATCAGGCGAGATCTCTTCAAGACGCAGCGCGAGGCGGCTCGCAATCGTGCAGCCACCCCGGTCAATGTCGTCGAATTAATTCGCAAGTTACAGGCAGATCTCAGGCCCGACCTCGAAGCCAGTATTGCGTCTATACGCGCGATGGATCCCGCGAAAATTGACCAGCGGATCATCGAGTCGATGCGAGGTACGGAGATGTATCTCGATCCGACCGGCAAGCTTCCTTACAGCGAAGAAACGATCAACCTTGCCCTTGCAAACCGTCCGACCGAAGCAACGCTGTTAGCCTCCAAGGCCGACCTTCTTGCAAACCGTGACGATCTCGCGGCCGCGAGCGCCGCGCTCAAGCAGATCCTCGATCTCAAAATGCCCCCTACTTCGGTTGAGGGGCTCCGCTTGTTTGCGTTACGAACCAATGCCCGATACTTACAAGCGCTCTGGGCCGGTCGCCTCGCCGCGGAAGCCCCGCAAGCCGAGCGTGCAGGGGCGATTGCCACGGCGAAGTCTTTACGCGAAAGCCTCGCCGCGGTTGAAGCCGCCGATTCTCCGCCTGTCCAGTTCGTTGATGCACAAATCGCCTACGCCGAACAGGACTTCGGCCGCGCTAACCAGTTGCTCGACCGATACAACAAGGCGACCAAGGCGCGCCCCAACGCCGATGCACTCTTCCTCGCGGCTCAGACCGCCGAACGAATTAACCAGCCCGGTCTCGCTAAGATTATGTTGGAAGAGTGCCTGAAGGCCGCACCCACCAAGCTGCCCGCGCTCTACGCACTGGCAGAAATGGAAACCCGCCTCCAGAACTTTGATCGAGCACTTGAGCTTTACACCAGCCTGCAGCAACTCTCCCCCGACAACAAAGCAATTAAAGAACGTATCGAGCTGCTCGCCAGCCTCGCTGGCGGTGCAACCAAAGTCAATGACCCAGTGATGCAGACGCTCATCGAAGTTCGCAACATGAGCAGCAACAAAGCTGGCGAGAAGGACCGCTCCACCGAGATTATCCCACTTCTCAAGCGCAAGGTCGAAGAGTTTAAGTATGATCCGCGCATCGTCCGCGCCTTATGCCAGGCACTCGCACGAGAGGACAATCGCGCCGAGGCGATCGCCATCGTAAAGCAGGCTCTCACTCTTCACCCGCAAGACCGCGACCTCAAAGACCTGCAAATTAACTTGGCCAACACCGACCCGCTGCAGGCACAGCTCGCTCTGATTGATTCCAAAGAAGCCCTCCCCATCGAGAAGGCGCTCGCCCGCTATTACGTCTATCGCACCGCTGGCAAGGCGGAAGAATCCAAGACGCAAATGGCCCTCGCCGTCGGAATCGACGCCAGCGATAAGCGTGTAGTTGAGTACCTCTTCCTCGATGCGATGGAAGCCAAGGATTGGCCCGAGGCACAGCGCTTGACAGATATCGCCGTCAAAGACAATATGGACGATACCGAAGGGCTCACCTTTAAAGCCCGCCTCCTCGCTTCGCAGAACAAACTTACAGAGGCGCTCGCCGCGATCAATGAAGCAGTGGCTAAGGGCGGCGCGCTGCCCGAGGTCTGGCGCCTCAAAGGTCGCATGGAATCTGTTGCCGGGCTTGGCTCCGCTGCGGTCCTTTCCTTCCAGCAGGCCCTTAGCCTTCGCCCCACTGACGTGGGAACAATCAACGATCTCCTCGCCTCGCTCAACGCCATCGGGCGGTCAGAGGAAGCACTCGCGCTTGCACGCGAAAGCGAAAAGTATGCAGGCGGCGACCCAACCTTCACCGCCGCATGGCTAGCGCTGGAATCAAGTGTCGGCAACAAAATCTTTGCAACCGACAAACGCGAAGCGATCGCTAAGACCGCGCCCAACGATCGTGCCAATCTCATCTCCCTCGCCGCGCTCTACATCTCAGAGCGCGAATGGGCTAAGGCTCGACCGGTGATCGATCGCGCCCGCGCCATCGGCGACGGACTAGATATTCTCTCGCTCGACGCGAGCTGGAACTGGGAACAGGGCCAGCGCGAAGTCGCTCGCAAACTCTTCGCCGATTTCATCGCGGCGACACCTCAAGATAAGCTCAACTCTTACCCCTCCATGATCCAGGCTCAGTTCTACGCGCAGCGCAACGATACACAGAGCGCACTCATCGTTCTTGAGGAGGCCCGGAAGCTGCAAGACCCCAAGAACGCCGAGGTCGACAAAGCTATCGTCGAAGTCCTCATGAAGGAAATGCGCTACGAAGACGCCGCTGCGGTCTGCCGCCGCATCGTTAACGCTGGCGCGGATACGGACGGCTTCCTTTATCAGAAGCGGTTGGTCGAATCGCTCGTGAAGCTTAAAAACTACAAAGACGCCGACACCGAACTCGTAGAGTTGCAAAAACGCAAAGAGCCCGACGCCATCACAACTCTGCTCATCGCAGATGTTAAGGGAGGGCTCAACGACATCCGCGGTCAGAAGGATATCCTGGACCTCGCCGTCGCCCGCTTCCCCACCGACGCGATGGTCTTCTTGAAGCGTGGTCAATCGCTGATGGGCGATAGCAAAAGTGCACGCGATGCGATCAGCGATTTTAACCGCGCCATCCAGCTTAATCCTAATCTTTGGCAGGCCCACCGCATGCGTGGGGCTGCTAATATCACAATTAATGAGGTTGACGAGGCCATCAAGGACCTCCGCTCCGCCGTCAAGCTCGCCCCCTACAACAACGAGCTCCTCTTCGGCCTGCTCGCCGATCTCCTCCGGATGGGCAGAGTAAATGACGCGATGGACATTGCAACCGAAGTCGCTGCTAAACGTAACCGCGATGTTGAAGCCATCGCAACCATCGGCACCGTCTTCGCAAGCGCGGGGTCGCAGGTTGAAGCCTCCCGCTTCTTTAAAATGGCGTTCGATCTTGATAAGCAGGACCTCATCGTCCAGCGCTATCTTGATAGCCTGCTTAACTCCGTCCCGCCCAACACTGCCGAAGCACAACAGGTGCTCATCTCCGTCGGCGAGCAACGCATTAAAGGCAACCCAGGTTTCTTGATGGCGTTGGCCAAACTCTCCATGAAGCTCAACCGCAAGGAAGATGCGAACGCCGCAGCGAGCGATGCCCTCCGCCTCTTGAAGAACACCGAGCCCACCATGATGCTCGCTTGGTTCAACGATCTGCGCAAACTCCTCCCCAAGAAAGATGAACTGGTTCGGTATCTCGAAGCTACCGCCAAGCTTGCTTCGGCCCAGCAGAGCCAGGATTGGTTAAACTATTTCCGGGTCAGTGCTAACCTTGAGGATCCCTCAACCCGCAGCGCCACCATCGGTCAAGGCCGAGATCTGCTCGCCAAGGCCGAGGATGCTTCTATCCGCCAGCTCTTGTTTCGTTCGATTTCTTCAGCGATCTACTCAGATCAAGATTACCCCGCCGCGATCCGTCTGATGCGCGAAGGCTTGGGCGAGTTTCCCAACGATGTCGAGTTGCTGAATAACGCCGCGTACGGATTGGCTGTTCACCTGAATCAGGCCGAAGATGCCATCCCGCTTATCGAAAAAGCGGTATCGCTCACGCCCGCCGTGGCCGATATTCAAGATAGCTACGGCATGGTCTACCTCTTGGCCAAACAGTGCGACAAGGCAGTCGATGGCTTCCGGAAAGCGCTACTTCTTTCGAGCACCCCCCAACAGACTGTGAACTACGCAAACCACTTGATCGACGCACTGCTCTGCTCCGGCCGCAAGGACGAGGCTCGGCTACTGCTGAAAGATACCCAGAGAACCGTCGACGCCAACTCCTCAGCACTCAGCGAAAAGTCCCTAGCCGAGTTTGAGGTCGTCAAGAAAAAGATGGAAACCCAGTAACGCGGCCTCGAAACTTCACCAGACTAACTGACGCCGCCGCTTTACCGGAACTACCCTTGGCCGCCGATAAGTCGTCTTCCGGTGAAGGCGGATATTGGGCGAGAGTGTCCCAAAATCGTCGGCCTTTCAGCCGGGACGATCGGCCAGATGCGGTTGCGGATAAACTCAAGCGAGTCCCCTCGTGTCTTTGGCAAATCGTTTAGAAGTCGGTGAATGACACGCAGCAGATCGGGTAACGAGGCAGACGCCAGCTCGCCGGCTGGTATTCGATAAGATTTTGTATGGCATACGGCGGCAAATCGAACACTCGTCGGTACGGAACCACGTTTGATTCGATTAAGAGGATTTTGAACTCATGAGTACGGTTCCCACAACTACTGCGACGATCCCTTCAACACCCTTCCCGGGCGGTGCTAGCCCTAGGCCAGCGGCCGGTCCGGCGGGCGCGGGCGCTTCCTCGATTGATCCAGTTAAACTGCTGAACCGCCATAAATGGTTGCTGGTTCTAGCGGGCGTGTTTGGCGGCGCGGCGGGAACGGGTCTGAACTACGCGCTCGAAGAGCTCTGGCCGCTTTGGAAGCCAATCGCCCTCTTCCAAACGACCGGCCCGATCGAGGACATCGTCCGTTCTGGCGGGGGTGGAATCAATGACATCGAAATGAACCGCTTCATGCAAACGCAGATCCGGTTCATGACTTCAGATACAGTGCTTCAACGAGTTGCCGAAGATCCGCAGTTGCAGCAGGCGGCCCCGGCATGGTCACAGCGATTTAAGCGCAAAGACCCTGCATCAGGCTTGGAAAACTTTGACTCCGTCCGCGCTCTCCGACTCCTTAAAAAAGATGTCAGTGCTCGCGCTCTTCCCAGCACCACCCTGATTGAGCTTTCCTTCACGGGCCATCAGCGCCCGGACTCAACTGCAATCGTCGGGCTGGTCCGTGAAAAATACATGGCCATGCTCGCCAGCCAGGGTCAGGAAATTCTCGATGCCCGCACTAAATCACTCCGCGACACGCTGAGGCGAATCGATGATGACGCCCAGGCACTGCAGCTCCGCCGCAAGCGCATCATCGAAACCGACAGCCTCGAATCGGTAGACGAACGAGCCGACGCCAACCAACAGCGGTTGCAGCAAATCAATGAGCAGTTGCTTCAGGTTGAACAGGCGTTGCGCCAGGCCACCAGCAGCCGGGAATCAATGGCCGCGGAAATGGACAGGCCCAGCGGTTATGTCTATAACGATCAGTTACAACAGGCCGTCGAGCGCGATCCCCTCATTCTCGATCTGAAGGGCAGGGTAAGTCGTTACGAGGACGAGCTCAAGAGCATGCTTAACATGGGCAAGAGCCGCGAGCACCGCGAGTACAAGGCGATCGAAGCAAGGCTCGCCGGTGCTACAGAGAGCCTCGACGAAGAAAAGCAGCGACTGCTCAAGCAGTTGTTTGGCTCGCAGCTCGATGAACTGAACAAGCTCATCATCGGCCTCGAAGCCCAGCGGGTCGGCCTCACGCAGTCACGCGAAGAGGCCAGCCGTCGCCAGGTTTCGCTCACGCAGCTCCAGACCGAAGTCACCGACATTAAGCAACAGGTGGACAACGCGTTTAAAACTCGCGCTACCACCTCCGAAGATCTTCAGAAAATCATCTCGCTTAGCCAGCTCTCCAACGCCAACCGCGTGGTCGTCTATCAGGCGGAACGTCCGCCTTCCGAAATGTCCTTCCCACAGTTGAAGTTCATGATCCCCGTGGGCATCATTGCGGGCATTGGTCTACTGGGCGCGGCGATCTTCCTGCGTGAAATCGTCGACAACCGCGTGAAGAGCCCCAGCGATATTAATCTCATGCCCCGCATGAAACTGCTGGGCTGGGTGCCCGACGCGAGCGAAGACCCCGAAGGCAAGGGCGCGGCTGAGACCGCCTTTCGCGACCGGCCCAAGGGCGTAGTCGCGGAGAGCTTTCGCCAGTTACGTTCAACCGTCGCCAAACGCCTCGATAACGCCGGGCATAAAACGGTCTTGATACTGGGCGGCATGCCAGGCTCGGGCTCGACGTCCGTCGTTGCTAATATGGCGCTCGCCATGGCCGCCGCAGACAAGCGCGTCCTCGTCATCGATGCTAACTTACGTCGGCCCATGCAGCAGCGCGTCTTCGGAGTCCAGGAATCTCCCGGGCTTGCGGACGTTCTGGCTGGCACCAAAACGCTAGACGCGGCGATCCAAAAATCCAGCACGCCCAACGTCGATGTGCTTTCCGTGGGCTCAAAGGAACTCCGTGTTGTGGAACGGCTCGCCGCGCCCGCAATGAGCGAGCTACTCGCAAAAGCAAAGGCGACGTATGACGTAATATTCCTTGACGTGGCCCCCGCCATTGTCGCGGGCGATGCGATGGCGTTGGCGCAACGCGTTGACTCGAGCATCCTCGTAGTCCGGGCCATGTCCGATAAGCGGGGTATGGTCTCCCGTATCCGCAATGAACTCGGCGAGACCCGCGGCGAGTTCCTTGGCGCCATCGTCAACGGCGTGAAGGGCTCCTCCGGCGGGTACATGCGGGGCAATATCAAGGCGGCAGCGGATTACGCCAAGTCATAATTGCAGTCGTGCCGGGTTCTGGAATAGTCATAAGTTGTTGGCGTGCGCTCGCCCACCGCAATTCTACGCTTATGTTTATGACTTGGGATGTCCGGCTCCGGTTCGTTCTCAGCAGTTCGGACCTACTTGAGCTTGTAACCGCCGGGTGCTGGCGGCCTTCGGCGGTTTAAGGCCTCCGGGCGTTCACGCCGCTTGGGGCCAACCCCAGTTGCCTTCCTCACCGCCCAAAGGCGGGCATTCCACTTGAATAGTAATGATTGACTCTCCCGCCAATCCCGCCGTTCCTCAGGCCCATTCGGTTCGCGAGGCGCTCCCCGCCGCGTCGGGCCGTCGCGTGTTGGTCACGGGGGGGGCGGGGTTTATCGGCTCGCACCTGGTGTTCAAACTGCTGCAACGAGGCGACCAGGTAATCGTAATTGATAACCTTTCTACCGGCCGTGCCGTCAACCTCCCCGCGTTTCACCCGCGGCTCACTATGATCGTCGCGGACGTAAGCACGGCCCTCTTATCGCACGCGGCCGCGCTCAGCGACGGCCTCCATGAGGTTTATCACCTCGCCGCTGCGGTAGGCGTAGGGCTTATCGTCGGAAAGCCCATCGAGTCGATCGAAACTAACATAACACAAACCGCCGCTCTGCTCGCGGCACTTAGCCAGCTCCGCAATCCTCCGCGTGTGCTCGTGGCCAGCAGCAGCGAGGTGTATGGTAAGTCAACCTCACTGCCCTTCCGAGAGGATGACGATGTGGTATACGGCCCCACTACCGTCGCGAGATGGTCGTACGCGATGAGCAAAGCAGTCGATGAGCACCTGGCTCTCGCCTACGCCTCCCAGCGCCAACTCCCGGTCGTCGTGGCCCGCTTTTTCAATACCGTGGGGCCCGGGCAGGTAGGCGATTACGGCATGGTCCTCCCCCGCCTCATCGCCGCCGCGCTTAACGGCCAGGCCGTTGCGGTATACGGCGATGGTAAGCAAACTCGCTGCTTCTGCGATGTGCGTGATGTCTCCGGTATTCTCCCGGTTCTACTGGGTCACACCCCCGCGCTAGGACAGATATTTAATATCGGAAGCGAACAATCAATTACGATAGCCGACCTGGCTAGGGCGGTACTCCGGATCACGCTTAGCGCGGGCGCAATCGAGTATCTTCCCCACGCGGCGGTCTACGGCCCGGGATTTGAGGACCTCGCCCACCGCCGGCCCGATACCAGCAGACTGCGCGCCGCTGTTTCATTCTCCCCGCAGTGGAGCTTGGACCAGACCATCGCCGATACCGCAGCATGGATCATCGCGGGAAAACTCTCAGGCGTGGATTGGCAGCAGGGCAACGATGCGCTCCCACAGATGGGGGCTGGCGCAGATGAGGGATCTAGCAATCCCGTTGTCCAAAATTTCGAGGGTTTGGCAACTAGAGAGCGCGAACTGCCATCATAACCGGTACTTCCAAGATTAAAACTTATGTTTTTCGCCCTCCTGCAAACTCCGTCGGACGTCCTTGACACGCTCAACCGCGCGCTTCCAGTGACCGCCCCTCCGGTAGGCTCCGCGGCACGGATCGAAAGTGTAACCCCCTTGATAGCCGAGCCCGAACTGCACGAAGTGGGCCGCTTGGCTATCTTTGAAGGTTACATCGGCGTCTTGGTAGTTGCATTCCTCATCAGTTTGGTGGCAACGCCCCTGATGCGGAGGATGGCCGTGCGGCACGGCGTGATCGATAGACCCAGTGAAACTCGTAAGGTTCACCGGATGCCCATCGCTTACCTCGGTGGTGTAGCGGTTTACCTGGGAATACTGGCCGGGGTGCTCTTTAGTTATCTCGCCCAGCGATTCCCCGGACTCATCTCCTGGCACACCATCACCAACTCGGCTCATCTTGACGACTTTGGCTCTCCAATCGGAGTCCCCATCTCGATCCTCTTGGGCCTGACGGTTATCGTTCTCGTGGGCGTCATCGACGATATCGCCCACATCAGCCCCAGGGTGAAAGTGGGCGGGCAGTTGATCGCGGCGGCCGCGCTCGCGATTGATAACGTTGGCGTGAAGCTCGCACAAGGGTTCATGCTTCCGATCGCACGAATGCTCGGCGTGCCGATTACCACGCTCACGGGCAACTACGAAACGCTGATGGTAAGCATTCCGCTACCAATCCCCATCGCCGGGATCGACCACATCCCCATCGACTTTATTTACTGGATCGGAACGGCGATCATCGGAATCTCAGTACTGGGGTTGTGCAACGCCAGCAACCTCATCGACGGGCTGGACGGACTTCTCACCGGCACCACCGCCATCGCGGCGATCGGGCTGCTGGTAGTCTCGCTCGGCCTGGCACTCGTTGACGACGGTCCGCGCGATGCTCAGCGCATCGTTCTCTGTCTTGCGCTTCTGGGCGCGTGCCTTGGCTTCTTACCGCATAACTTCAATCCGGCGACTATCTTCCTGGGCGACGCCGGAAGTCTGATGATGGGTTTTTGCACCTGCGCGATTATATTAACATTAGGCGATACGGGCAAGACCTTCCTCGTGCTCGCCGGTGTCATTATCTACGCCGTGCCGATCATCGATACTAGCCTGGCCATTGTCCGACGAAAGATGGAGGGCAAAAGCATCTCCTCCGCAGACGATCAGCACCTGCACCACATGCTCAAGCGAGCGCTCGGCGTGAAAGGCGCGGTGCTCGCCCTCTATGCCATCGCCGCCAGCTTCGCGGCACTGGGTGCAGGAATTACCTTGCTCCGCGCCAGATTCATTTATGTTCTTGCCCTCTTCGTCGCCTCGTTCATCGGTGTAACCGCCATCAAGGTAGCTCGCAAAAAGAGCATAGAAGCTCAGGCCGCCGCGTACGACAGCAAGGCCAGCGGCTCCGGTCCCCTTCCCCCCGCCACAGCAATTACTGGCGAGCCAGCCGCGCCAATAACAAGCCCGGCACCTACTCCCGGAATCAAATAGACTTCGCCCCACCCCGGTTGGGCTCTCGCGACGAGATTATCCGGCCGCACACAGCCCGCCACTCAGGTTCCATTTGCCCTCGATTACGACTCTCGGATTTGGCGGCCCAGCCGCAATCTCCCTGCGCACAAACGATATAGTTCATAACAAATGGCAACAGCACCACCACGCCCGACCCGCACCATCGCGCTCATGAATCAAAAGGGCGGCGTGGGAAAGACCACGACCACGGTCAATCTCGCCGCGTCGCTCGCTAGGGCGGGCCGCTCAACCTTGGTGGTCGATCTTGATCCCCAGGCTCACGCATCGCTTCATCTAGGGCTCGATCCAAACAACATCGAACGAACAGTGTACGACGTGCTTCTCGATGACTCGCTCCCCGCCACAGACGCCGTCAAACGCGTGGGCGATAACTTATATTTACTTCCGAGCACGACCGACCTGGCCGCGGCGGAGTCCGAACTCGCGAGCGTCCCCCACCGTACCAAGCGCCTTGAGAACGCGCTGGCCTCGATGGGCGATCGGTTCGAGTTTGTGTTCATCGATTGCCCGCCCTCGCTTGGTTTACTTACAGTCAACGCGCTCACCGCGGCTCGCGAGGTGCTCATTCCCATGCAGGCGCACTTCCTCGCCCTGCAAGGTGTAAGCAAACTATTGGAAACCGTGGGCATGATCGCCGCAGCGGCAAACCCCCGCCTGCGTGTCACCGGCGTGGTCCTGTGCATGCACGATACTTCTTCGGCCCACACTAAGGAAGTAGTGGCAGATATGGAAGCCTTCTTCGAGGAGGCACGAGGGCAGGAGACGCCGTGGAAGTTCGCCAGAGTCTTGCGCCCCGCGATCCGTCGAAATATTAAGCTCGCCGAAAGCCCGAGTTTCGGGCAGACGATCTTTGACTACGCTCCCGATGCGCCGGGCGCCGCCGACTACGCCGCGCTGGGTGCTGCTTTACTGCGCGACTGGGATTCCATGCTGGCCAAACGAGCCGCTGAGAAGGGAGTTCCACAGGTGATCGTAACTCCGCAGCCGTCCTCCGTGATTCCCTCCAGCTCTCCGCCGGGAAGGGCCGCTCGGTGAGTGGTCCGAGGCAGGGCAAGGGTCATCTCGTGGCAATCCGAGCATTCCTCGCACGCACTCATATTACTTCAAAGGTGCGTTTTCTCTTCTTTACCTACGCAACTATTATATTTACGTTGACGCACTGGCCGCGTCTGAATATATCCCTCCCCATTCATCGCCCCGACCTCTGGGCCCACCTCTGCGTCTTCGGTTTATGGACCGCGCTCATCATCGCCAGCGGATTCTTCGGCGACGCGCTCTCCACCCGTAATATTACATTATCGGCCTTGGTCGCTGCGGCGTACGCGGGCGTTGACGAGGCACTCCAGGCCATCCCGTTTCTGCACAGAACGTGCGCCTGGGACGACTATGGGTGCAACTCGCTAGGCGTAGGGCTGGTGGCCGTCGCGGCCTGGCTTCTCTCTAAAGTTTAAATCACCAGGTCCGCAACTTCGTTAAGAACCCGACCTCCGCTGACGGTTGGTAGCAATTTCTCGAAACAACTGCACATTTGAAGACCGCGGCGGCGTCTTTTTAGTGTCGTGCCCGGTACTACCAGGCTCCAACGGAAGAAGACCGTGCGCGACCTCAAAGCCGCGGCCCCACGAATCAAGGAGATTAGCAGTGAACTTAATGTATCCCAAGCGTGCGTTCCTACTCGCCCTCCTCGCCAGCCTGCCCACCGCTGGCACAGCGCAACCCGCGCCCGCCGGATCACCTCCAGCAGGCGCCCCCACCAGCAAGGTGTCGGTCCGCCCTGATTCCGCAACACCCGCAACACCCTCGGCAAAGCGCCCCAACACCCCCGCGACCGAGTGTAATGCTTTCACCGCCCCCGAGGACCGCAACGCGGCGATTCATTACCTGAATCTCATGCTCGCCGCTGGCGACAACATTTCAAAGTTCGGCTTCAGCGATTACGACAAAATTGGTTATGATCGTGCCGCGTGCGAGGCTGATCCGACGTGCGTAGCTGCCCAGTGGGCCCTTGCATACCTCAACGCAGATGGTTGGGTCGCGGCGTCAAAACTTCAAAAGTGCGACTTCGAGCTTGCCAGTGAGGAAGGTTTTGGGCTCATCCTGCCACAGCTCGGGCGGATGCGAGCCGCAGCGAGAGGATTGCGGTTCGCGGCTCGCAATGCGTTCATCCACAATAACAGCGCGGACGGGGTAGCCTACTTGGTCGCGATCATCCGCATGGGCAATCACATCTCCGGCGACGGTATACTTATATCCAGCCTTGTAGGGCAGGCCCTGGGCGCACTCGCTCTGAACGAAACTCGTACCGCTGCCGCAGCAGGGAAGATCACCCAAACCGATCGCGATGTGCTGCTGGCCTCTATCGCCACGATCAACCCCGATGACCCGATGCGCATCAAGGCCGCGCTTCGAAGCGAGCGTGAGACAATGTTAAACTTTGTGAAACGCACCTATGCTGGCCCCGACGCCGGCGAGCGCCTAGCCAACATGCCAGGGTTATTCGACGATGAGACCAGCCCCCGAACGATCGTGCAACGCAAACTTCTCTCAGAGATGGACAGCACCCGTCTCGCCGAGGCAGTCGAGCAGGCGCGACCAGCTTATGACGCCTATCTCGATCTTTGGGAATCTCCCACATGGAAGGAAGACTTCGCCGCAGTCGAAGACAGGGTGCAGCTAGAAGAGTTCGGAATCCTCGCGACGATCTTAATGCCCAGCGCCCGACACGCCAAGGCCTCTCAAGCCCGCCTCCTGCTCGACATTGAGGAAGTAACCTCCGCGCTCAACGCGATCACTACACCGCAGACCGCGCCGATCGATCCAGTAAAGCAACTCACCCCAAAGCCCGCGCCTTCTACTTCGCCGAAATAACCTCCGCTCACCCAGATGACCGACGATCACGACCTGCTCCTCCGAATTCAACGAGGCGACCACGCCGCCGCAGAGGCCCCTCTGGAACCGCTTCGCCACCCTACTGCACACCTATTTGCGTGTCCTTTTACGCGGCGACGATGCCGCGGCCGCCGACGGTGTTCATGCAGTCATGCTCCGGATTCTTGAAGTGAAACCAGCGATACTCGCGCAGCTCGCTGATGTTAAATCTTGGTTACTGGGCGTTTCCCGGCACCTCGCCATCAGCTCACTTCGCGCACGTCGGCGCAGTGATTCTCGAATGGTTCGGGCGTCCAGGGCAAGGCGTGTTGAGTTACGTTCACACTCCGATCAGGGGGCCTCGAGCTTGATTGCCGCGAGTTTGGCCGCAGCACCCGCGATTGTCGCGACCGCGTGGCTTTTCCTGCGATCACCCACCGTTCCATCGCCTCACCCTCAGCCGCGCATTGCCACGACTTAAACCCCCGCGGCGCCGCGACTTCGGGGTTGGGCGGCGGCACTAAAGATAAGTCACTACGGCCGATGGATGCACGCGAGTTTTTGCTTAACCCGCCTCAATAGTTATAGGTGCGGCGGAACCAGTTCGGTCGGTCCCAACGTCTGGACGGTGATGCGACCCATCCGCCGCCGCGCAAGATAGTCATTCACCTGTTCAAGCGATATCGATGATACCTCACGCGTAATCTCATCAAGCGTGCGGGGCCGCCCCAACCTTCGATAATCAGAGACGATGGTCGCCGCCCGCGCTCCAGAACTTTCGCCACTGAAGACAATGTTGGTCTTCATCCCCGTGATAGCGCGATCAAACTCTTCCTGGGTTATCCGCCCCTTGGGCAACGAAAGCGAATCAAGTTCTTCAAAGAGCACATCGAGTGATTGCTGCGCTTTCTGCGGCGTCGTACCAACATAAGCGGAAAGCGACCCAAAGTCGCGATCACCCCGATATCCCGCCGATACAGAATAGCAAAGACCTCGCTTCTCGCGCACTTGGGTAAACAGTCGTCCCGCCATCCCCCCAGACAGCACGTTTACAACGATCTTTTCCAGCACGCTATCAGGGTCGGATTCGCTTGGAGCGTCATGAAGTAGCAGAATCTGTACTTGATTGGATGGGTCATCCGCGTGCGCGTATCCCCGCAAAGGAACCGTCGTAAGTGGCGGCTCGCTGGTGGCGCCGAGCCAACCGGCTGTAAGCTCTTCCAGCTGCGCTTCTATCTTTTCTGTTTCGATCGCCCCCGCGAACCCAAAGATGCTGCCGCTACGGTTAGCACCCGCCGGCACCGCCACCTTGCGCCACTCATCCCTCAATCGTGCGGCGTTGAGCGCGGTGAGCCCATCGACTGTTCCAAGCCCCGAGCGATTGAGCGGCGCGGGATAGTGCCGATCTCGCGCTAAGTGCGATGCACGCTCCTGAGGATCGTCTTTCATTGACTCGATCGCAGCGAACGCCAGCTCCCTGCACGGTTCTATGGCCGCATCCTCAATCAGCGGTGTTCTCACCATCTCCACAATCAGCGGAAGCGTGGATGCGAGTTGGGTGCCCAACAGTCCCGCCGCGATTCGCACGGAGTAACTCCCGAGGTCCGTGCCGCGCGAGGCACCCAGCCGATCAAAAGCGGCCGCCTGCTCGCGGCTTGAAAGCGTCATCGAACCTCTCAATAACAACTTAACCCACATCGTTCCCCGCCCCTGAGCATCCTCTGGGTCATACGCACTACCACCAGGAATCACGCACGAGATCGCCGCGGACCGAACACCCGACATCTGTTCACAGAGCACGATGGCACCGCAGGAGAGCGTTGTAACACGGATATCACTCATACTAGAGCGTAGGTTGACGCCTTCCTGCACGTTGATCATCGCGACATTGACAGTTCGCATCGGGCGCGGACTTTCACGCGGCCATCAACGGCGAGATTCCAGGCCAACATTTTATCGATACGCATGATGCGAGCGTGCAGTTGCCGGTAATGAAGAAGCGCACGCGTGCGATGCGAGCTGTGAACCTGCTCTGCATGCAACGCTCGCGCCGCCGTGCCTTGTCGACACGTTATAAGCAGGTGATAACCAGTTGATCAGTAGGTGATGAGTAGGTGATGAGCAGGTGATGAGCGAGTGCTTGCATACAAGTCCTCACGTGATTGAGTTGTAGAAATCGCCAATGGCCATGAACAGCGCATTGATATTCTCGACCACTACTCATCTCTTCGCACCGAGTGATCCCTCAAGCACGGAGGTATCGTGACACGAGCTTGCTACGGAACCGGTAGCCGATGCTCGCGACCGTGCATTATCGCGCAAAAACAACCCGTTTTTGGTCATTCGGAAGCCAGTTTCGATCAATGTAACGCGCCTTCGAGTAATCTCGAGAGTGAGGGCATCGACCCACAATCGCTACCGCGCGGCGGCAGAGCTCGCCAGCAGCAAGCTCGCACGCGAGCACGAAGACGAAGTTCACGACTCAACCTTTCACCAGGTTAGCATGCGCTCTTGCGCGCTTCATCGGTATGATCATCGCTCGCGAAGAAGAGCACGCAGCGCGCGACGAGAGACTCGATGACGCGCTGATCA
>CAYVFW010000027.1:18874-23982 GCA_964450325.1 uncultured Phycisphaeraceae bacterium | reverse complement strand
CCACCACGGGGGCCGCCGCGTCCACCGCCACCACCACCGCGGCCACCACCAGGACCTCCGCGACCGCGGCCCTTGCCACGACCGTCGTCAACTGTGTTGACTGGACCCTTGGCGCGTTCTTTGTTCGTTGTCTTGGGCTGGAAGCGTAAGCCCCGTTCGATCTTTGCTTCGATTTCGGTCAGACCAAGGTCAAGCCCGCGAAGGGCTGAGACATTCTTCGCGGTTCGTAACTGCTCAAGCCCGGCGAAGACTGCTTTGACGATGTTACGTTTGTTGGTCGATCCGTAGCATTTGGTGAGACAATCGGTGATCCCGGCCTTTTCGAGGATGGTGCGGACGGTACCGCCAGCGACGACACCGGTGCCGGGTGCCGCGGGAATCAGTCGCACCTTGCTCGCTGAGAAGACACCTTCAACCTGGTGAGGGATGGTGGTACCCGTGATCGGGATCGTAACCATTGCTCGCTTGGCGTACTTCTCAGCCTTCTCGATGGCGGAGGGAACTTCATTGGACTTACCATAACCAAAGCCCACGCGACCACGGCGGTCGCCGACGACTACGAGCGCGCCGAAAGAAAACCGCCGACCGCCCTTCACGGTAGACGATGTTCGGTCAACGCCGAGGTTGGAGGAATCGATATGGCTTGACTCGTCGAAATTCTCAGGAGGCATGGGTTATCTCGTGCGATGCAAACTCGCCTGCGGGCAGACACTTCTAACGTCTGGCCGCCGCGGGGGAAACTAACTCTTTTTCCGACCTACCAAAGGTAGCACCAAGCCCGAAGTCACTGCGAGGGCGTGGTGCGATCTTCGCGGAGGAAATGAACCCTCGGGGGAAGACCTACTAAAACGTGAGCCGATTAGAACTTAAGGCCGGCCTTACGGGCGGCATCTGCGAGGGCCTTCACGCGACCGTGAAACTTAAAGCCGCCGCGATCAAAGACCACTTCCGAAACGCCCTTGCTCTTGGCGTTCTGAGCGAGCAACTCACCGACCTTCGCCGCGGCGGCTGAGTTGCCGGTTTTCTCTAAACCCAACCCTTTGCTGTTGGTCGCTGCGGACGCGATTGTAACGCCATCGAGGTCGTTAATGATTTGCGCGTAGATGTGATTGAGCGACTTGTAGATTGCCAAGCGGGGCTTGACGATTGTACCAACGATGACCTTGCGGATGCCGATTCGCCGGCGAGTGCGGCGCAGGGTCTTTAAAGAGTTCTTGTTCATGCTAAGTTCCTCATCTTACAACCGAAATGCCAGCGACCAAACTGCGGGCAACCGAAGGGTCGGACGTTGTGGCTTCTGGCCTCACTTGGACTCAACCAACAAATATAAGCCGACACCATAAGCCGATACCATAAGCCGATACCAACGCTGACTTCCACAACCAACTCTCCCGAACTGACGGGTGGCCTTCCAAGAGGGTCTCCAAGGCAGGCCAGGCTCCGATCAGGCGCGAACGCGTGATTAAGCACCAAACTGCTTGCCCTGCTTGCGGCGGATGACTTCTTCGACGTACTTGACACCCTTACCATTGTAAGGCTCGGGCTTGCGGTACGCGCGCATGGCGGAGGCGAACTGACCGACCGCCTGCTTATCAGAACCGGAGACGCTCACCATCTGCTTATCTACTTTAACGGTGATCCCGGCCGGGATGGACATCATGATCGCGTTGGCGAAACCCAACTGAAGCTTGAGTTCCTTTCCGACCAAAGCGGCCGTCCAGCCTACGCCGACGACTTCCAGCTTCTTCTCGTATCCCTTGGTAACGCCTTCGATCATGTTGCGGATGTGGGCGCGGGTGGTGCCCCAGTGGGCGTTGGTCTGCTTGTCAGTTGAGAGGAACCCATCGGCCAAACTTACGTTCACGGACTTGGAACTGTCATCGACCTTGATGGCGACCGCACTGGGCAGGGGCAGGGTTAACTTACCCTTGGGGCCTTCGACGTTTACGAGGCCGTCCGTGACGGCGATCTTGACGCCGGCGGGTACTTCAACACTTTTTTTACCGATACGAGACATAAGACTTCAACTCCTTCGCGTTTGGCTCACCCGGCATTCACCGGGGCTTCCGCGACTTATTAACCGACTTGGCCGTGCTGCGTACTTACTCTAAACCTTCACCGATATCGACGTCCTGCATGAATCAGATGATCGTGCAGAGAAGCTCGCCACCTACACGCTCCTGGCGGGCCTTGCGATCGCTCAAGACACCCTTGGGGGTCGAGACGATGACAATTCCGAGCCCCTGGAGGGGACGGGGGAGCTCTTCGACGCCGCGGTATACGCGGCGACCTGGCTTGCTCTCGCGGCGAAGGCTGTGCAACGCGGGTTCGCCTGTGTTGCTGTATTTCATGCGGATACTCAGCACGCCGCTCTTGCCATCATCGATGACGTCAAAGCCATCGATATAACCCTCATCGCGAAGCACCGCCGCGACGCCACGTACAACATTACTGTTGCGGCATGCGACCGTCTTGGCCTTATTGCGAAGGCCGTTGCGAATCCGAGTAAGCATGTCCGCGATTGGATCACCGATTGCCATGAGTAACCTCGTTCATCTCTGCATCATTCGGCTTAAACTGGCCGGATGATTTATCTTTCGTTGCTTCCAACACTGACCGACCTCTGACGATACATACTTTGCCCAGCTGCGAAGCTTGTCAAAACCTGGTGCCCTGAGCTAGGAAGACCGACCTCCCTACGCTGGCTCGCCCGGCAAGCCTAGCAACCACCCGGAGACTCTCACCCCGAGACGATGGCTGCGCCGCCTCAAACGCGGCGGCTTGCGAAAAGCCTGTTCTACCAGCTGGCCTTACGCATTCCCGGAATCTTGCCTTCGAGGGCGAGTTTACGGAGCATAATTCGGCTGATGCGGAACTTGCGGTAGACGCCCCGGGCGCGTCCGGTGAGCTGACAACGCCGCACGATGCGGCTGCTAAACTTAGGCTTACGATTGCTCTTTGCGGTCTGTGCTTTGGTCGCCATCTTCGATTTCTCCCAACCCGCTGGCCGCTTGCTTCGTCCGCTCGCGGGTGGTGGTCGTTATCTGCTGTTAAGAATCATCGTTACGCACTTTGCCTTGGGCTCTTCGAGCAGCCGGGCTTCAACTACCTTTACCAGTACCTTTACCAGTACCTTTGTCTGAACTTACTTCTGATCTGGCTTCGCGAACGGCATTCCCATTTGCTCGAGCACAAATCGGCTCAACTCGGGGCTGCTGTTCCTGAAGACAAAGTTGATATTCATACCGTGCGTGAACTGCGCATCGGCCATATTAATTTCGGGGAAGACACCCTGCTCGGTGAGGCCCATCGCGTAGTTGCCCTGCTTGTCAAAGTTCTTGTCGCCTACGCCGCGGAAATCCTTGATACGCGGGGTTGCGAGGTTGATAAGCCGGTCCAAGAAGTGCCACATGCGCTCACGGCGGATGGTGACCATCGCGGCGGTATCTAGACCTTCACGGACCTTAAAGTTTGAAACGCTCTTCTTGGCCTTGAGCACAACGGGGCGCTGGCCGGTAACCTTTACGAGCGTTTCAAGGACTGTCCCCTTCACTTGGGGAGGAATCTTGGCACCTTCGAGATGGCGGCCCATGTTGACATTGAGGACAATCTTGTCCAAACGCGGGTGCGCCATGGGGTTTGAGAGCCCGAACTTCTCGGCGACCTTGCCACGAATCTGCTCGTCGAAGAGAACCTTCAGCCGCGGCGGAGCCTTGGCCCCGGCGCTTGCAGCTTCCTCGGTCGCGGCGTCAACCTTGGGCTTCTTAGAGGTGCTCTCTTTAGAAACGCGCTGACCGCGCTGACCTTCCGGCTTACCACCCTGTGCCTTTTTGTTATCTTCTTTCGCCATGACTTGCACTCACATTACCGAGTTTGATTCTCGCCGCGTTAACAGTTCACTTCGATGCCGGGCGTACGCCGCGTTGCCGCGAGTGTAGGACAGGCCAAAATTACTTACGACTGGCTCGCACTACGCTGAGTTCCTTAAGTTCCTTGCCGGCCTTGCGGGCGACGCGGACTTTGGTACCGTCGGGCTTGGTCTTGAACCCGACACGCACGGGCTTACCGTCAACCGCTGGGCTCACCTTGCTCATGTGGATCGGAGCTTCTTTGCTGATAACTCCCCCTTGCGGATTGGCCTGAGAGGGCTTCAGGTTTTTCGTGCGGAGGTTAATGCCCTTGACGATCACGCTGCTGGTCTTGGTGATGACACGGATAATCTCGCCGGTAAGACCTTTATGGTCGCCGGAGCGGATGTAAACTGTATCACCTTTCTTTACGTGTGCGGGCATTGCTTAACTTCCTTACCTTACTGCCTTAGCTCTACTGCCTTAGCATTGCTTGTTGTTCTTAAACTACCAAGGACCTTCACTTTGACGCCGGAACGGGCCTGGTGGCCGGCGTGCGAACGGATCAACGGAACGGCGGAGCGAGGGTAGCCGCGGTGGATCACGGGGTGACGTGATCACGGGATCAGGGAGTCGCGAGCCTCGCACCGACTCTTTACACTACTTCCGAAGCGAGCGAAACAATCTTCATATAGTTGCGTTCACGCAGCTCACGGGCAACTGGCCCGAAGATACGCGTGCCCTTGGGGTTGCCATCGTCTTGAATCAGCACCACCGCATTGCTGTCAAACTTCACATAGCTCCCGTCTTGGCGGCGGATAGCCATGGTGGTGCGAACCACTACGGCTTTACTCTTATCGCCGGGCTTGACGTCCGCCCCGGGCAATGCCCGCTTGATGGACACGAACACCCGGTCGCCGATGCTCGCGATACGGCGCGTGAATCGGCCCGAACCGGTCGAACCGCCGTACACGCGGATCACGTAAGCGACCTTGGCTCCCGAGTTATCCGCAACCTCACATCGTGTTTCTTGCTGAAGCATGACGACTTAACTTTCTCGCTCTTCGTACGCCTTTGAGTACCGCTCAGAGTGCGAAGGAAGCGTTAACTTAACTTATTGACCGACACTGCGAAGCCTGACTTGATTTAAACTACTTGCTTCGACCTGCTTGCTTCGACCTGCTTGCTTTGACCTACTTGCTTTGACCTGCTTGCTTTGAACCTTACCACGGTGCTGGCTTCCAGGGCTATTTACGCCAA
>CAYVFW010000027.1:2673-18774 GCA_964450325.1 uncultured Phycisphaeraceae bacterium | reverse complement strand
ACCTGCTTGCTTTGAACCTTACCACGGTGCTGGCTTCCAGGGCTATTTACGCCAACTCTGCCTGCCCTGACCTTACCGGGCGTGTCTTAGCTGCTGAGTGCAGCAACACTCTTGATGGCCTGCGCCTGCGCGGCCCGATTCTCAACGACACGGACCAAAACCCAACGTTTGGTACGGCTGATGGGACGGCAGGGAGCAATCTCAACGATGTCGCCCGCGCGAGCCTCGTTCTTTGCATCGTGAACCTGAAGGATCGTGCGATTGCGGATAAACTTGCCGTACTTAGGGTGGCGGCTGAGGTAATTAATAACTACGCGGCGGGTGAGGTTACGCGAGTCAGACTCGACGACGCCCTGACGGGTGCCCGAGAGGCCCCCGGCTTGCTTCACCGCAGCATGCACTTTCACTGGCACGTGAGGCTTCGCCGATTTGGCGGCCTTGGCTTGCTTGCTCGCCTTTGCTGGCTTTGCAGCGGAAGAAGCGGTGGCGGCGGTGCCAGCCTTGCCGGCCTTGTCGGGGCCATCTGTCTTTACTTGCTTTTCGGCCTTACCTGCCATCGTTCAGTTCCTTTGCTAGATCCGCTTGCGTCTGCCGCCTAAAACCAAACCAGCTGCAACAACACTACTTACAACACTGCTACCGGCAACACCACTACTTATCACAACGAGCTGGCCGGGGATGTTCGCCAACGGCATCCTTCATTTGAGCCCTGACACTTAGACTTGACACTTAGACCTTAACGGCCTTCTTCGCTAACCGCTTGTTCTGCTCGCCCAACATCCTCGCCACGTCTTTACGGGCCTTGGAGAATCGGCTGGTATCTTCAACCTTGGCGGTAACCGATTTGCTACGCATGTCAAACAACTCGTTGCGGAGTTTGATTAACTCGAGTTTCAACTCATCATCACGCAGCGATATTACTTCTTTACCTGTCATAACAGTCCTCAACTTCTAACTGCCCCGCCTCGTTTTGATCCAGACCCACGCGACGCCCACCAACCTACGCACACCAGCGACCTTGGCGATGCACTTGCGATGCACGGTCACTTATTACACCCGCACGCGCCGGCCAACAAAGCGGCACCGAACCGGCATCTTGACCGCAACGCGGAGGAGCGCGAGCTTCGCCGTCGCCTCGGGAACGCCTGCGATTTCAAAGAGCATTGTGCCCGGCTTTACCCGCGCTGCCCAATACTCAACTTCTGCCTTGCCCGTACCCATTCGTGTTTCCAAGGGCTTCTTGCTGATTGGTTTATCAGGGAAGACGCGAGTGAACAACTTACCTTCACGCTTGAGATAATGCTGGCAAGCAACACGACCGGCCTCTAGGACCTGCCCGCTTACCCACATACCTTCGAGCGCCTGCAGCCCGTAGTCGCCGTAAGCAACGTAGTTGCCCTTGGTCGCCTTGCGGTCCCGCACGCGGCGTTGCTCCTTGCGGAACTTGACTCTTTTTGGCATTAGCGCCATACGTCACGTACTCCTGAAACCTGGGGGCAGCTGGAGGACAAGCCCCACCTGCCTCCGAACATGATCTTTGCCACAACAAGCCGATATCAACTTCGCTTCGCGCGGACCTGAACGCATTAACTTTCGTTGAGCCTTTGCCAAACACTTACACTGATTGATATCGCCTGAACTTCTTACGACTCATCGCACCGCAACCCGCGGGGATGATTTACTTACTTTGATGACCGCAACTTACTTCCGGTAACCTATCTAAAGCCACCTGGCTTACTTGCGACCACGCGCCCGTGCACGGCCGCCCGCCGCGTTCGAGGTGTTCTCGTCGATGGCCGAGCCATACATGCCCTTGAAGACCCAAACCTTGCACCCAAGTGTGCCGTAGGTTGTGAATGCTTCGGCAAACCCGTACTCAACCTGAGCTTGCAAGGTTGAAAGGGGAAGTGAACCGAGGCGGATGTCCAAGGTGCGGCTCATTTCGGCCCCACCAAGACGACCGCTGACCTGAATCTTCACGCCCTTGGCGCCCGCAGCCATCGCGGCTTCGCACTTCATCTTCACGACGCGCCGGAAAGAGGCACGCTTGGAGAGCTGCTCACAAACGGCTTCACCGATGAGCTGGGCATCAAGATCGGCGTTCTTAATTTCGATGATCGAGATCGCGACTTTGCGGCCCGTCATGTACTGTAATTCTTCCGTCATGCGCTCGACTTCGGCGCCTTTGGGGCCGATGACCAGGCCCGGACGCGCCGTCTTGATGACGACCTTCAGCTCTTCGCGGGTCCGCTCGATATGAATATCGGAGACCGCCGCGTTGGGTGGGCGGCGGTTAAGCCGCTTATCCAGCCACTTGCGGATGCGTTCATCTTCGACGAGAAGCTCGCCGTAGAGGGCCTTAGGAGCGTACCAGCGGCTCCGGTGGGCTTCCGTGATGCCGAGGCGAAAGCCGAATGGATGTGTTTTCTGTCCCATGCGTCAAAACCTAGCCGAATGAACCAACCGCAATGAACCGAACTTAATCAATCTAACTGGGTCAGTCCGGCCGCAACAGACCAACCCTATTTCTTTGTGACCGCTGATTGCACACCAGCCTAACGAGTCCAAATAACCAAATGAACCGACTGAACTTAACCCTTCCGGCGAACTCGTTCCTCAACACTTATGACAATGTGAGAGAGGCACTTGATGATGGGGTGAGCACGACCGCGATCCTTGGGCTGAAAGCGCTTGATTCGTGTACCTTCATCAACGCGGCTTTCGCAGATAACGAGGTCGCTGCGATCAACTTCAGCTTGGGCCGCATCGGCCATCGCCGCGACTAACGCCTTGCGGATGTTGATCGCCGCACGCTTGCTGTTAAAGGCGAGCAGGTTTGAAGCTTCCAGCGCGTTCTTGCCACGGATCAGATCGGCCAAGAGCCGCGCCTTGCGGGGGCTACCGCGGTGACCCTTGATCATGCTGGTGAACACGGAAATATCTTTTGGGGCTGCATCGAGCGACTGCGCCATCTTAACAATGTGGGCGGCGCGGCAACGCGGATGATCGTTGTTACGCATCCAGTTACGGATGGCACTGGACGCTTGATCCGCGGAAAAACCTCGCTCCGCTAATGCGGTACCGAGCTGATCCGCGGTGATTCCCGCGCCCGCCATCGCCTTGCTGAGTTTGCTTCCTGAAATCTTCACAGCCTGTTCCTTATTCTGCCACCTTGGCTACCAACCACTCAAACTACCAAGCCTTTAAACTACCAATCACTTGAACTACCAAGCACTTAAACTGTCAGCACTCTAACAATCAAGTTCTCTCACTGTCAAGTTCTTTAATTACTAACTTCTTGGACTGTCAGCCACTCAAACTATCGAGCTTCTTGGGAGCAAGGGCGCAACCGAACGTTCTTATCATAAACCGCTGGCTAACTACCCCGGCCACCGGGAAACATAATCCACTTCTTCATCAGGCAACCCGCAAGACCGATCACCAAGCCACACGTGAGCGACCGAGTAAGCTAGCTCCAAGTCTGTCCGCCGGAATCACCCCCGACGCGATGCACTCGCTTACTTCTTGTCGCCGCCGTCGATGCCTTCCTTCTTATTCGTGTGACCGCGGAAGGTGCGGCTAATGCTGAACTCACCGAGCTTATGTCCGACCATATCTTCGGTGACAAAGACGGGCAAAAACTGCCTGCCGTTGTGTACATTAAAAGTGTGACCGACGAACTCGGGCACGATAGTGCAGCGACGAGCCCAAGTCTTAATCGCTTCCTTCTTTCGAAGCTGAGACATCTTCTCGACCTTGCGGTAGAGCTTCTCGTCTACGAATGGACCTTTCTTGAGGCTACGTCCCATGCTTAACAATCCTTCAAAGACCGAACTTACTTCAAAGACTCAACTACCTCTAAACACGCCGTCTGAACACGACTTCCAAACACCACTTCCCGGACACCGGATCCGAACCGAGGTTCGCTGCCGCGTTTGCCGCGGCGACTACCCGTTGGAGAAGAGAGTTTAGAACTTCTGACCATACCGCTTACTGACGCGGCGACGGATAATCAACAGGCTGCTCTTCTTATTCTTGTTACGTGTATTTCCACCCTTGGAGTGCACGCCGGTAGGTCCGCACAGCGGCCGGTTACCCTTGCTCTTACCGCTACCGCCACCCAACGGATGGGCGTGATGGCTCTTGGCAACGCCGCGAGTGATGGGGCGACGACCCTTGAGGCGGTTCAGACCTGCCTTACCGAGGATGCGGAGGCGATGATCTGCGTTACCGACTTGGCCGACGGTGGCACGAGACTCGAGCGGAACACGACGAACTTCACCGCTGGGCAGCACGAGCGTGGCGTGGTTACCTTCTTTATTGCTTAACTTGGCGTACGAGCCAGCTGAGCGGCATAACTGACCGCCGCTACCGGGGCTGAGTTCAACGCAATGAACGTCAAGACCCGTGGGGATATCTCGCAGCGCCATGCAGTTGCCGGTGACCGGCTCGATAGCCTTGGAGCTATCGGTGTAAATTATCTGGCCGTGCTTAATACCGGCGGGCGACAGGTGATAGCGCTTCACACCGTCGGTGTATTGCACCAGCATGATGTGGCACGAACGATTGGGGTCGTATTCGATACCGATGATCTTGCCCTCGATGCCATCGCGGTCGCGCCGCTTGAAATCGATGAGGCGATACATCTGCTTGACACCGCCGCCGATACCACGACTGGTGATCTTACCGCTAAAATTACGTCCGCCGGTCTTGGTCTTGGGGGCCAAGAGAGATTTTTCGGGCGTCTTCTTGGTAATCTCAACGTGCATATTCACCGACGCGTTGCGGCGGCCAGCACTGGTTCTCTTATAAATCCGAATCGGCATAACTTACTCGCTCACGGATGGGGGTCTTACATTCACCGTCGTACACTTTTGCACTTACACTGAACAACTTTACTTCAAGGGGCCTCTCAAGGCCCGCAAGCTTTAGAACAGCTCGATCTTGTCGCCATCGCGAAGCCGAACCATCGCCTTCTTGGAAATGGTTCCGGGGCTGACACCAAACTTGGTCGTGCGTTCACGACCCTGGCGGATGGTCGTGTTCAGACCAGCGACTTTGACTTTATAGATCTTCTCGATCGCAGCCTTAATCTCTGACTTAGTGGCACGCGGATCAACCTCGAAGGTGTATCGCGCTTGGTCGTTCATCGCGAACGTGCTTTTTTCTGAGAGGATCGGTCGGCGAATAATGTGCTCGGCGGAAACATTAGCTGGCATGATTACTTACCTCCCTTGGATTTGGGCTTACCCGTTGCGGGCTTTTCCGCGGCGGGCTTGGCTGCGGCAGCAGACTTAGAACCAGTTGCCTTTTCACCAGTGGTCGGCTTCGCAGCCTCAGCCTTTTCAGCCTTCGCGGCGGCGGGCTTCGCAACGGGCTTTACCGCGGCGGCTTTCTTCACTTTGGGAGCGGGAGCCGTGCCCTCGGCAACGCGACCCATGGGGTTGATCTTGGCTTCTTTAGTAATCTGGGATGAGGGGCCCTTGAGCCACGCCTCGATATCGTTCTTGCCGATGACCAGGTAACGGTGATTAAGCAGTTGGAACGCGTTAAGCTGATCGCAGCGGACGAGTGTTACGTCGTCGATATTACGTCCTGAGAGGACCGCGTTGTGATCCGAGCCGCTGTCCATCGGGAGGGCGACGAGCGCAGAGCGATCGATCTTCAGAGCCGTGAGAAAATCCTGGAATGCCTTGGTGCGAGGGGCATCGAAGTTAATCGAATCTACGATACGAACTTCATTATCTATGAACTTGGCGAGAAGGGCATTGCGGTTAGCCTTGCGACGCATCTTCTTGGGCATCGTCTGACGGAAGTCCTCGCGGGTCCGCTTCTTGCTATGGCCGTGGCCGCCGCCCTTGAAAATGTTCACTTTGCGGTCGCCGTGGCGTGCGCCGCCGGTTCCCTTTTGCTTGACAATCTTGCGTGTCGAGCCTTCAACTTCTTCGCGGTTCTTCGTCTTGGAAGAGCCTTGGCGAGTGTTGGCGTGGTACATCACATAGGCCTGTTTGACCAGTGATGCATTGACTTTGCCACCCAATGCAGCTTCATCAATATTAATCTGAGCCACCTGCGAGCCCAGCATGTTGTACACGGGGACGTCCATCTGTCGAAACCTCGCCTGACGCCTTGCGGCTTCCTGATCGGGGCTACACGCCGCGTTCCTGAAGACGCATTCTGTTGCCTATCCGTCGGTGTGCCAGTTCCCTACTTCGGGAGACCCAAGGCTTTCGCTCTGGGCGGCACACGATCGGAGTTAACTCGGCCGTCGTTGCGTATCGCGGTGGTGGTTCATCGAACCGTTCTTTCGGGGATGGCATGAAACCAGACCCTGAAAAACACCGCGACGTTGTTGTCGTTGCCAAGGGGTATCCGAAGACCACCTTAGCCCTCCGGGAAGCAAAGCTTGCCACCCGATGGTTACATTCAACCACACCGACTGCCTACCACTACTTCCAACATTACAACCACTCCAACACTAGTACCGCCCTGGCCCAAAGCCAGCACTGCGATTCAGGCCTTCGCCTTCGCGGCCAGCTTCTTAGCTTTGCTCTTGTAGAGGCGAATCGCCGGGCGGATCGCTACAAGGCCGTTCTTGCCGCCGGGCACCGTGCCCTTCACCAAGATAATATTTCGTTCCGCGTCAATCTTAACAATGTCAATGCTGCGGGTGGTGACGCGATCGTCGCCCATGTGACCCGGCATCCGCTTGCCCTTTTTCAGACCGCCGCCGAAGCCACGGTTGGAACAAAGGCCACCGATCGAACCCGGCGAGCGATGCTTACGTTCGGTACCATGCGAGGCAAACAAACCCTTGAAATGGTGCCGCTTCATAACACCCGCGAAGCCCTTGCCCTTACTCTGGCCGGTGACATCCACAAACATCTTGCCATCCAAGTCAGCGACTGTTAGAACCTGGCCCACGGTGAAGGTGCCCATCTCCTTAGCTTCGATCCGGAACTCGCGGTGATAACGCTTGGGGCTGGTTCCAGCCTTAAAATCGTGCGCGATCAGCGGCATCGTCGAGTTCTTGGGGGCGACTTCGCCGTAACCGATCTGCACCGCGGCGTAGCCGTCCTTCTCAGGAGTACGCAACTGCGTAACAACGCACGGACCGGCCTGAATGACCGTAACCGGAGTCGAAACGCCACCCGTGACGTACACTCGCGTCATACCGATTTTTTTTCCGAGGATCGTGATGCCCATGACTGCTTCCTTAACGTTACTGCTTACTGAAGCTCTATTACACTTACAGTGATGCTTCAGCTTATCTTTTTCTGGCCGATGCACCGCTGCGTGCTTACCCACCCGCGATGCGATTATGCTTGGCTTACGCCTTAATCCGAACGAACACACCGGCGGGCACGACGAGGCGGTTAAGAGCCTCGACAGTGCGCGCGTTTGGTTCGATTATGTCGATGATTCGCTTGTGCGTCCTGATTTCGAACTGTTCGCGTGACTTTTTGTCAATGAACGGCGAACGCAGAACGGTGTATCGCTCAACCCGCGTGGGGAGCGGAATCGGTCCGGCGACTTTGGCATTCGTCCGCTTGGCGTGCTCTACAATTTCCTTGGCCGACGCATCTAGCGCCATGTGGTCGTAGGCTTCCATTCGAATTCGAATCTTTCCACCTGTCATCGGATACAGCCTTTCAAGTCAGCCGCTTGAGCATTTACGCTATCGCGGGCAACCAACGATATTTGCCTCAAAATCACTGCCCAAGCAGATGATTCGAAAACAAAGCCACCGAACTAAAGAGTTACCAAAGAACAACTAAACCTTACTGCTTGCAGTGGTGATGCGGGCCGAGTAAACCATCGCTGGTCTTCGATCCACAGGCACCCTCCAAAAGTATGGCCTAGATGATAGCCTACCTGCCCGCTGAGTCAAGGATGTCGCTTTCCGATAAGGGCCTGCAGTTCTATTGAGTAGCTGGTGGCGCTTAATCTGGCAGTCGCGACCGGTCAATGAGGGTCTTCAAGGGCCGTAGCCAGCTCCTGGCAGTTTTCGCCCCGAATCGGGTTGCTGCAAATGTAGGAATCTAGATCTGCCGCCGCTTCATCCCCTCCCGCTGATTGTGCAATCCACTGGGCTAGGAACGCCGCTCTCCGCGTCAAACGCCCATATTTTCACAACCAGCACCTGTATTTGGGTTTCACACGCTTGTATTTTAGATGGGTTCTAAGATCCTTTAAAGCTGAGTTATCCCTCGTTCAGCTCGCTACCTGAACCGCCCCGCTTGGTTGGGCCGTCGTCGAGGGAACAGCGGTATTGTGCGTTGGACTGTGGCTTTGCTTGGACCGTGTCGCGAGGTGGGGATTGCGGCGGCTCGCCCGTATCTATATATAACGGGTACGATCGCCGCCAGCCCCTGTGTAAGATGCAGAAGCCGCCGCTTTGGAGGGCGGGGGCAAGTGGCTTGCCAACGTTTTGCGTGGAGCCACGGCGGCCTCTAAGCGAACGACCAAACTCCGTCCCTTGCACCGCCTCCCCCACTTATGCTCTCCTTCATCATTCCAGCGCGCAGCCAGCCCGTCGAAACCCGCGACTGTTTGGTTTCGATTCTCGCGGCGGTCCGGCTGCTTCGCATTGAGCAACGCTGCGAGTTTATTCTGCTGGATGATCAGTCCGAGTCCAGTCTGGGCTTACTTACATTGTTTCAGCAGTTCCGCCAGGGAACCAAGCAGCCTGTAACCATTGTCCGATTCAAAAAGCACCAACATTACACCGGGGTGTTCGCGCACGGACTCTCGCTCGCCAAGGGTGACCGGATGGTCTTTGTTTCCAATGACATGCTGGTGACCGCCTCGTGGCTCCGCACCATCCTTGCTGTCGCTTCGCTTGACCCCACCTTCGGCGTGGTTCGCGGCACCGCAGATCTGGTGGACAGTCACGAAGAACATTCGCTCCAGCCCCCGTTTGTGCCCTCTAACCAATGGGATGTCGATCAGTTTTCTGCTTACATTATGCAGCAGTTTGGACTTATGCATACCGAGGACGATCTGCTCTCGGCCGATGCGGTCTGCATCTCCCGGTCACTGCTTGACAAAATTGGAACCTTTGACAAGAGATTCTTTGGATACTTTAGCGACATCGACTTTGGAGTCCGTGCCCAGCGGGCGGGGTTCAAGCTGGTGTGCGCCAAGGGCGCTTGGTTACGCCACCACGCCGCGGGGCATATCCGTGCTCAGCGCGAAATGGAAAACATAACTCAGGAAGAGACGAGCAAGCGGCGCATGGCCCTGGTCCAGAAAGCTTATGAGTTCTTTCGACAAAAGTGGGATGCGAGCATGCCCGCCGACTACCGCCTGGACTTGCCGCTGGATATGAGCAAGATTCGAAACATAAGTAAACCCAAGGGCTTTGAGCTAGTTCCCATGCTAAAGCATGACCCGGAGATTATGGAGATGCTGTGAGGGGCGCGTGTGCCCCGCAGAATTACATTCTTGGGAACTCCAAGCCTCATCACGGGTCTCCTATCCGCCCACCACTCGCTTTGAATTTACTTCGCTGTGTTTGGTAGCGTCGGCAGGAGCCGGCCGCTTAAGGGGTGCCGCCGAAAATCGGATAAGTAATCGATTTGCTAGCAATGTGGAGGAAAGAATGAACGCATCTGCCTGATCGCTGCGACGTTGCCCTCGCTTGAGGAGGCACAACTAATTGAGCTTGGTGGTTTCCTCGTGGATTGCGAGGCAGGTGGTACTCCGGTGAGCTTCATGCGGCCCTTGGCTCGTGACCAGGCGGTGGCCTTCTGGTGCCGTGTGGCCCGCGGCGTGCGCGAAGGGCATCGCGCCGTGCTGACCACCAAAGATTATCTAGGAAACTGCGGCACCGATCAGCTCATCCTTAATCAACCAGAGAACCAACCTCACCGCGCTGAGCTAGCCAAGTTACTGGCCCATCGCCGCGTGAGACGCCAAGGCCTTGGCGCTGCACTGATGCTGGCGGCTGAGGATATGGCGAGCGAGCATAACAAAACACTCTTTTTCGTCGAGACCGTGACAAACAGCGACGCGGATCGCCTCTACGAACGCCTGCGGTGCGTGCGCGCCAGCGACAACCCCGGCTCCGCGTTGTACCCGGACGGAGGTCTGTCTAGCACGATTTATTACTATCGCACGCTTACATAACTCGCGTGCGGCGTTTGGGCGTAAACGACCCAGCTACCGGAGTTAACCCGTGTTGTTGTGAGCGTCGGTGCAGCCTTAAGTTCCTGAACTCAGGCGAAGTAACGTAAAACATTCCAACCGCAACCCGCCTGCGGGAACGATGAGCACTGATTAAAGGCGTCGGCCCTGATCAAGTTCCTGCTTCAATTTTTGCCGGAGAATCGAAGAGCGAAATCTTAAGGAAACTGCGTACTAAATGACCTCGGCAGGACTCGAACCTGCGACCCTCGCGTTCGAAGCACGATGCTCTGATCCAACTGAGCTACGAGGCCATGTGCATCCCTCAACCAATCATAGCGGGGCCTGTGGACGGGTGGCAAAGCCTAGTTCAGGTTCGGCCTCGGGTTTGGGCTTCGGGTTGAGTTAGGGCTGAGCGTGGCTCGAGCGTGCCTGAGCTGGAGTTGAGCTTGGGTTTACCTTCGGTTTGGCTAGGTTTAAAAAAACAGGCCCGCACGTTAAGTACGGGCCTGCGCTTACATTTTCGTAATGTTACTTCGCACGCCACGATTTACCGCGGCGAGGAAGCACTGAACACTTAGGCCCGACGGCGGCGGGTTGCGATGATGCCACCGATGGCTACAAGCACCGCGGAGCCGGGGGTGGGAATGCCCGTGAGACGAACCATGTCGTAACGAAGGGTACCAGTGGATCCGTAGGACGATGCGCTTGTCGATGCAACGTAACCGGCGGTGCCAGTGGCAAATACCGGGCTGATGCGGAACTTAAACGCTGCGTTGTTCGCAGCGGCGGCTGGGATTGCGACGCTGCGGTTGTTGTACCAACGATCGCCACCCTGATCGGCTTCGAAGACGCCGGAGTTAGCGAGGCCGCTGGTGGAGAAGCCCGCGCCCAGATCATAAGAGAACTGGAGGAAACGGCTGGAAGTGTTGCTATGGCGAACGTCAAAGGTCACCATAATGTCGGTAAAGAGACCCGTCGTCGCGGCGGCAAACTCAACGCCACGCTGACCGCTCTGGGCGCCCTGCGCAGCATAGGTTGTGGTCTGCCAACCCGAATCATTATTGGTCGTGTCGGGGTCGGTCGAGCCGCCGCTGGCATTGCCGCTGGCGAAGGTGCCGGTCACGCCGCCAAAGAGCCCGGCGGTGCCGGAGCCAGTTGCGGGAACGAGCGTACCGGTGGCGGACGAAGCGTCGTCGGGGACGCTGTTAAAGTTCCAGAGTATATCGGCATTCGCACCGGAAGCCGCGGCGACCACGAGGGCCGCAGTTGTTAAAAAACGCATGTTCATCTTCTCTTCTCCTGTGAGGGGCAGGCGGTAGCCAAGCCCCGGGTGTTCTCTCTGCTCGAAGCGGAAACTTGAGCGACGTAACAATAGACAACCCGACCCGACTTTCTGTAAAGGTCGCGCTAAGACAGCAGCTGTAACCGTTTCATATGAAAGGAGTTAGGCGGTTTCGCTGTCTTGGACAACTTAAGTTCGCCGGCTTTGGGGCGGAATCGTGGGGAACTGGGGGTTGTAGAGTTGTTTTACTGCATTGCGGGAAGAATTTTTGAGCGGACTGTTATCGGCCCACCACAGCCATTAGTGTCAGCTCAAGTTTATCGTCGTGTCCCTTCATTGGCCCGATCAGCAGGTAGCGAGGAACGGGTTCGCCTGCGGTGTCGGTCCCGGGTCTGAGTGGGCGCATGAGATAGGGGGATGCAAGAACTCGGGCGGAGGGTCCGTCGTCTGGCCAGACTGCTGGCCAACCACCGGTGCCCGGAATTGCGGGGTTCTCGCCGGGCTCGGCCAAAAACACAAGTCCGCTGGGGCCGGTCACAAAGTAACCCGGAGTCATCGCGTGCCGACCGGAAAGCCCGCCGACGGACGGGACCGCCCCAACTGTTTTTGCGGCGAGCGCCTGAGTGCCCCCGGTTGTAACATTGAATCGGACCATTCTGCTCTTACGGGGGTCGAACATCGCCACGGTATCGACCTCGCCGGGGTTCAAGGTGCTGAGCATCTCAACGCCGCGGATGGGGATGCAGGCGGTGGAGGCCATCTGGTGAGCCAACATGGCTTCGGGGTTTGTCGAGATGCGCCAAGTGCTGCGGGTGTCAGCGGGGCGAGGTGCGAGGGGCTTAGTGCGGTCAAGTCGGATTGACTCAAGATCGGTCCCAACCCTTGAGACGCGGAAGACGTAAATTACATCTTCGCTCGCCCCGCACACGGGGTAACAGAAGGCTCCGTCGACACCGGACTTGACCGACTCCTGTCCGCCCATGCCGCGGACCACAAGGTCCGACGCGGAGGTTACATTCTGAGGTCGGCGGCAATATAACAACTCACCCTGCGGGGTCAGGGTAGCATAAGCGTTTACCATTGTTCCGCGCACCAACCAAGTTAACTCTCCGGTTGCCCACGAAACTTTACCGATCCAGCGGGCACCATCGGCGCGGGGCGACTCTACCAGAAATCCTTGTGAGTCAGAGCCGCGAGAGAGAAGCAGGCCGGGGGGTAGGGGCGATGCGAATGAGACTGTCGTAATCTTATTATCGACGATCGCGTAGACGGCGATCCGGGTGCCCACGGGCACGACCGCGCCGGGAGCCGCGAGTATGGTCTCCCAGGAGGGGGCCGCCCCCTCCTGCGAAGCGATGTGTAAGCCGTCGGGCGAGACAACGGGTAGCGCCTGGCCATCATACGTAATTCCGCCCAGGGGGATCACTTCGACTTGAATATCTGTTGCAACGAAGTTCGTCCGCTTCGGGGTTGCAACTTTGCCGGTGGGTAATGGAGGCGGTTTGCCCGACCCGCTCAAAACGCCCGAAGACTGGCCGGCATCGACCGAGTTTTCCGCCGCGGCGAGTGTGCTTCCCTTAGCTTTGCTCAGCGGCTGGACCGGGACGCCTGTCCCCCACCCACTGCCACCGGTTCGCTCGGTGACGCATCCACTGAGTGTCAAGAGGAGCACACCGGCCGCAGCAGCGAAGGAACCGCACCGTTTTTGAAGCGGGTTCACGGGATTCTCTCCGGTTGCTTCTTCACCCGGTCGGGGCGATCAATGGTGCGAGCGCCCGCAGGATCGCCTAGCGGCTCCCCGGCGGCGTTGTTGGGTGGCTGGAGAGGCGGCGCGTCGGCAGAATCGACATCATTACTCGGCACGATGTCGGGCGGACTTACGCCCAGTTCCCGCTTAATGTTCTGGAGCCGCTCCACGTATGGCTCGTTCACTTCGCGGTTCTCCCCGGTGTTGTTCACGACGATCGGGGTGATGAACACCAGCAGCTCGCTGTTGGTCGTGCTCTTTTCTTTGCTCTTAAACAAAAGCCGTAGTACCGGAATATCGCCCAGAATTGGGACCTTGCGGACGATATCGCTATCCTCCTGACGCATAATGCCGGATATTACTACCGTCTGCCGATTCTTGACAATTAACTGTGTCGTCGTCTCGCGGCGATTGATCACGAAACCGCCGAAGAGGGTCTGTCCCTGCACGATCGATGATAACTCAACATTCACGCGAAGGTCCACATCGCCGTTTACGGTGATGCGGGGACGGGCACGCAGCGAAATTCCCACGGCTTTATAATCAAACGACTGAATCTGGTTGCCATTGTTTGTAATCTGCGAATCGCGGACAAACGGGATATCCTGGCCGTCAAAGAACGTTGCTTCCTGATTGTCGCTTGTGAAGATCTTCGGCTCGCTCAACACGCTCACCGCCGTCTTCTCGGCCAGGGCCTGAAGAAGCAGGTTCAAGTTAACATTTGTTTGAAGGACCGAGCTGTTAAAGAGGGAATCCGCGAACTGCGTGTTGCTCCCCTGGAACGCATTGGTTAGGCCGATGGCGTTATCGGAGTTTGTAGGTGTGATCGTCTGGTTGCTCCAGCGAAGGCCAAGGGCGGTGGCGTCTTCGGTTGATACCGCGGCGAGAATGGCAGAAATGAGCACCTGGCGCCCGGGCCGATCGAGCTGGTCAACCATATCAACGATTGATTGGCGATACTCGGGCGGAGCGACGACCATGAGTGCGTTCTGCCGCCACACCGGCACAATGCGGATGGAGCCAATTAAGTTGGAGGCATTGCGCTTGTCACTTTCGTTGGTCGAGCGGCTACGCTGCCACCAGAAAGCAAGATTCTGCGTAGTGGCTTCGGCCGTTTCGTCTTGCCCCGTAGTCGCTCCGGTGTTTGAGTTAGCGAACGGGCTGACCCCAGCCTGCGCCTGAGTAAGCCCCGTCTCCGCGCGGCGTATTTGAGCCAGCGTCCCATCTGCGGCGAGGAGGGCGTTCAACTGCTCGGCGAGATCCTCGGCGTTGGCGTGCTTGAGTTCGATCACTGCGGGGAGGCCCACGGTCAGCGGCTGGTCAAGCCCTTCAATTATTTTATCAATTACGGTTATGTTATCAGGGCTCTTGGCCACCACCAGAAGGCGGCCCGCATCGGGCACGGCCTGGAACGAGAACTGCCCGGCCAGACGGCCAACCCCCTGCGACGTCCCCGTGCTTGATCCTGTGCTGCGCTGCCCGTTGCCCTGCCCGCCGGCAGCACCTGCGTTGCCGCCGCCGGTCGCGGCGCTGCCGGTCGGCTTACCGAACATGCCTGAAAGTATGTTCGCGATCTTCACCGGATCGGTGTGCTTAAGTTCGTAGATTTTTGGCACCACCGCTTCGTCCGGCAGGGGCTTATCCCAGAAACTCTCGAGCTGATACTTAATTTGCTTGAGGATCGCCGCGTCGGCAACGACTGTAACTGAGTTCTGCTGAGTGTTCGCCGATACCCGCATCTCTTCGGATGCTACCGCAGTCTGATCCTGGCCGCCTTGCCCTGGGAAACGGAACATCTGTTGATTGTTCCCGGTCGCCTGCGCGTTACGCCTGCGATTCGCGCCCCCTGCGCCGGAAGTCCCCGCGCTGTAGAGGTCCTCAATGTTGGTTTTGATGGATTCGGCATCCGCGTAGCGCAGCGAGAATGTTTCGGTCTGGAGGGCACCAGCTGCGGGGCGGTCCAGCGATAAAATTAAACGTTCCATTCGCTGAAGAAACGCAATGTTTCCGATCATTGCGATCTGATTAGACTCTTCATCCACCGACAACTTGGCATAGTCGGGAACTTTATCTTTGAGCACGTCGCCCAGGCTCTTGGCGGTATTGTGCCGCAAACCAAAGACCTTTTCCGCTATCGAGCCCATGTCGGTCCGGTCGAGTACGCTCTCCTCTGGCCCCAGAACAAGCAAATCCTGTTTGGTAATATCGGCCACATCGCGTAGCGTAATTGTATACTTCGTCTCTACGACGGCAACGCCGTTCTGCAGCAGCGCGACATAAACGAGATCAAGCGCCTGCTCGCGAGGGATCGGCTGGTCGTTGATCACAGTTACTTTCCGCGTCATTACATCCTGCATCGGCATGACCACCTTGCCGGTGCTCTCGACGATGAACGGCACGATCTGCTCAACGGTGAACTGTTTGAAGGCGAGCACCGTGGGGCCACCGATAACCCTTCGATTACCGTTGCTTATGATCACGACGGGCTCGGCCGTGGGCGCGGGCGTCGCCACGGCACCGGGCGGCTCGGCCGGGTCGGCCGCTGGCTTTACTTCTTCAGTTGGTGGTGCGGCCGCTGGTGCGGGTACTGCTGCTGGCTGTGCGGGGGTTGTCGCCGGTGCGCTCGGCGTTGCCGCCGGATCGGGCTGCGCGTAGACCAACCCCCACGGCAGAAGCGTGCCCGCCGCGGCGAGCAGCACAGCCCCCCGAACGCCCAGCGACCTGACAGATATTAACTTTCGCGATGCTGACTTCATATGTTCAACTCTTCCCATCAACTGCTTATGATTCATTCTCTCGCTCGCCCGTGTTTTTAGCTAACTGTTCCCACATCGACCTACTTAACTTCGCGGAGGCGGGCGGCCTTACTGAGGGTCTGGCTTAGGATCTGGCTTAGGGTCTGGCGCGGTGCCGGGCGCTGCTTCTGGTTTCTGCGGGTTGG
>CAYVFW010000027.1:0-2573 GCA_964450325.1 uncultured Phycisphaeraceae bacterium | reverse complement strand
TCTGGCTTAGGGTCTGGCGCGGTGCCGGGCGCTGCTTCTGGTTTCTGCGGGTTGGTGTCAGGAACCGGCTCCGTCGGAGGCTTTCCACCGCCCGGTCTATCCTCCTCCGGTTTAGCTGGGGCTGGTTTCTGAGCGTCTGGTTTCTCCGGGTCTGGTTTCTCCGCGTCTGGCTTCTCAGGGTCAGGCTTGGGAGCATCCTTTTCACCTTCTGGCGGGGGTGTTTCTCCGCCAGCCGCGTCAGGCGTACCTTCCTTACTAGTTTTGTCTGCATCCGGCTGGCCGGCGCCTTCCGCCTTATCTTCAATGGGCTTGTCACTTAGCTTATCCGCGGGGCTCGCGGCGGCCTTGGGATCTTTACCCAGCTTGCTCCGCTCAAACAACGTAACATCAAAGGGAACGCCCTTCCAGTTCAGCTTCGCCGTCCAAGGAGGCACCAAGCCAGCAACCTCAAGGTCGCCATCCTTCTCGCCCACTTTTAATCGTTTGCCGTTGGCGAACCATACCGAATCAGAGAGCATGGCCACCATGCCCGGGCCTCCATAACTCGAAGGGGGCGGCGGCGGCTTATCGGCGTCCACGGGCGCCTCTGTCGGCTCAGGGGCACGCGGCGGCTCGGGGACATAAAATAAACTTCGGCCAGTAATCTGCGCAACATAACTGTCAAAGGCGGTCTTCTGCTCGTCGGCGTTGCGCTTAGCATCGTCGGGCTTGGCGAGCTCCGTCGGTGCGGGTCGGGCGACATCTATCACCAACGTCGTAAGCATAACTCCACTGATAACCGCGGCGGCAGCGCAAACCAGCACAGCTACTTTGCCCGCGGTGCTAAGCGTGCGCGACGCGGCGAGCAGTTCGCTGCGATCCGCGTTAATTTGTGCTTGCATCTGCGACAATGCTACCTCTTTCCTTTTCTTGCCAGCAGCCATGTCTCGGCCGTAAGTGTCACTCGGACCGCCTTACTCCCCTTTTCCTTGCCCTCGGCCTGCCGCACCTGCAGCCGCGAAATCGTTGAGAGCGCCGGCAGACGTTCTAAATCCGCGATGACCGCCGCGGCGATCGCCGGGTCGCTCACAAACTGCAAATCTCGTTGCAAACGATCGACCCGGAACTCCGCGCCCATTCGCGATGAGAGCGGGCCAGTTGTCAGCGGCACCGTGCGTGAAGTGCTCGTGCTTTCCTTAACTTCGTGTTTCTTGAGCACCTCATCGACCGCTTTGTTAAACTCAAGCGGCCGGCGCTCGGGGTCGCCGGGCATCTCAACATTACCGAATTTCTTGACGCCCAGAGCCACCGTCTCCGCAGCGGCTTTCATCGCCGCGGCGGTTTTGGAGTAGTTTGCTACGACGGCGGCCTTACTCTGCGCTCCGGCGAGAGCACGGTTCGTTGAATCAAGCAGCGGCTCAAGGGCAACGAAATAAATCAGCACCAGTGCGCCAGCGATGAGCCCGAAACGTAATACGCGGGGTATGGCACGCCACCGGGCAGCGACCAATCCTCCCGCGCTAACCTTTTGCGCCGATAGCGACGCGCTGGGCCTTGCACCGCGTGCAGTGCCGCTCTCCACTTCCGCTGCGGGAGAAGACGATCCAGCCGAAGCTTCGCCCGAAGATGGTGAAAGAGTGCTGCTCATTTCGCACCGGCCTTTGAGGTAGCCTTCGTATCGGCATTCGGTTTCTTTGGGGGCGGAGAGGGCGCGGTCGCGGCGTGAGCCCGGATCTTCGCTTCCTCCTCGGCCAATCGCTGCTTCACCGCGGCGTCGAGCGTCGGGTTCTTCTGAACATAGACTTTGCGGGCGATCCACTCTAGCTGCGCTGTAGGCTTATCCATTTTCTTAATATCGTCATCGCTTACGACGGCGGGCAAAGCATCGGTTACTATCCCCGGTTTCTTATCCGTTTCAGTATCAACGGGCTTGCGATCGCCGCGACGCGCGGCTGGCTTTGCCTGCTCGCTGCTTACATTGCTGGCGGCCTGAGCCGCACCCTCTTCGCCGTGTAGGCGAACGGCTAAACTCTTCGTAGCAAAGTTCTCGATGGGGGTGATGAGTGCGTGCGCCTGCGAGACGGCCACTTCCGCCGTTAAGTTAAATCCCACCCCGACGCTGCCGCCGGATTCACTCCGGTTTACCTTAACATTACGGAAGAGTTTGCTCGCGCTCAGGTTTCCCTGGAAGGCTGTGACAAGCTCCGGCTTCTCCGCGGTGCCGTCAAACGTAAGTCCCTGTTCCGGGTTCAGCCGGATGTCTACCGCGACCACGCCAACAGGGGTTGCGCCCGAAAGGTCCGACAAAATTTTCGTCAGCGGCCAGCGGTTCACCTCGAGCTGTGAGAACATCGCCGCCCTCTTCTCGATGTCGGCGTTCTCTCGCTTCATCCGCTCGATCATCTGGGCCCTGCCCGACAGCACTTCGTTGCGAGCGTGGGCCAAAAGCCATGGAAGACAGAGCAATGCGACACAACCCGCCGCAATCAACCCCGCCGCCCGCCGCCCACCGCTGACCCACGCCGCTGCACGAACAGGCGCGGAAGCGACCACGGGCACGGCCGCAAAACGTAAGTTACTAAGCCCCTCACCAC
>CAYVFW010000026.1:4061-25267 GCA_964450325.1 uncultured Phycisphaeraceae bacterium | reverse complement strand
GGTACGAGGTGCGGCGGAGCGGATGGCGAGGGAGTTGGCGGGTGTAGTGCGGGGGGTATAGAGGGGGTGAGGGTATACTTGCGCGGGGCGTGAGGTGTTTTGCGGGACGGAGAGGTTGACGCGCGAAGAGGGCGACGGGGCGGGCTCGGTGGGGGCGCGGTTGTGGGCCAGGCGATGAATCCAACAGCAGAACTGCTCATCCCCGAGGTCGAAGAGCTGATCCGCAATGGTCAGTTTGCTGAACTGCGCGATAGCATTGCCCACCTTCACCCGGCGGACATGGCGGAGATACTGGCGACACTTGCGCCGCAGGATGCGTGCCTTGGGTTCCGGTTTTTGCAGCGCGACCAGGCGGCGGAGGCGTTTTCTTACGTTCCCCCTGAGACGCAGGAGGCGTTGATCCTGCACCTTGGGAACGAGGCGGCGGTGCGGGTGCTGGAGGCGATGACACCCGATGACCGGGCTCGGCTGGTGGATGAGTTGCCTGACGAGGTGGCCCAGCGGCTGATTGCATCGCTCTCGCCGCAGACGCGCAAGGTGACGCAGGCGATTCTTGGGTACCCAGCGCAGAGCGTGGGGCGGCTGATGACGCCGGATTATGTTCGCCTGCGCCCCGAGTGGTCGTGCGATAAGGCCATTGAGCACGTGCGCAAGTACGGGAAGGATGCCGAGACGATCAACATGGTGTACGTGGTGGATGAGCACGGGCGGCTGATCGATGAGTTGCGGCTGCGGCAGGTGCTGCTGGCAGCGCCACTGGCGACTATCGAGAGTGTGATGAACCGCACTTATGTTACGCTGCGAGCGGACCAGGATCGGGAAGAGGCGGTGCGGCAGATGGCGCGTTACGACCGGACTGCGCTGCCGGTTGTGGACTCTCGGGGCGTGCTGATGGGGATTGTAACAAGCGATGACGTGGCGGACGTTGCCCAGGCCGAGGCGACTGAAGATATGCAGAAGATGGGCGGGGTTGAGGCGCTCGATGAACCCTTTGACAAGGCGGGGGTTCTGTTCCTGGTTCGTAAGCGGGCGCCCTGGCTTGGGCTGTTGTTTTTGAGCGAACTGCTGACGAGCAACGCGCTGGTGATGTACGATGATTATGTTCGCCAGTTGTCGATCCTTGCTATCTTCGTGCCCGCGATTATTTCATCTGGAGGGAACTCGGGTTCGCAGGCTTCGACACTGGTGATCCGTGCGCTGGCGCTAGGCGAGATTCAGGTCTCTGATTGGTGGAAGGTGCTGCGGCGGGAGTTGATGGTGGCGGGGATTCTGGGGTTTTTGATCGCCACACTTGGGTTTGTGCGCATCAATACGTGGGGGTTGCTTGGGTGGTGGGTGCAGGACAAGACAGATGCGGAAACGGGCAAGCCCATGCTGGATGCGGCGGGCGAGGTGATACTTGATTCCCGCGTGCAGGAGCATTACACAATGCTGAGCCTGGCGATTGCGCTATCGTTGCTTGGTGTGGTGGTGTGGGGAAGCATCATGGGCGCGATGCTTCCATTCCTGCTTAAGAAATGCAAGATGGACCCGGCGGGAAGCTCGACTCCGTTCGTGGCCACGCTGGTGGACGTGACAGGTATCTTAATTTATTTTTCCTGTGCTGTGCTGGTGCTGCGAGGAACACTGCTGTAGGGGTGGGCGAGGGTGCCGCGCTGCTTCCAGTCGCGCTTCATTTTTTGATATCGGCTGTTGAGCAGGAGGATGATGCCGATGACGATGCCCAGGCCGATGATAAGTGTAAAGGGGCTATTGGGATTGAAGAAAGGGAGTGAGGCGATGGCTTTACCGGCGACGAGCATGAGGCTATTGCCGATGAGGGTGCCGCAAAGGATGGCGCAGGAGGTGGCCAAACGGGACATGCCCAGCAGCCGGCCGAAGAGTGCGCCCCCGACAGAGCCGGTGGCGGCGACGGGAATGAGGACGAAAGCAACCAGACCCAGAAAGGTGAAGCGGCGGATCCAAGGCTGGGTCTGCATGAAGAACTCGCCCTCTTCGCGGACTGTGAGCAGGGCGGGGCCCAGGCGCGGGATGCGAAAGAGGAAGCCCATGTGGAAGATAAGCATGGTCGCCGCGAGCAGGTCCATCCATGTGACCAGGGTGAACAGCTCGATACGGGTGAGGAAGTTAAACTGGCTAGTCTGCTCGGCGGCGATGGACGCATCGGTAGCGATGGTGTCGAGCACGTCTGCCTTTGGAGCATCTGAGCCGAAGAGAATGACGAAGCGGCCCAGGCCAAAGAAGGTAACCGCGGCGGTGCCGCAGAGCTTGGCCACAAACTCATAACCACGAGAGAGAGCCAGCACCATAAGCATACCGCCGGTGAGGACGAAGGGGCCGATAAGGGTGGCCCACCAGATGAATGGCTGATCGCGGCGGAAGTTATCCGAGTGTACCCCTTCGGAGGAGAGGGCATCGGTATCGGTTACGAGAGGAGATGGGGGAGGAGTATCCAAGGTTCGCTTGAGGTTAAGTTACACTGGGAAGAGGGCCAGGGGGTGGGCGGAAGATGGGTAACTAAGGCGAGCGGCAAAGGCTAGGAGGTTACGCTGTGGGCGGCGCGATGGATGCAACGTGAACATCCTTGAGCTGGTTCTGGGGAACAGTGCCGGGCGCCTTGGTCATAAGGTCGGCGCCCGTCTGAGTTTTGGGGAAAGCGATAACATCACGTATATTGTCGGTGCCCGTGAAGTTCATGACTAATCTGTCCAAGCCGAACGCCATACCGGCGTGCGGCGGCGCGCCGAAGGAGAGTGCCTCGAGCAGGAAGGAGAACTTTTCCTTGGCCTGCTCGGGGGTAAGTCCAAGTAGCGCAAAGACCTTGCTCTGAACGCTGCGGTCGTGGATACGGACGCTGCCGCCGGCGATCTCTTGGCCATTTAACACTACGTCATAGCCAGCTGAAACGATCGATTCGATCGCGTCATCATCGTTCATGTCGGCGTCGAGGAAGAGTTTCATCTGATCGTCGTTGGGGCTCGTGAAGGGGTGGTGCATCGCGACCCACTTTCCGGTATCCTTGTTCTTCTCGAACATTGGAAAGTCGATGACCCAGATGAAGTTCCAAGGCCCGCCTTCAGCGCCGGGCTTGGGAATCATGTTCATATCACGGGCGATTTTCTGACGAAGCTCGCCGATCGCTTTGGTCGCGATGGAGTAGGTGTCCGCAACAAAGATTACAGTGTCGCCCACGACGCAGTTCATCGCCGCGAGAAACTCGGATTTAACCGGTTCGAGGAACTTTGCGACGCCCGTATCCAGCTTCGAACCTCCGACCTCGTCTTTAATTATTTTTACAACCGCGACGCCGCCGGCGCCGAAGCCCTTGACGAACTCGCTGTAGCCATCGATGATTTTTCGAGTCAGCTTCTCCGCGCCACCGGGGACGCGAAGTGCCTTGACCACGCCGCGGTTGCTATTGAACTTGGGTCGGTCGCGGCCTTTTTCCAGGGCGGACTTAAAGACGCCAAAATCTACGGTAGCGGCAAAGTCGCTGATGTCCTTGATCTTAAGGTCGTATCGGGTATCGGGGCGGTCGATACCGTAATCTTCCATCGCTTCACGGAAGGGCATGCGGCGGATGGACGGCACATCAAAGTCGCAGATCTCTTTCCATAGACAACGAATGAAGCCCTCCATTACCTCCATCACTTGATCGCGGCGTACGAAGCTCAGTTCAAGATCGATCTGCGTAAACTCGGCTTGGCGGTCGGCGCGAGGGTCTTCATCGCGGAAGCAGCGGCAGATCTGCATGTATCGATCGCAGCCGCTGATCATAAGAATTTGCTTGAAGAGCTGGGGGCTTTGGGGAAGCGCGTAGAAAGTTCCGGGAACGTGGCGCGAGGGAACCAAAAACTCGCGTGCGCCTTCGGGTGTACTTTTGTAGAGGATCGGAGTTTCGATTTCGAGGAACCCATTTTCATCGAAGTAGCGGCGGGTCGTCTGATATAACTTATGCCGCAAAGAGAGGATGCGCTGCATACTGGGGCGGCGCAAATCAATGTAGCGATGAGTTAAACGTAACTCTTCGTTGGGGAGTTTGATTTTTCCATCGGCGGTCGGATCGTCCGGAAGAAAGGGAGGATTATCGGTTTTGGCAAGCACTTCGAGCTTGGTTACAAAGATCTCGATCTTACCAGTAATTAGCTTGGGATTCTCTCCACCGATGCGCTTGCGCACAACACCTTCTACCGCCACAACGTCCTCGTTACGAAGCTTATCTGACTGATCCATCATGCTCTGTTCGACACCGTCATCTGGGTCAAAGACGAGCTGCGTAATACCGAAGCGATCACGCAGATCGATGAATACGAGTTTGCCATGGTCGCGATAGGAGCCAACCCATCCGTTGAGGCGGACGGTCTGACCGATTTCGGACTCGCGGATTTGGCCACACGTATGAGTTCGGATGAGCATGGGTGGGTCTGGGAAGGGTGGGAGTTAAAGCGATAGCGGACGATGGGAAGATGTAGGGCTGGGTGAAGGAGTAATATGGGCGAGCTGGCAAAGTTTGCCCAGAGTAAAAATGGTGGAACACGACCTACGCCAAGGTGACTGACTTATCGAGATAAACATCTTGGATGGCGTTGAGCAGTGCCGCGCCGTCTTTCATTGGTTTTTGGAAGGCTTTGCGGCCGGAGATCAGCCCCGTGCCGCCCGCGCGCTTGTTGATCACCGCGGTCGTCACGGCTTCCGCCAAATCGCTCTCACCCTTGCTCTCGCCCCCTGAGTTAATCAGCGGCACGCGCCCCATATAATTGTTGAGAACCTGATAGCGACAGAGGTCGATGGGGTGGCCCCCCTTGCCGCTCTCATCGCTTCCCGCGAGATCGGTATACACCCGCTTATCCCACTTGCCGTAGGAAGAACCGCCCGCGTTCAACGCGGCATAACCGCCGTTATTGGTGGGCAGTTTTTGTTTAATAATGTCGGCTTGGATCGTGGCTCCGAGGTGATTAGCCTGGCCGGAGAGGTCCGCACTGGTGTGATAGTCAATGCTCTTGCCGTCCGCGCCTTTGACCTTGAACGCATTGTTTCGGGTGTAACACCAGAGTACCGTCACCATGCCGTAGGTGTGCGCCTCCTCGAACATCTCGCTCACGTATTTGATTTCTTCGCGGCTGTCCTCGCTGCCGAAGTAAATGGTGGCGCCGACCGCGAGCGCACCCATCTCGTAACACTGCCGCACGCTGCCGAAATAGCTCTGCTTGAAGATGTTCGGGTAGGTCAACATCTCGTTGTGATTGAACTTGACGAGGAAGGGGATTTTGTGGGCGTATTTGCGGGCGACTGAGCCGAGAACGCCAACGGTACTGGCCACGGCATTGCAGCCCCCGTCGATAGCGAGTTTGATTATATTTTCGGGATCAAAGTAAGCCGGATTTGCTGCGAAGCTGGCACCGGCGGAGTGCTCGATTCCTTGGTCAACCGGCAGCATGCTCACGTATCCGGTGCCACCTAAACGCCCGTGATTCATAATCGTCTGAAAGTTGCGCAAAGTTGCTACATTGCGGTCGCTCTGCGCGAAGACCCGATCAACAAAGTCCGGGCCGGGCGCATGGAGCTGCGCTTTAGATACAGTCTTTGATTCGTAGTTTAAGAGGGAGTCGGCGTCTTTTCCTAACAAAGCGCGGATATCGGTAGCCATGGGTTCCTTCCAGTTCGTTCTATCTGTCTACTCGCGAACAGTTCTGAGTAGGTGCCACTATCACTTGTACGATCAAAACACGATTGAGATGCAATCATCGTCCTAATCGGCGAAAAAGTCAGGCAACCGCCGCTTGGGCAGTCAGCACGATTGAAGTTTAGGTGAACCCGAACGAGAAAAGCGGAGTTCACGCCTCATTTGTTGCTAGGCTTGCAATGAATTGGTAAGGTTCAGGTGGTGCGGCCCACGAAAGAGGGCGGTCGAGCATCGAGTCGCGTTTCAAGCACCTCCGGCGATGCTCTTAGATGAATACCAGGGAAAACGCTGGTGCCAGTTTTCGGAGGGAACGCGGCGAAAGGGCTTAATCATGTAAAGCGAGCCGCGGAGGGGAGGAGGCAACGGCGAACCGGCGCGGAGTTTGGCAATGGCAGGATACGCTCTGGCACCCATGCCAACAGAGTCGCCCCAAGAGCCGTTGCCACCAGCGCAGAGCGTAGAACCCACGCCAACTGATCGAACGGAGCATGGGTCTTCGGAGAACGTGTTGCCAGAGGGGACTGACTTCCCTCGCTCCGGTCTTGCAGCCGCGACGACTGTGGGGTTGGGGGAGCCCGTGAAGCGGATGGGAGCGTTTGAATGGATGGCGATTCTCGCGCTCTTCATGCCAGCCGTGGCCGGTGTCGTTTTGCTCAGCAACATGAGCGCGATTAGTTCTTGGTTCGCAGGGAAGGGCGAGTGGGGCGTAGCTATTTATATTGTGGGTTTTGCGGTGCTTTCGGGGTTTGCGCTTTTGCCAACCTATGCCCAAGCGGCGCTGGGCGGGTATGTCTTCGGAGTTTCGATTGGTGTTCCCGCGGCGATGTGCGGCTTTTTGGGTGGAGCGATCATTGCGTATGAGTTAGGGCGAATGAGCTCACGCGACCGCATCGATCGAATGATCGAAGCTAAGCCTAAGTGGGCTGCGGTGAGGCGAGCGTTGACGGGTCGGCAGCGCGATGGGTCGGCATCGCTGCTGAAGTCGGTGGGGACTGTGACGCTGCTTCGGCTGCCGCCAAACTCGCCGTTTGCGTTGATGAATCTATTGATGTCGTCGGTGAAGGTGCCGCGATTGCCTTACTACATCGGGACGCTCGTCGGTATGCTGCCACGTACCGCGCTGGTGGTAGTATTAGGTGCGGGGATTCGGACGGCGATAGTGCAGCACAACGCGCAGGCCGCGTCGACGGCGGATGGAAAGTTACTGAAAGTGGAGTTGACGGGTGACGCGGTGAGTAACATAATGCCGTTCAGAATCTGGATAGGCGGCATTGTCGCGGGCCTCATTATCGTAGTGATTCTCGGATTGATCGCCAAGCGAGCTATTAATAAGGTCGCGGCGGACGGCGATGCAGCCGCGCGTGAAGCATCAAAGTGATGTTAAGTTAAAAATGCGAGGGGCGGGTTACGTGCGGCCGCACTCGGGGCAAGGGGCGCTGTTAATAAGTCCGGCGCGGGGATAGCCGCAGCCGCTGCAAACGTTGCGTCGGGCGGCTTTGGCTAACCGCTTGGCTCTCCACCACGAAGGAGTCGTGACGAGCGAACAGGCGAAGAGAGCTACACAAAGGCCGGTTATGAGCAGGTGAAGAGTACCGCGCCACATCACGAGGGTCCGCTGGTGCGTGGTCGCCAGCGAAGAACCGAGCCGGCGGGGGAGCTGTGGCAAGGCGGTATCGTCATGACTTACTTTGCCGAGGAGGGTGCTTTGATCGCTCTCGTAGTTTTCGACAGCGCGCCACACGGCCGCTCGAGTGATCTCCGAATCACTTACGCTTTGATCCAAGCCTTCCAACCCGGCCAGAGGCGTCATGCTTAAATGCAGCCGAGAGCGAAGCAGGAGCGGCCAGTAGAGCAGTGTTGCCGACTGCTCGCCGGAGAGCGTGACCATAAATTGGGGGCGGCGGCCCTGCGAATCAGGGGCGTACCAATCTTCATAACTGCCATCGTTTACAGATGTAATATTATAGTCAAACGACGGTGTTGCGCCTGCCGATGAAGAGGATGGGTTGTCGACGCGGGCGAACCACGTTCGATGGGACATGCTTAGCCAGCCATCTCCCGGACTGCTGGTTCCTGTGGATGTACCGGTGTACCCGGGGAGGGCGAGGCCAGGAGGCAGCCGCTGCCACATGCGCACGTAATACAACTCGCTTGGCGAGCCAACTTTCATCGTGCTGGGACCCCAAGGCGGTGGCGATCGAGGGGGGAACCCGAGCACGTTCGCAGCGCCAACAAGCACCGCAAGCACCGCGCCCCAAGGGGTGAACAGCAAGAGCCTGGCGTAACGGGTGATGTAGCGGCAGAAGGCTCGGAGCATAAGAAAAGCTCAAGGGTTACTCTGTCAACCGATCGGGCGGATGTCTTAAGTGTACTCGCGCTCTCGCTGTTTTATCGCACTACCGATGGAAGTGTGAGGGGCGATCTGCTGGCGCGCTTGAATGATCCTTCGGACGTGCGCCACGAGTTGCGGGCTGGCTCAGGGCTGGGCGTCAGGAGAGGCAATTGCGTTTAAAAAAACGCCACCCTTGGGGCGGCGTTCTAGAGCTTATTTAATGGGGCGAGATGAAGTGTTACCGCATGAGATCGCGGAGAACCTTTTCCTGCTTAGCCAAGAACTCCTTGTAGGCCTCTTCATCGGGAAGATTGAGTGCAACCCACATGAAGTTAGGATTGTTGCGGATCATGGCCTTGATGCGATCAAGCGCCGCTCTGGCACGACCGACAAACCTGGCGCGTCCCTCACGTGTCTGCTCACCCGACGCGGCCTGCACATTCATGTTGAAGGTAGCGAAATATTGCTGAGTGAGATCCTCATCTATCTTGACTTGTTTACGGTAGGCGATATTCCATTTTTCGGAACGTGAGATGGGATAGAGCGAACCGGGGACATCTTCACCAACCCAGTTAAGTTCCTGGAAACCCATTGCCTTGGTCAGTTCAGCGAGCGTGCTGGCTGTGCCGCGTGAAAAGTCTATCTTTGTCGCGGTCTGCGAGTTAAGAGTGAGAATCTCACCCTTACGGTTCACAATGAAGTCGCCGGATGTTTCATCGGCAAAGAACTGCATTTTTCCATCAGCTCCGCGAGTTGCGGAAAGAGGCATATCGATCTGCATAGCACGCATAATGAGGGGGTCGTAGTTGCCGCGGGCCGAGATCACCTGCATCATAATTAGAACGCGTTCAAGCGAGATGCCTTTCATCGCGGTGAGCTGACCAGACCATCCGGTACACGCGCCGAAGTGGCCTTTATCAGAAAAGTAGATTTCTTCGAGGGCGATGCCGGTCATGGCCGCGGCGGAGATTGCCGAGTCGATCCAACCGACGGTGCGAAACTTGTTCTTGTAGACGTTATGGATTTCGTCGCTGAGGTTCTGAATCTCAAGCAAATATCCCCCACCGCTGTTAATGCGGAGCACCACAATCCCCGTTCCATCTTTGCCCAGTTCTTCTTCGAGCATGGGCCGCATCTGTTGCAAGGCGTAAGCGGTCATGTAAATACCCACCATGTCGCCCTGCTTGCCATCACGAGTTTCGCCCAACGTAATCACGGCGGCGCGTGGCACGCCGGGTTTGCTGTTGGGGGCTACGGCTGGTTTTGAAGCATCGCTAGGAGTGGCGGTGGGAACGGCGGTACCTGATGGTGCCGTCGCACTCTGGTCTAACTTGGTCTTATCTGCCAGCTTAGTCTCACCTGTGGGCTTGGTGTCTCGCTGAAGCTTGACGTACTCGGTTGTGGTAAACATGGTGGTAGTTTCAATACCACCGACTGAATATTTAAACCAAACGATGCCGTCGGCCTCGCGGACGAGAGTGCCTTCCAGCACTTTGCCATCTTTTAGGACCAACGTATCCGCGGCGAATGTAGGTAACGCGAACGCGGACATTACACTGAAGATTGCGGCGGCCGTGAACGCGGCGAGCCCTCGGCTATGACCGGCGCTTCCCATCCGCAGACCGGCGAGAATGTTTGAGAGTTTCATAATGATTGATCTTCTTCGTTGCTGACCCGTACGCGGCGAAGCTGCCTCGTAGGAATCAGAAGTTTACTTTGGTGCGAGCCGACTGTATTACGTGGTTCGGTGAAAGAAATTATTTGCGATCCTTGGTCTGCTCGATGCGGATCGTTTCGAGCTCGATACCAATTACGAGTTCATCAGGTATCCTTGTTTCGTAGAGCCAACGGGCGGTGAGCCCTTCGCCGAAGCGACCCTTCTGCAGGCGCAACATTTGCTCGAGCATTGTTCGACGCTGACCTCGCGCCTTGGAGCGAGCGCCAAAATCGCCGGGATCTTGCACTCGCACGTCGTCAAAGTCCTGCCGGAGCTTCTTAAGTTGACGCTTGGTATTATCGAGCCCGGTCGTCCAGTCGCGCATGATGTTTTTGCTGCGGCCGGGAACCTCGACTCCGGTGATGGCGATTTCCATCGCGGCGAGGAGGTCGTCCTTACTGTCGACGGTCTTCCTATTTATACCAAGAATCTCGCCGAGCCGGGCATCGATATTAAGTACGTCGTTGCCCACGCCGCGGAGAATGGCTTGAAGGGAATCTGCGTTGGTTTCCTTGCCGTCGTCGGTGAGTAGCTCCTCGCCAGGATTGCTGGGGTAGTCCTCGAAGAGGTCGGGCTTCCCGTCGGTCATCCGGTATGAAAGAACATAATTAGGATAGGACATGGCGCGGATAAGCCTGAAATCGTAACCGCCAGCCAACGTCCAGCCTTCGGCGTGACCCATGCGCAGCGACCGCTGCTTCAGACGTACAACCTCGTCGCCTACGCCGTCGAACATGCGGCCGAGGTTGCCGAGGCCGCCGAGGGTAGCGGTGCTTGTAAAATAAACTTCCGGGCACACTAGGGGGAGCATTGCCGCGCCCCCCATGGCGTTCTTGATCCAGAACACGACGCGGGGCTTGACGGGCCAGTCTTTACGGAGATCGTCGGTAAAGATCTCCGCCAGCGGCTCCGCACGAAACATTTCATCAAAGTTCGACATCAGTTCCGGGAGCGGGTCGCGTTCATCGGCAACCCAAGCGGGACGATAATCGATGATGATTGTCTGACAGTTGTTGGCACGAGCGTCGTTGATCGCTTCGCGCAGCGGGGTTTGGGTGATCTCTTCACCGAGGTGACCTTCGAGTGTGATCCAGTAGAATCGCACTTGATCAGAGGCGGAAACCGCTGATGTGTCAACCTTTTTGGTATCCGAACCAGCACTGGCTGACTTTGTTGAGTCGGCGGTTTTCTTTGCGTCAGCAGCGGTCGTCGCGTCGGTAGCGGTAGGAGTGCCTCGAATCACCTTCAGAACGTCGGTTTTGCTAAACTCGGTCTCGAATGAGATACCATCAACCACTCCCTTAAACTTAACCGTGGTCGCGGTCTCAGAGATGACTTTACCTTTAAAAGTCTTCCCGCTTCTTAAGATTACTTCATCAGGCGCCTCATCAGTCGCCTTTGCCGCGACTGGTTGGGCCTGGGCCACGCCTGAAACCACGAACGAGGCGCCGGCCGCGACGGTCAAGAGCAGCGCACAGAGAGAGCGCGTGCCGAAACGGTGCCGGGCGAAAGAGATCGCGCTGGCCGAAGTACCGACGATGTGTTGCTGACTTAAGTGTTGCACTGTAATAGTCTCCAATGTTTCAAATGCCTTCGTATGCCGCAGCGTCGTTGATGTAATCGTGTTGCCACGTTGTCTTACGCTTGCGCTCTTGTAGCCTCTTGATTGTTGGCCGGTGCCAAACGTCGTGCCGAAGTAGTTTACTACGACACGGGAGGGGTATTCGTTCCCTCTAGACGACGTCGATCTGCGGTCGCCCCGCATCGCGATCGTTCGTCACTACCTCTCTACGCGACGAATGGCCCTCATTCCCGTAGAGACTGGTCTGCGATTCCGCCGTGACGCCGCCAGAACGTACGCAGTACTAACATCCGTGGCCGCCCTGGCGACACTTTTACGATGTGCAGAATGCATCCTTATAGTGATGAGTGTCCTGCGAATCTCACAATGCCACTGCCCCATCCCCAGCCATTGCGCCGGGGTCAGAAGCAATTGACGCCTTCGAGGTAGCGAAGTTGATCGGCCAGCGCGGGGTTGACAGCAGAATTTCCGCCCTTATTCCCGGTTTTGATGCACCGTTCTTTCAGGCGGGCCTCGCTGGTTATTCGGACGCAGCGATGCGGATTGTCGCGCGTCGGCATGGCTGTCCGTTGTGTATAACCGAGGCACTGCTTGATCGCACTCTGTTGGCGGGCGGGCGCGGGTTTGATAAAGCTGACCTTGGCGAACTGCATGACAACGTGCCCGGCGGACCCGAGGACCACCCGCTGGTGGGGCAGATTATGGGGAGCGAGCCGGCCGAAATGGCCGCGGCTGCGGTGAAGATGGTCGAACAGAAGGTTCGGACCGATCGCGAGTATCGGGTGCTCGCCGCGCAAATGGCGCTCAGAGAAGCCGGAACGGAAGGCGGCGAGCATGGGTTGCTTCGGCAACATTTGCGAACTGCGGGGGGCGAGCAGGTGGGAATCTGGCCGGTGGATGATAAGTTCGCGGCGGAAGAGCTCAGCAGCGACGGATTACCACGGGAGTCTGAAGTTATCGCGCCTGCTTCTTTCCAGGCGATCGATGTTAACTTAGCCTGTCCGGTCAAAAAGATTGAACGTAAGTCGCGAGGCGGTCACTGGCTTACCGAGCCTAAAGGGGCGATCAGAATTCTTGAGGCGGTTCGAGAGGCGGTTCCATCGCGCATAGCGTGCACGGTTAAGATGCGTCGATCGTTCGACGACACCCCGGAAATGGTGGAGAACTTCGAGGTGATTTTCGCGGCGCTACGGTCGATCGGATATGCATGGGCAACTGTTCATGCCAGGACTGTCGAGCAACGGTACATCGGGCCGAGCCGGTGGACGTTCCTGCGAGATCTTGTCGCGCGGTATCCGGATAACGTAATTTTCGGTAGCGGGGATATCTGGAACGTAAACGATATATTCCGTATGATTGCTTACACCGGTGTTCACGCGGTGTCCGTTGCCAGAGGATGTATCGGCAATCCCTGGATATTCGCGCAGGCTAGGGGAATGATGGCTGGCGAGAGGCCCATCCCCCCCACTATCGCGCAGCAGCGTGCCGCGTTGCAGTCGCACTTTGATCTCTCTTTGGCGGTCACCCGGCGCTTCAAGCACGGCGAAGAGGCCACGAGCAAAATGATGCGAAAGTTTGGAATTAAGTTCGCGCACCATCACCCGCGAGGCGACGACATTAAGCGAAAGATGATCGGGGTTGAGAGCGCAGAAGATTGGCGGCGAACGATCGAAGAGTTCTATTACCAATAGCTACTGCTCGATGCGGACAGACTTGATGGGAGTCTTGCACTTCTTCTTCATCGCCGCGAGCCCTCCGCCGCGCAACCACTGATCAAACTCCCACGCCGCGGCGGAGTCAGAGACCACAACAGTGAGCACACCGTCGGAGCCGATCTTCTTAATCGAAGCGCGATCGACGAACTCGTGGGGGGCGATCTCTCTCCACACATCGTCGAGGAGGCCGGTGGTCTTGTGGTGCTTCGAGAAGTTCTTGTACAGCTCGGTGATATCTTGATGCAGCGAGAGATCGGGCGCGACCTTCGCACGAAAGCGACGAAGTTTTTCCAGTTCTAGCAAAACAGGGGATCGCCTTTGCACGCGGATACCTCGATTGAAGAGCGGGCGCAGAACTGCCGCGGTTTTCCAAACGGCCCGGTTCACTCATAGTGAACTCCTTTTCCCGCGGTCGCTTGGGGCGAATGATACACCCTTCCCCCACCGCTCGCCTGTCGCTACCTTTCCCCGCAATGCAAGCCGCCACAGGTATTAATATTGACCGATTACGGAAGTCATTTTCGTCAAGTCCTACGGGGCCCGCGGCGGTTGACTCGATTTCGCTTACGATTGAGCCGGGCGAACTCTTCTTTCTTCTGGGTCCGTCAGGTTGCGGCAAAACGACGCTTTTGCGAATGATTGCCGGGTTTATCGAGCCGACGTCGGGGAAACTTTGGTTTGATTTCGCCGGGCAGCGTCAAGATGTAACATCGCTCCCGCCGGAACGGCGGAACACGGGAATGGTTTTCCAGTCCTATGCCCTCTGGCCGCACATGACCGTCGAGGGGAATGTGGGATTTGGGTTGGATGTTCGTAAAATAGTTGGTATCGAGAAGAAGCGACGAGTAGGGGAGGCGCTGGAGGCGGTGAAGATGTCGGAGTATGCGTCGAGGCGGCCGACCCAACTTTCTGGCGGTCAGCAGCAACGAGTCGCGCTGGCAAGAGCGATTGTTATCCGGCCAGCCGTCCTGCTTTTGGACGAGCCTCTGTCGAATCTGGATGCGAAGTTAAGGATCGAGCTGCGAAGTGAGATCCGCCGGCTTTGCAAGCTGTTTGGGATGACAACTGTGTACGTGACGCACGACCAGAAGGAGGCTTTAAGTATGGCGGATCGAATCGCCATTCTTCGCGATGGTCGGGTTGAGCAGGTGGGAACTCCGAGAGGCTTGTATACAAAGCCGCGTACCGCGTTCGCGGCGTCTTTCTTAGGGGAGACAAACTTCTTGGCGGCGCAGCTTATCGCGACGGACGAGGTCAAGCTAAAGTCTGTAACGGTGAAGACCTCTCACGGTGAAGGCAGGCCGCTTGGCTCCGTGATCGTCTCTGTTCGTCCAGAGGCCATCACTGTTTCTAGAGCTAGAGGATCGAAGGGGCTGCGCGGCACATTGACTGAGTCAGTCTATTTGGGCGATGCGGTGCAGTTTACCGTTGAGCTCGAAGGGGGAGAGCGATTACTCGCCGCGATGCATAATCCTGGGACCGAGACACCCGCTATCGGGCAAGCGGTGGAGCTAGGGATCGCGGCTGACGATGTCGTGATTGTCGAGAGCTGATGGCGGGTGTTCCACGGGGAACACACGGACGCGCCCTAGTGATTCAAAACTTTTTCGCGGTGAAACTTGGGTTTCACGTGGAACAACCCACCCGCGGGTGACTATTGTGCGCCAACAACGAAAGGATTCGTATATGGCCCGCAATGATGCGACTCAAAATAAAGGTGCCGTGCGAAAGCTCGGTCGAGGAATTGGATCTCTAATCTCCGTTCCAAACGCTAGCGGGGCCGAGATTCAATCGAGGCCTTCGCCCTCGAGTACAGAGATAATTCAGATGATTGTGATCGAGGCGATCGCAGTAAGTCCCTTCCAACCGCGCAAGACGATGATCCAAGCGACGATCGAGCAGCTCGCGGATTCAATCCGCCATTCGGGCGTGATGCAGCCAATTATAGTTCGGGAGATCAAGGGTGGATTCGAGCTAGTCGCGGGTGAACGAAGGTGGAGAGCCGCTCAATTGGCCGGGCTAGCGTCCGTACCGGCAATCGTGCGACTGCTTACGGACGAACAGTCGGCTGAATGGGGATTGGTGGAGAACGTTCAGCGAGAGGACCTTAATCCTATAGAGCGTGGGGTGGCCCTCAAGCAGTTAATTGCGAAGTTTGGTCTTAGCGCCGCTCAGCTGTCGGAACGAGTGGGACTGGACCGGTCCACAATCACCAACTTGATGAGACTAACAGAATTAGAACAAGAAATCACTGAGATGATCGCCCGCGGCGACCTCTCGGGCGGCCATGGAAAGGCTTTATTAGCAATACCTCCCGGCGAAGCTCGCCTTTCTTTGGCGCGTGAGGCAGCGGTGGGGGGGTGGAACGTGCGCAAAGTCGAGATGTTAGCGAAGGCCCACGCTGTCAGCCCCGAGAACATCGGAACTAAAGCAGTCAAAGACGAGGAAGCCAGGGCGCGGCACGCGGTGTTAAGAGATCTTGAGCGCAGAATTGGCGAGAAGTTAAGCACAAAGGTGCTAATTACTACCGATCGTTCCGGCGCGAAAGGTAAGTTAAGCATCGAGTTCTATTCGATCGATCACTTCGACGGCCTGCTCTCCCGGCTGGGAATACAGAGTCAATAATTTTTTTAGTACAACTTGATATTGTGTCGATACTAATATAGCATCCGGTAAGGGTGATGTAACGTATCGGTGTGAGAGGCGATGTTGTTCTGCTCCAGATCCTGCGGCGTGTTCCCGGCTGGTATCTCGGAGCTTCCATTCGGATCTATAAATTATGGCAAAGAAGATTACGTCCAAGGCCAGTAAGTCAAAAGTAACCAAAAAAGCCACCAAGGCCGCCAAGGCCCCCGCGAAGAAGGCTGATGCAGCCCGTCGCGGCGGTCGCCGTCCCAAGAATGGCATCGCGCTCGTCGACGCTGTCGCGGGTGTCCTCAAAGGCAAGACCCTTAGCGTGAGCGAAATCACCGCTGCGGTCAAGAAGTCGGGCTTCAAGACCAACGCCGTGAACTTTCGCGTCATGGTCAATCAGGTCTTCAGCAAGTTCGCTCCCCGCTTCAAGCGCATCAAGCACGGTCACTACACCACTGCTTAATCGAACTGCGGCTTAACTATTTCAGGGCCGCCGCATCTAGGCGCGGGTTGGAGCGCGTTCGCGCTGCTGCCGCCACCGCCCAGAGAGCGTAACGCCTGGCGCAAGTAGTGTTTGTGAGTGCCGCGGCCAAATGTTTTGCCGGAGCGTTAGCTTCGACGCAATATTCAACCGCTGGCGCGGCGATCGCTAATAAACTGGTCGCCTTAATTGCAAGTGGCCAATACAAGAGAAAACCTCCCGAGCAATCGGGAGGTTTTTTTACGTGTAATGATATTCTCGGGGTCGAAGTCTGGTAGCAACCAGTTAATCTGCTAGAATTTCAGGCAGGCCCGGATAACCCTGAACTTAAGAAGACTAGTGTGGTACGGGCAACTTCGACAGACGCGAAGGGCGATCGACTAGGGCGGCGCGGGACAGATCGTCCCAGAACTGGCGGTTGGTGGTGTTCCAAACAAGGGAAGTCTTGTTCCGAACGTCGACCGGTCGGTGGGTGGTGCTGAGTAGATCCGGAGTTAGATTATGAACAATCGCACCGTGCCTAGGGCTGGCGGTCTGGCAGCCGCTTAAACAAGCCGCAACGCACGCCAGAAGACCGAAGGTACATACACGCTTGTTGAGTAACTTGTTCATCGTCAAAGCACTTTCAAAAAGGAGGCCCGCCACGCTTGCCGGATCTCGCGACATAAAGCCGCATGCACAGCGTAGGAGGCCTCGTGCCGAAGAAGCGGAGAATCAGGTGTTCCGCGTCCCTTTGGGGTGCGGGAAAAGTTTGGGAGCGAGAGAGTTGACTGCCGAACTTGCAGCGGCGAGACTATCGCTTAGGATGAAACAGTACCGATCAGCGCGGCTCTCACTTTACAAGGCGATCATCAGCATCCTCACGGGCGTTCAATCGCCATGAAGTTGGTATGCCAGTTGCAGCATGATGAACATGAAAATGGATCGATTCACCGCCGCGGCTCAACAGGCACTAGCAGATGCCCAAGGGCTGGCCACATCAAAGGGGAATCCTGAAGTCACCGGTCTGCACATCCTCGCAGGTCTGATTGCGCAGCCATCATCGCCCGGTTGGTTGGTACTTGAGAAGGCAAACTTAGTCCCCGCGCGAGTAACCCAGCTCGCGAACAACGAAATCTCAAGGCTACCAACAACTTCCTCGGGCCCGGGCACCACAGGCAGGGCTGTGATGGAGATCTTGAACAAAGCCGAGGCCGAAGCAAAGCGAATGGGAGACGCTTACATTTCGACAGAACACTTACTTCTTGCGGTCTGCGACCAAGGTGGAAGTGGGGGAGGCAAGGACGTTCTGACGCTGGCGGGCGCTAATCGCGCCCGGATTGAGGACGCCGTGAAGGCGATCCGTAAGGCAAGCGGCGTTGAAACAATCGCCGATCAGAATGCCGAGAGCAGCTTTGAGTCTCTCAAGAAATATGCAGTCGATCTTACCGAGAAAGCCCAGCAGGGCAAGCTCGATCCGGTGATCGGTCGCGATGAGGAGATTCGTCGGTGCATCGAAGTGCTCAGCCGACGGACTAAGAATAACCCTGTTCTAATTGGCGAGCCCGGGGTAGGAAAGACGGCCATTGCCGAAGGGCTCGCCCTCCGTATTGTCAATCGCGACTGCCCCGAAGGAATGCGAAACAAGCGAATCATGGCACTCGATGTTGGGCAGTTGCTCGCAGGTGCTAAGTTCCGAGGTGAGTTTGAAGAACGACTTAAGGCGGTCTTGCGTGAAGCCCAGGCCAGCAAGGGCGCGATCATACTTTTCATCGATGAGTTACACACTATCATCGGGGCTGGCGGGGCGGAGGGCGCTGTCAGCGCCGGTAATCTGCTCAAGCCAGCGCTCGCACGCGGCGAACTCCGATGCATTGGCGCAACGACGCTCGATGAATACCGCAAGCACGTCGAGAAAGACGCGGCGTTCGAGCGACGCTTCCAACCCGTCTTCGTAGATCAACCTTCCGTTGAAGAAACCGTCGCCATTCTTCGCGGACTTAAACCTCGTTACGAGGCCCATCACGGGGTCCGCATTCTAGATGGCGCGATCCTCGCGGCGGCCCAGTTGAGTAATCGTTACATTGCGGACCGCTTTCTTCCTGACAAGGCCATCGATTTGATGGATGAAGCCGCGGCGAGATTGCGAATCGAGAACGACAGCATGCCCGCGGAGCTTGACGAAATTCGCAGGCGTGTTCTGCAGTTGGAGATTGAACGCGAAGCACTCCGCATCGAGGCGAGCGAACTAAGCAAACGTCGAGGGGAGGAACCCTCGGACGGCCGCCCGGAAGCAAGAGGCGAATCCGTTTCGCAACGAGAACTCGAGCGCGTCGAGCGAGAACTGAGTGATTTGCAGGAACGAAACCGCGTGCTTAGCACCAGGTGGGAAGCTGAGAAAAAAGACCTTGATGCGATCCGCACCATCAAGGAGGAGATGGAGAGCAAGCAAGTTACGCTCGACCAAGCCCAGCGTCGGGGCGATCTCGAAGCTGCGGCGAGAATTCGATACGGTGACTTGCGGCAGCTTGAAACCCGGCTCCGCGACGCCGAAGCCGCCGGGGCCAAGCGAGAAGCCGCGGGTGACGCACTCGTCAAGGAGGAAGTAGACGCCGCGGCGATCGCCCAGGTGGTCGCTCGTTGGACTGGAATTCCAGTTTCGCGGTTAGTCGAGGCTGAGCGCGAAAAGCTCACTCGCATGGAAGAGCAGTTAAGTAAGCGGATTATCGGACAAGAGCATGCCCTGCGGGCTGTAAGTGATGCCGTACGCCGGAGCAGAGCCGGCCTTGGCGACACGAACCGGCCAATCGGCTCGTTCTTGTTCCTGGGCCCCACCGGCGTAGGCAAAACCGAGACGTGCAAAGCGCTCGCGGAGTTCCTTTTCGATACTGATGAGGCGATTGTGCGCATCGATATGAGCGAGTATGGGGAAAAACACGCAGTGGCGCGTTTGGTGGGTGCCCCTCCAGGTTATGTTGGCTACGACGAGGGCGGTCAGCTCACCGAGGCTGTGCGTCGACGTCCGTATTGCGTCGTGTTACTGGATGAAATCGAAAAGGCGCACCCCGACGTCTTCAACATCCTGCTACAGGTTCTCGAGGATGGCCGTCTTACCGATGGTCAGGGACGCACGGTTAACTTCCGCAACGCAATCATTGTCATGACCAGCAACTATGGGAGTGTGCAGATTCAAGAGTTAGCCGCGGGTGGGGCCGAGGATTGGGAGATCGAAGCCGCGATCCGCGAAATGCTCAAACGCGGGCCTGCCGCGATGATGGCTGATCAGTTCGGTAAGGCCACTGGCCTCCCGCAGCACATAAGCGATGTGATGAGCAAAGCCGCGGCCAGCCTTGCTGGCGGTCAGGGATTGATGCGCCCGGAGCTGCTAAACCGCATAGATGAGGTGGTAGTCTTCCACCAACTGAAGCGAGAAAATGTCGGCGCAATCGTCGATATTCAACTTGCAAGATTGGTGGCGCGCCTTAAAGATCGCGGCATGACCATGGAGCTAACGCACGAAGCTAAACTTCAGTTAGCGAGCGAAGGGTGGGACCCCGCGTTCGGTGCAAGGCCACTTAAGCGGACGATTCAGCAGCGTATTGAAAACGCGTTGGCGAGCAAAATTCTCTCCGGGCTCTTTGGCCCGGGCGACCATATTAAGATAGACGTGCAGGGCGGCGGCTTTGAGTTTACCTCGCGCTAAGCTAAGTGCCAGTGCCCACTTTGAGGACCTCACATCGCGTTCGCGCGCCGCCATCACCAAGAGAAGTTCGTTACCGCTCCCCTCGTTTGACCTATCGTAAACCTAACATTAGTGCCGCGCTCTAACTTTTGAGGGTGAAACCGAAAGACGCGATGTAGCCCGCTTCGTCTGTCGCCGGCATCTGCACGCGATTTTCGTTGCGTCCTAAGCGAAAAAAGTGCCCGAACACATCGCTGTGTTGCGTGAACACCGATAGCCTTGCTGAAAGTGGGCTATGCATACGCTTGCGCCACGCCCGGTCTGTGCCGAACCGGCCGGGCTGCGGCATTTAACCGTGCTTGCGAACGTCAGTACGTCTAGGTTTGTTTTCCACGGCTTGGTGTTTGTTCAGGTCAGATTTGTCTGTTCGGTCGAATAAGGAACTTCCGGTATGTCCCAACGCATGAGTGATGGAAGATCGATCGTTTTTCTCGCCGGAGCAAAGAAGCGCGTCGCGCTACTCGCAGCCGCGGCGTGTCTTTTCGCTGGCAGTGCTGCAATGGGGCAGTTTGTTACACCTCCTCCAGCGACCAACCCCACCCCTGAGAATGACATTCCGAAGGCTCCACCGCCTCCGATCGTTCCGCCCGCTCCTCCCTCTGAAGCTCCACCCCCGCGCCCGATCAAGGCGACCAAGGCTCCCCTCCCCGATGTAAAGTGGAAGGAATGGGAATTGGTCGATGGCAAAGTTGCCCCTCTTTCCGAACCGCTGGAGCTCGCAGCTCTTCGCCGAAACCCTTTGGTGACCACCGAGCAGATGGCGCGGATCGAAGCGTTTTTGCCGGATCGCCGTCGCTCGATGGAACGTGTGGTGGTTGAAAACCTAGACCTCGTAGAGCGGATTGATGCCGGAATGTTCGAAACCGCCAACTTCAGTGATCGCGCGGATGTAACCAAGGTTGTCGAAACCACTAAGCCATTGCAGGTTCCGTCCCTCGCCACCGATCTTAAAAATCGTCAGATCATTGACGATCAGGCCTTTGGAATTAACTCCCGTATCACCACCTCATACACCAAGGCATCTGCGGGCCAAAAGAAAGAGAGCGCCACCCCAGACGAGCAGAAGGCCTCGACGCTCGCGTACATGCGCGCGATCTACAAGCAGAACTTTATTGAACACCTCTGGACTTACAACAATCTGCTCAATCAAGCCGGGAAAGCAGCTGGCGTTGATCAAACTCTTGCCGCAGACCTTAAGTCAGTCGCGGTGAAAGAGAAGTTGGCCGCGATGGGACTCGAAGAGCGCAAGGCGCTCCTACGCGGCGTGGCAGGCTATGCCAAGGGCGACGCGGCGGCAAAGCAAGGCGAAGCAGCCAAGCCAACAAGCGAAGCCAAGCCAAC
>CAYVFW010000026.1:0-3961 GCA_964450325.1 uncultured Phycisphaeraceae bacterium | reverse complement strand
GCGAAGCCAAGCCAACAGGCGAAGCCGAGCCAGCAGATCCCAAGTAACTCCAGTCGCAGCCGCTGGTGAAATGTTCGCGGGTGCAGGGGCTCGCAGCCGCGCCAACGACTATCTTGTTATGAGCAATAGAACCGATCCCTTCCGGGGTCGGTTTTTTTTGTGGCATCGGGCCTCTCATAATATCGATCCACTTATAGTTGTTGATCTTCCACCCCGATCTAGCCCTTGCTGTAGATCTCGTTGCGGGTGAGCGCGGCTGACCGATAGCAAGCAGCAGCGAGCCGCGGTAACCTCCCGCCGAAAACCCCGCGTGTGTAAAAACCAGTTCAGAGTATTTCAAGCCGAGAATGCCCCTTGACCGAACCCGCTTTGCCTAGAGATGAGGACCGACCTAGCGCCTTCTCGCCACCGCCGTCGGTCGTGAATCATGTGCCTCCCGCGGCGACCCCCTCAACCCCGCCCCCGCGCGGTGGTTCGATGGGGCGGACCGTCGGGGGCGGCATGTCGTGGATGTTGGTCGCCACCGTTGTAAGTAAACTAGCAACCAGTGTCACACAGTTACTCCTAGGCTGGTGGCTGCTGCCCGAGCACTTCGCAAAGTTCGCGATTGCCACCACCATCGCCGGGTTTCTGATGCTCGCAAAAGATGCTGGCATACCCAACTACTTAATCAAACAGGGGAGCGAGAAGTACCCGGCGATTTCCGGACCAGCCTTCTGGATGTGCGCGGTCTACAACACTGCCGCCGCGGCGTTGATGGCGCTCGCCGCGTGGCCGGTCGCTCATTACCTTTACAAAGATGACGCCTTGGCGCCAATGCTGTGGGTCATGGCCTTTGCCCTGCCGCTAGGCACCCCCGCTGCTGTTTTACAGGCGAAACTGCGCCTAGATCTGCGCTTCAAGCAGTTCTCGATGCTTATGTCGTTCTCGATCATCATGCGGCAGGTGCTCACCATTGTGCTCGCGGCGATGGGCTTTGAAGCGCTGAGCCTGGCGCTTCCGGTGGTCTTCACCGCAGTTCTTGATTCTCTTGCTGCATGGTGGATGTGTAACGATCGCCCCTGGAAGCGCCCCGCTTTATTTGATTCCTGGGGCCGCCTGATGTCCAGCACCAAATGGCTTATCAACGGCACCGTTGGCTCATTCTCAAGCGAGTGGGGGCCTTATCTGGTTTTGGGAAGGATGGTCGATCACACCATTACAGGTTATTACTTCTTCGCCTACCAGATAACCGCTCAGATCGGGATGTTACTTTCGTTTAATCTCCATGTCGTCCTTCTCCCCGTGCTCGCAAAGCTCAACAACGAGCCCGCCCGCCAGCGAGAAGCATTTGTGCGGGTGTTGACAGGACTTACGCTGGTTGGTTCCTATTTTTCCCTCGCCGCCGCGGTGGTCATGGCGCCGCTTGAAAGCCTGCTTTGGCACGGTAAGTGGTCGCCCGCAGTGATCGCCGTGGTTATATTCGGCATCTTCTACCCGTGGCGTGTAAGCTTCGCCGTGACGTGCGGGTTGCTCATGGCTCAGGGAAGGTTTAAACGTTTCTCTCTCTCAGCGTGGGCCGAGGGGCTGGTGCTCATTGGCGTTACGATAGTGACCTGCCTTTACACCAGCGAGCTTTGGATCATCGCGCTAAGTAACGGCCTGGCCCTCATCTTCACCCGCTTGGCAGTTACAATGCACACCTTCCGCCTCTGCGGCGTGTCGCTTACTCGCCTTGCCCCTTCTATGGTCTACGGCTGGCTAGTCTCGGTGATCGCCGCGGCACCATTCTTCTGGCTTGATCGCTCGCCGATGTGGGCGGAGCTTACCTCCTGGTTTATCCGCATCCTTCCCGTCACCCGCGTGAGGCCAGAGTTACTCGCGCAAAGCGCGACAGACGTTCTGCGGATCCTGCTCGCTGGTTCCGGGTTTACGTTGCTGTTCGTAATCTTAACCCGCCTCGCCCTCTCCAAGGATGTAAGCGACGCCGTCGCCATGCTGCCCGCGCGTGTCCGAGGCGCGGCGAAACGCCTGCTGGCGTTATAACACAACCAAGTAATACTCTGAAGTGTACGCCCCTGGCTCCAATGCTTACACCTTCATCGCGCCGATCTGAATACTCCCATCCTCGCACACGCCCATCCGCAAGATCCCGGCATTCGCGAACTCCCAGTGCCCCGCCACAGCCATGCTGTATAGTCGCCCCATGGCCTCCTGGACATCAACCGGTGGCAGCACGACCAACTGAACCAGCAGAGCTAACACCCGGGTGTGCGTGAATATAACTAACGGTCCCACACCCCGGTACGCCGCGGCACGCGTCAAGGACGCCAAGACACGCCGGTAAAAAGTGCTGAAACTCTCGCCCCCATCTCCCAGCTCAAGGTAAGGGTCCATCGCCGTCCAGTAGGGACCAGCAAGCCCGCGGCGTTCAAGCACGGTAGTATTCTTCGCATCTCCACGAGTTAAAAACGTAAGCTCATGCACAGGCCAAATCTCGTGTGGCACCGACTCGAATCGAGCCATAAGTGGTTTGGCTGTTAACAGTGTCCGCATGTACGGGCTTGTTACGATCAAGCCCGGCCTCACCGGGAACTGTGCCGCGAGCAGCCTTGCTTGTTCCACACCCAGTTGCGTCAGCACTATTTCGCTGGCGTTGTCCGTACGCTCCCCTGCATTGGCAGTACTCTGAGCGTGACGAATCCAATAGACATCGCGCATGTGGTCAACTGTAGAGCATCCACAAACGAACGATAACCCGTAAGCAGTTTAATGCGATCTCGTCGGCGATGAAAACGATCCACCAGCCCAGACGTGCGTAAAGCAGTTCCGTTTCGCGTCGTTGACCTGAGGTGCGCTCTGAAGCAACTAAGCGCCATCGCCACCTCCGCGCAAGCAAACAGGCGCGATCCGGTGATCGCGCCTCCAGGATGCACTTAACTTAAACTAACCTTCCATCGCGGCCGCCACCCTCGCTCACGCCCTGCGGCGACGCGAAACCGCAAAGCCAGCCAAGCTGATCAAGACCCCAGCCGCCGGCGCGGGCACAGCCGTAATCGTCACCATATCAAAACGCCAGTTGCCGCTGGTATTGCTCATCGGGCCCGCATCGGCCGCGAAGTACTGCGTGGTGCCGGGCGCGTACGTGCCGACGATGCGGATTGCAAAGTTTAAGTTATTATTAACTCCCGCGATTCCCGAAAGATCAACGATGTTGCTGTTGTACCACCGATCGCCAGCAAGATTCGCAAAGCCCACGAGCCCGGCATTGTTCCAGGCTGTGCCATCAGTGGTGTACTGAAACTGCCAGTACGCCGGTCCCCGATCCGTAACATAAATATCGTAAGAGGCTGTGATACCGCTGAACCCCGCTGTCGAGGCGCCAAACCCTGCACCCTGAGAGTACTCGGCAGCAAAGCTAGACCAGCCGTTCGCGGCAGCCCCACCAGGCACTCGCTGGCCGCGAACGCGCCACCCGCGCGCGATGACCGGATTTCCACCTTGGATAGGGTCGGTGCTGCCGTTGGCGCTGTTGCCGCCAAATATGTCCGCGCCGTCGATGCTCACAACCCCGTTGAGGTTATTGTTCATCCCCAGCACCCTGGCAACGCCGCTGCCTAGGCTCGGTGCCGGGCTGTTATTGATCGCAAGGGCGTGATTCTGGAAATCCCACTGCGTTACGACGACCGCCCCGCCAGCGGAAGTTACCAACGCACCGAGAACGGCGCACGACAGCACACGAACAAATAACATAACTGATGTCCTCTCTCTCTCTGATTACCAGGGTTCCAACCGCAGGGGAATGGCTTCTCATACCTATCCCCGCAGACCCGCAAAAGTAGACATCAAGCCGTCCCTAAGAAGCGAGTTTAAGACAAGGTTCAGCGCAGGTTGCGCAAGCATTGCGTTAATATTTTCACGGCTTTTCCCAGTGGCGAGGTTATCTTGGTCAACGCACCCCCACACGCACCCCACACGCCCC
>CAYVFW010000025.1:0-25871 GCA_964450325.1 uncultured Phycisphaeraceae bacterium | reverse complement strand
GCGCGGGACCACAGGCGGGAGTTTAACTACCCGATTATCGTGGTGGAATAATTAATATCTTCGGCTTTGAAGAGCGTGCCCAGGCGCACCGCAGGCGAGTCGGTGGCGAACTAATATAATTATTTACCAGATGGAGACGCCGCACAAGGCGCGCGCTACAGGCCCAGGAGGAGCCGCTGCGGATCTTCGATGGCCTGCTTGATACGGACGAGGAATTGCACCGCCTCGGCACCATCGATGATTCGGTGGTCGTACGAGAGCGCCAGGTACATCATCGGGCGGATCCCGACCTGGCCCGAGCCTGCGGGAAACTCAACGGCCCGGTTCTTGATGGCGTGCATCCCAAGAATCGCGCTCTGCGGCGGGTTGAGAATCGGCGTGCTCATCAGGCTTCCGTAGATGCCACCGTTGGTGATCGTGAAGGTGCCGCCCTGAAGGTCGTCAAGAGTTAACTTACCATCTTTCGCCCGGCCCGCGAGCTCTTTGATGCCCGACTCAATCGAAGCGAAAGAACGCTGATCGCAGTCTCGCAGCACGGGCACCACCAGACCCTTTGGGGTACCGACAGCCACCGCGATGTCCTGATAATCGTGACGTTCGATGGCCATTTGACCCGCTTCGTCTTCAACGATCGAGGCGTTCACAAGCGGGAAAGCCTTGAGCGCGGCGACGACGGCCTTCACGAAAAAGCCCATGAACCCAAGGCCCACACCTTGGCGCTTTTCGAACTCTTCTTTATACGCCTTACGAAGATCCATGACGGCGGTCATGTCTACCTCATTGAAGGTTGTTAACATCGCGGCGGTGTGCTGAGCCTGCACGAGGCGCGAGGCGATGCGTTGACGCAGCGGGGTCATTCGCTCACGAGACTTTGCGCGTGAACCCGCGGGCGAGCTAGGGGCAGGCGCTGCGGGCTTCACTTTCTCAGAATCGGGGGCGGTACCGTTGCGCGCGGGCGAGGATGGCGCGGGGAGCGGCGTGCCCTTCCGGGCTTCAATTATCTCCAAGATATCTTGTTCACGGATGCGCCCACCGGGCCCGGTGGGGGGCACTGCGCCTAAATCAATATTATGTTCTTTGGCCAGCTTCTCCGCGACTGGTGTGGCGCGAACACCCGCTACTGAAGGAGCGGCGGTGTGAGCGGTGCTGGAGGTCACTGCGGCTGTGCTTACGTTGGCGGATGCGGGTGGCGAGGCCGCGGCGGCCGGCACTTGCGTGGCCGGTACTTGCGAGGCCGGAACTTGCGAGGCTGGTGATTGCGGGGCTGGCGCCTGCAGGGCAGTCGCAGCGGGCTGTGCGGCACCTTCCGAAATTTGCCCAATGATTTGGCCAATTTTCACCGTCGTTCCGCTGGCGATGGACGCCTTAATTGTTCCCGAGGCCGGCGCTCTGATCTCCAGCGTGATCTTGTCAGTTTCTAACTCGGCGATGATGTCATCCATCTTCACGCTCGCGTTGTCGGGAACCGTCCATCGCGAGAGGACGCCTTCGGTAACAGATTCGCCGACGCTGGGAATGATTATGTTTGTTGCCATGGGCGGGGAGAAAGGGTTTGGGGTCTTAGGTTTTTAAGCGTAAAAGAGAAGGTGATGCATCTGGCAGGGTAGAACGCGGTGTGGCCGGGAGGGGACTGGTGAAAAGAAGTTTACTATTTACTTACACTTGTTCGCCGGTGTAGTTCATGTTTGACTGCGTGAGAGATGGCGTGGCTTTAAATCATGTCTAGGCCTGCGGCTTAAGTTCCTTTGGCTTAGCACCCACCGCCCCGGTCAGGACCGCTTCCTGCAGGATTTTGTCCGCCCGCTTGCTGCCCACCGCGGGGGTAGCGCTGGCGGGGCGACCGATATACTTAACATTAATTCCAATCTGCTCGCGGAAGGCATCGGCGACGAACATAAAGGCCCCGGCGTTGCGGGGTTCTTCTTGAACGAAAACCACCTCGGCACCTTTAGAATAGCGGGAGAGAATCTTGCGGGCAAGCTCGGCGTGGAAGGGATACAACTGCTCGATGCGAACCAGGGCAACGTCGCGCTTTGCGAGCTGGGTTCGCCGCTCGGCGAGCTCAAAGTAGACCTTGCCGCAACAAAATACAACCCGCTTCACGGCGTTGCGATCCCACCCATCTTTCGCGCTGAACATCGGGTCATCGATCAGCTCCTGGAAACTACCGCCCGTGATTTCATCCAGGGTGCTGGTGGGCGTGCGCAGCTGGCTCTTAGGATTCATTACAATCAGCGGCTTGCGGTACGTGGCCTTCGCCTGACGGCGCAGGGCGTGAAAGATCTGGGCGGCGGTGGTCGGGTAGATCACCAACATATTATCATCGGCGCACAGCGCGAGAAATCGCTCGAGCCGCGCGCTGCTGTGCTCGGGCCCCGCCCCTTCGTAGCCGTGCGGGAGCAAGAGCACCAAGCCCGACCAACGCGACCACTTAATTTCTGAGCTAGCCAAATATTGATCGATAATAACTTGGGCGCCGTTGGCGAAGTCACCGAACTGGGCCTCCCAAACCACCAACTGGTCGGGGTCGGCGGTGCTGTAACCATAATCAAAACCCAATACCGCGAACTCTGAGAGTGGCGAATCGTAAATATCCATCGCCGCCTGCCAGCGGCCCGTAGATTCACCCTCGCCCGCCGCGCCAGGGGTAACAGAGGGCGCGGCGGCAGCGTGATTCCGCATGAAATTAAGACTAACATGCGGCGCGCCGGTCTGAAAGTCTCGTAGCACCGCGTGGCGATGAGAGAACGTGCCGCGTCGAACGTCCTGCCCGCTCACTCGAACATGGATACCGTCGAGCAAGAGCGTGCCGTACGCGAGAATTTCGCCGTTGGCGTAGCTCACCAATCCACCAGTAACCATCGCGCCTCGCTCGTCGAGCAGACCCTTGAGTTTGGGGTTAAGCGTGAAGCCGGCGGGCACACTCGTGAGGGCCTTCACAACCTCTTTGACAGCCCCGGGGGTCGCGGCGGTTTTGATCAACGCGAATGTGAACTTGTTATCAATTCGTTTCCAGCGGTCTTGGCCGGGCTCGATAACGGGGTTGAAGGGCGCCTTGCGAGCGAGAGTCTGCGCTTCATCGAGCTTGGCATCAAGCTTGGCGGTGACGGCCGCAACCTCGGCGGCGCTCATGATCCCATTCTCAACCAACCGTTCGCCGAAGCCCAAAAGTGCCGGGCGCTTGTTCTTAATCAATCCGGCGAGCACGGGCTGGGTGTAACTCTGTTCATCAGTCTCGTTGTGGCCAAACTTACGATAGCACCAGAGGTCGATGAAGACATCTTTCTTGAACTTTTGGCGGTACTCAATGGCTAACCGGCCTACGCGAGCGCAGGCCACCGGGTCTTCGCCGTTGACGTGGAAGATCGGCACGTCGATCGACTTGGCTATATCGGTGCAGTAGGGCGTGCTGCGACCATCCTCGGGGAGGGTGGTGAACGCAATCAGATTATTAATTACGATGTGCACCGTGCCGCCCACCGCGTAGCCCTCAAGCTGGCTCATGTTAAGGCATTCAGACACGATTCCCTGCCCCGCCACAGCACCATCTCCGTGGATCAGCACGGGGACCACGCGGGTTCGCTGCGAGTCGCCCCGCCGCCGCTGTTTAGCCCGGGTGCGGCCCAGAACAACCGGGTCAACGCTCTCCAGGTGGCTGGGGTTGCTCGCGAGAGTAAGGTCGATGGGCTTGCCGCTGGCGGTGACGCGCTTTCCGGAGAAACCGCGATGATACTTTACATCGCCCCCACCGGTGGCGAAGGCAGCTTCCCACGTATCTTCAAACTCGGTAAACACCTGCTCATAGGCCTTACCCATTATATTAACTAAGACATTAAGGCGACCGCGGTGGGCCATGCCCAGCACCATCTCATCTACGCCAAGCTGCGCGCCCCGATCAATCGCGTGAGTCATCAGCGGTATCAGCGAAATTCCCCCATCCAGCCCGAACCGCTTCTCAGTTCCATAACGCCGATACAGAAACTGCTCAAACCCTTCGCCAGCCGCCAAGTCGTTAAACACTGCAATCTGCTCGCTCGCCGACATCTCCTGCACGCCGCGAGTCTGCTCGAAATTCTCAAGGAACCAATCGCGTTCCTGCACGCTCTGAATATGCATGAACTCAACGCCGACACTCTGGCAATAAGTGTGTTCAAGGTGGAGGATGACTTCTGCAAGCGTCGCAGAATGCGAAAGGCCGCTGAGAGCCACCTCCGCGCGTTTGGCAAGGTCTGATTCTTTCAGCCCGTACTTCACGGGGCTGAGGGCCTCGGGGCGATCGCGGGGACGATCAAATGGATCCAGCTTCGCCGCGAAGTGGCCCTGTTCGCGGTAGGCGGAGATCAGTTCGTCGACCGCGCTTTGAAATGGGGATGCCCCACCAACCAAGGGAGCCCGGTTCGCGGCTGCGCCCCCCGCGTTTCCGAGATCAAAGCCGCGAAAGAACGCCCGAAACTCTGCCGTCACGGAGTCGGGGTCGGATTTGAACGCCTCGTACTGACCGTCCAAATAATCGGCATTCCAACCATTTACAGAGGGACGAATCGCTACTGACGAGTTAGATGCTGGACCGGTTGAAAGCGTGCTCATGGCGAGGAATTGGCGGTTTAAACGTGTACGCGGGCTCATTCGGCCGCCCGTCGCGGCTGCCGGAACGATTGTACGCGCACCCGAACGAAGTCGGGCCGACTGCGGCGGACACTTGCCACGTGTCGGAGTGCCCAATTCTCAAACGGTTCGTTGCCCGAATGAGCCAACTCAGGACGCGGCAAGCGAGTCATACCGCAGCCAACTGCTCACGCGGTAGAACGGTTGATCAGTCCGAAGGCCCTATCGCAATCCTTACTGAGCTGGGTTTTCAGCCGGTCGATCGAGTCGAACCGAACCTGATCGCGGAGGAACGTCTGGAACACGACTTGCAGCTCCCAGCCGTAGGTAAGCTCCAGCTTCGCACCGATCAGATGGGCTTCGAGGCGTCGTTGAACACCGTTAAAGGTTGGGCGCGTGCCGATATTGATCGCCGCGGGATGGGAGGTCCCATCCGGCAGTGTTGCGGTTGCCGCGTAAACGCCATCGGCGGGGAGCATGCAATCGGTGCTGAGGTTACATGTAGGAAAGCCGATAGTCCGGCCGCGTTGATCGCCTTGGACGACCTCTCCGCGAAGGGCGTATCGCCTTCCGAGTATAAGCGCAGCATCAAACACGCGGCCCAATCGCAACATGCTTCGCACGACACTGCTGGAAGCTCTGACGATCGTCTGATCGCTCAGCGGCACCTCCACGGGCGGAACGATGTGGGCCGCGAATCCGAACGCATCGGCAAGGACGCGTAGAGTGGCGGGTGAACCCTTGGCGGCTTTGCCGAAGTGAAAATCTGGGCCTTCAACAAAGAAGCTAGGCTTGTAATGCGAACATAAATTATTAATGAAGGCATCAGGCTCGACCGAAAGAAACTGCGTGGTGGGGCTTAGTTGTTCGACTTCATCCGCGCCAGCTTGCTTAAGCAGGTACGTGCGGTCGGCGAACGTTGTGAGGCGGTGAGGCGCACTCTCGGGTCGCAGCAATGTAAGCGGATGCGGATCAAATGCGAGTGCGACTACGCGGCCTCTGGTTCCCCCAGCATCCACCAGCCGCCGGGCCTCGGCGACGAGTTGAACGTGCCCCAAGTGAACCCCGTCGAAGTTTCCGATCGTAAGTGCGGTGCGCATGGGCGGGGGTTGCGAGGGGTGAGCTGCGTTACTTTCGTGACTGCGCGAAGGTTAGCGGAATGACCGATGCTAGCGCGGGCCCTGTGCCCTCTGTGCGATCGCCGCGGCGACCGATCGAGGGCCGGTAGCCCCCGCGACTTCGCGCCGCTCAAATCCGGCCTTGAGCTCGATGTAAGCGAAGACGTCGGGCCCTGCGGCGGGCGCGTGGCGACAGATAGTTTCTAATGTAAGCTCTTCGATGGCTTTTCCCTCGGAGATCGCAGCACGGACGATGGCACCCACTTGCTCATGGGCGTCCCGGAACGGTACCCGCTTTTGTACCAGGTAATCAGCGAGATCGGTGGCGTTTGAGTAGCCACCCTTGGCCGCCGCGAGGCACCGCGCGTGCCGCACTTTCATCGTGTCGATCATCTTGGGCACGATGCGGAGCGAAAGACTGAGGTGGTCCATCGCGTCAAAGAGGGGCTCTTTATCCTCCTGAAGATCCTTGTTATAAGCCAGCGGCAACCCCTTTACCGTCGTAAGCATTGCCATCAAGGCGCCATAGATGCGGCCCGCCTTGCCCCGGATGAGCTCCGCGGCGTCGGGGTTCTTCTTCTGGGGCATGAGCGATGAGCCTGAAGCCACAGTGTCGTCCATCTCGATGAAACCAAACTCTTGCGAGGAGTAAATTACTAAGTCTTCGCCAAGGCGAGAGAGGTGAGCCGCGGCTATTGCACACGCGGCGAGCGTTTCGAGAACAAAGTCACGATCGCTGACAGCATCGAGGCTATTGGCGGAGGCTGAGTCAAAGCCCAGGTCGTGCGCCAGTGCGTCCCGGTCAATGCTGTAGGCGGTACCGGCGAGCGCGCCCGAGCCTAGCGGACAGACGTTGATGCGCCGCCGTGCATCGGCGAATCGGGCGCGGTCGCGTGTGAACATCTCTGCGTAGGCCAATGCCCAGTGCGCTAACGTAATTGGCTGCGCCCGCTGAAGGTGGGTGTATCCGCTTACGATCGTTGATTGTTCGCGGGTTGCAAAGGCGGTGAGCGAGGCCTCCACCGCCTCAAGCTCGGCGATGCGTTCATCCACAGCAGCGCGTGTCCACAGGCGCAGATCGGTGGCTACCTGGTCGTTGCGACTGCGGCCCGTGTGGAGCCGCTTGCCCAACGCCCCCACCCTGCTGATCAACTCTCCCTCCACCCATGAATGGACATCTTCGGCTTGGCTCTGCAATGGCGCGGCGGGATCGGTCTCGATTAGCTCGCGCAGCTCTGTCAAGGCGGCCACTAACGCGCCGTGCTCGGAGGATGTAAGCACGCCCGCCCGATAGATGGCGCCAGCCCAGCCGATAGAGCCCGCGATATCTTCTAACGCTAAACGAAAATCAAAGGGAAGCGAATCGTTGAACCGTTTGAAAAGGGCATCAGGCCCCGACTCAAAACGGCCACCCCAGAGTGCCATGCCCATGCTCCTTTTTAACACTACTTATGATCGACGAGTGCGGCTCGCTGTCCGCAGAGGCAACGCAAACGCGTACTGAGTGATGCGCATCAGGGCACCACGCCTCATCACTTCGCTTGACCGCTGGCCTTAAGGGCACGGATACGCTCGGGCAGACTGAGCAACTTAATAAAGCCGCCCGCATCCTTCTGGTCGTAGAGTTCGCCCTTCTCAAAGGTAACTATATTTTCCGCATAAAGCGAATGCGGGCTGCGGCGTTGCACGGCCGTCGCCTGACCTTTGTAGAGTCGGACAACGATCTCGCCGTCGAGGTGCCGCGCTATGTTCTCAGCACACGCCCACAGTGCCTCGCGCAGGGGTGTGAACCACCGACCATCGTACACCAGCTCAGCGAACGTAAGCCCCAAGTGCTCGCGGTAGTGGCGAGTCTCACGGTCGAGCACCAGCTCCTCCACGGCGCGAAGTGCTTCCACAATCACGGTTCCACCGGGCGTTTCGTACAGGCCTCGGCTCTTCATACCCACCCGGCGATTTTCCACCAGGTCAACCCTGCCCACTCCGTGAGCACCGGCAATTTTGTTAAGTGCCAGGATCAGCGATGGGCCATCCATCTTGACGCCGTTCAGGGCGCGGGGCCGGCCCCGCTCAAACGTAAGCGAAACTTCCTCGGGCTTGTTCGGCGCTTGCTCCGGGGAGGCTGTAAGCATCCAGGCGTCCTCGGGGGGCGCGTTCCAGGGGCTTTCGATGGTGCCCCCCTCGTGACTGATGTGCCACAAATTACGATCACGCGAGTAGATCTTAGTGGCTGAGGCCGTCGTAGGGATGTTACGGGCGGTGAGGTAATCAAGCATCGCAAAGCGACCTGAGAGATTCCAGCGCGGGTCGCGCCACGGCGCAATGATTTCCAAATGCGGTGCTAACGCGGCGTACGCCGATTCAAACCGCACTTGGTCGTTGCCTTTGCCCGTGCAACCGTGCGCGACGGCGGTGCAGCCAGTCCTGAGCGCGACTTCCACCTGCGCCTTGGCCAGCACGGGGCGGGCGATCGCGGTGCCGAGCAAGTATCGGCCTTCATACACCGCACCAGCGATCATCGTCGGGAATACGAAGTCCTCGGTAAACTCCTGGGTGAGGTCGACAACGTGACAAGACGCCGCGCCCGAGTTAATTGCTTTTTGCTCGACACCCAGCAATTCATCACCACCTTGTCCGACGTCGCCCACCACGCACACCACTTCGGCGTTCAGGTTTTCAACCAGCCAGGGAACGATACAGGAAGTGTCCAACCCTCCCGAATATGCCAGCGCGATCTTGGTCTTCATGGGAGGGAATGGTAGTGATCACCGCATCGGTATTGCAGAGAATCAAGCCGCGTTTTTTCCGATGAACCCCGCATCATCCGGTGAAGCTCCGGCCGCGTTAGAAGACCGCCGCGGGTTCAGCCACCGCCGACAAGGCTGGCTCAGCCGCCGCCGAATAGATGGATCAGCAACGCGTTCTGCGCGTGCATCCGGTTTTCAGCCTGGTCGTAGACGATTGACGCTGGGGAATCAATTACTTCATCCATCACCTCAACCCCGCGCTGGGCGGGCAGGCAGTGCATGAACAGACTTCCATCAGGGAACCGCTTGTTTTCATCAAGGCCGCGGCTGGCGACGGCCATTAGCTCCGGGGTGACCGCGTAATCAGCGAACGCCGCCCGCCTTTCGTTGGCCTGATCCGTCTGCCCCATCGATACCCACACATCGGTATAGACCGCGTGATGCCCCTCGATCGCCGCGGGGTCGTGAGAAAACGTAAGCATGCTCCCCGCGTCCTTGGCGTAGGTTAAACACTGATCCACGACGTCGGCCGAAGGCTGATACCCCCGGGGGGTGACAACTGTGGTATCAACGCCCAGGAGCGTCGCGGCGTGCATAAGCGAGTGGCAGACGTTATTACCATCACCGATCCAGGCCAGCCGAACACCGTCGAGCGACCCGGGCCGCTCCCACAATGTAAACAAATCAGCCAGCCCCTGACAGGGATGGAATCGGTCCGAAAGGGCGTTGATCACCGGTATCTTGGCGTAGAGCGCGAGATCGTCTACGGCTCGCTGGCTGTAAACGCGCGCCACGATGCAATCGATCCAACGCTCCAGGTTCTTAGCGTAATCTTTCGCGGACTCTCGCTCTCCGATTCTCTGGGAGCTGTGATCCATATATAACGACGTTCCGCCCAGCTTATTAATACCCGTCTCAAACGAAATGCGGGTGCGCAGGCTGGCCTTCTCGAAGAGCAGCACAACGGTTTTACCGTCCAGCACGCGTCGGTAAGCTCCAACATCTTTCTTCACGGCCGCAGCGGTTTTGTAGAGTTGAAGGATCTGCGAAGAGGTAAGATCTGACAGCGTAAGTAAATCTATCCCGTTCATTGATCCAACGCCCCTGGCCCGAGCGCTGGCTGCCAATGAGGAAGGACGACCAGCCCGCCCAACCGCGGCACCTTCGATTACTTCGAGCGAAACCGAAGCGCTCGCACGCTTGACCGGTGGACGTGCCGCCCGGTTGATCGAAACTGTGGCGGGCAAACCGGACAACGCCGACTGACCACCGCCGCCAGCTTTTTTTAACGCGGCTTTTCGCGCGGAGCTCTTGGCCGGGCCTCGCACGGACGATTTTACTGCCGCTTTCTTTGCCATGTTCAATCCCTGTAACAGCCAACCCGTTAGAGCCCAAGTGTTGAGAGAGATGCCGCTACTTTACGCCAGCCGACGCGGACGCGGCGTTAATCCGCGTGCCCACCGGCTTACCTTGAATCCACTCCGCCAACGCTTCCGGACGATTTCCATCCAAAATTACGACCGGCGCGTTGGCCGTACGAGAAGCCTCGAGCGCGGCACGCACCTTGGGGATCATTCCACCGTAAATAACACCCGTCGCGATAAGGCCTTCTATCGCGTCGCGGTCAAGCTGGGGCATCACGCGCCCTTGAGCGTCCATCACGCCAGCCACATCAGTCAGCAGCACCACAGCGCTCGCACCGAGTACTCCCGCCACCCCCGCCGCGGCGTCGTCTGCATTGATATTGAGCAGGGCACCATGAGCGTCGATGCCGATGGAACATAACACAGGCAGATAGCCGCGCTCCACGAGCAGTGTAAGCAACGCCCCATCTCCCACCGCGCCCGGCACAGCAGGAATAACTTCACCGACGCGGCCCGGATCAAAGTCGTAATGAGTGGCTACGCGTGTGGCGATGGCGCCCCCATCGCCCAGACATAATCCAACGGGCTTGCCCCCCGCCGCCAGCAGCGACCCCACGAGCGCTTTATTCACCGAGCCTGCAAGCACCGAGGCGATGTGCTGCATCTGATCCGGTGGAGTAATACGAATGCCGCCACGCCGCGTGGTTGTGAATCCGAGTTGAGTTAACAGCGCATCCGCGGCCTTTCCGCCCCCGTGTACGAGCACCACACCGCCGGAGACCTCGCCCTCGCGCCGGGCCATTCCCGCCAAGGCGGTCCACAAGTTTCGGTGGCTGCTCTGCGCTTCGAGCGTGGTGCCACCAATTTTGACGATGACTGGCCCGCTTCCGGGCAGGGCCAGACCCTCACCCGATGAAGAAGTTGACTGTAACTTATGCTCGCTCACCGCAGAAATTCCGTATGGCGGTCAATGAGCAGCCCCGAGGTTTCGGGGAGGCCAAACCGCGCGTTCATCGCCTGCACGGCCTGGCCCGCCGCGCCTTTGCCGAGATTATCAATGGCACTTACCATGATCAGATGGCGGCCAGCGGATGAGTCACCGGCAGGCTCAACCTCCCACCCGATATCGCAGAAGTTAGTGTGACGAACATCGGCAAGAGCAGGCCATACGCCGCTTGAACATAATCGCACGAAGGGTTCACGATCATAAGCACGAAGTAGCGTCTCGCTTACCCTCGTTCCAGTCCACCCTTCGGCCAGCTCCACGTGGATGGTAGAGAGGATGCCGCGATCGTAAGCTCCAAGGTGCGGGGTGAAAATCGTCGGGGTGCCGCAGTACGCGTCGATCTCGGGCCCGTGCCGATGCTTAAACACGCCGTAGGCTTGCAGGCTTACTTCGCAGAAGAGCGACCCCTGCTTTAGCGAACGTCCCGCGCCGCTCACGCCACTGGTGGAATCAATAATCGGCCGCGTGAGACGGCCATCGGTACCTGTCGCCAACGCACCGGCGCGGACAAGCGGCGCCAGGGGCAAAATCGCCGACGTCGGATAGCAACCCGGCACCGCGATCAGCGAAGCGCTGATTAACTTATCACGAAAAAGTTCGGGCAACCCGTAAGCGGCCATCTGCAGGACGCCCGGGTGCGTGTGCTCAAAACCATAATACTTGGGATAAATCGAGGAATCTGCGAACCTGTATGCCGCAGACAAATCCAGCACGCACGCCGCCAGTTTCATCATTTCGGGAGCCAGTTTTTCGCTGGCTTCGTGAGGTGTTGCCAGGAAGATTGCATCGGGGCGCAGTGAGCTAATCGTCGCCGCGTCCGTGGGGCGCACCTGCATGTCAAACCGACCGCGGAACCTTGGGAAGAACTCAGAAAATAAGCCGCCCGCTGCCTCGGTTTCGGCTTTCAAGCGGTCAGACCCGAAAACACCCACGACATCCGCAGCGGGGTGCGATAAAAGTAAATCAATCAGCTCGGCCCCGGCATAGCCGCCCGCCCCCACAACGACGCAACGTAAATTGCCTTTGCGTTTGCTCGGAGGTGGAACTATGTCTGTTAGTGCTGGGTCTTGACTCATAATAATACTCACTCACGCGCAAATCCTTGCAGCTCACCGCTCAAAACGCCCCTCTTTACCGGGCCGCCCCCCTTTTAAGGTGCTTGCACGCAGAGCTACCCGCGTAATCGTAGCGAGCGCAGCCATCGGACTTTCACCTTGACCGCTATGCGACCCGATGCTAAGAGAGGTTGGGCGTGCGCCATATCCCCTACATGCCGCCGTTCATGAGGCATTCTTCTCCAATTTCGTATCTACCCCACACTCTCGTACGCCCCGCCAAAACTCGGACCTTACTCCTGCCGATGCATGTATTTCCAAGGAGTTCTTCCGAATCATGAGTACAGCACACACACAAGGTTTGGCCACTTTAGAGCAAACCGTACCCACGAACCCGCCCATTCGTAGCGAGTTTGCATCGGAGCCGGAAATGAAAGAACTGGTTGATCTCTTCTTGAGTGAACTTCCGCAACGAACCCAGTCGATTACAGATGCTTACAAAGAGCAGAAGTGGGATACGATTAAGCGGATTAGCCACCAGCTTAAGGGAGCCTCCGCAGGGTACGGTTTTCCAACCATCGGGTCGGCGGCAGCGAATGTTGAAAAGCTCTTTATTCAGGGCGAGATTCGCGATGAAGAATCGATCAACCGTCTGACCGATTCAGTCAAAGAATTGCTCGCGCTGTGTCGGCGTGCAGCGTAAAATTGAGTCTTCGTCACCCCAGCTCTCTTAAGGCCAGCCCTCTTCAAGCCAAACCTCCTCAAGCCAAACCCTCTTTAAGCCAAACCCTCTTATAAGTATACTTACTTCCTACGTTTTCCGCTGCCACGCAGGTGCCAACACCGCTCATGGGTGAATCAACTCCTACAACTCCCGGTAACACGCCAATCCCCACGTCGCTGGCATCCGCAGGCCTGGCGCGGCTTCACGCAGTGACTTCCTTGGCCGACCTCGCCGAGACGAGGCCTAGGGTACTTATTATCGACGATTCCTCCGATGTACACCGGCTGGTGACGGTCCGATTAAAAGCAGAAGGAGTCGATTTTTCCAGCGTGCTCTCTGGCGAACTGGGGCTGGCGGAAGCGGCTAGAAATCCGCCTTCGCTCATTCTGCTCGACCTCGAAATGCCGGGCATGCACGGGCTGGTTGTGCTCAAGGAGTTGAAGGCCAATCCGGCCACTCAAGACATCTCGGTGATTGTGATCTCGGGTAATCAGCACGCCGCGGACAAAGTAAAGGCCTTTGACCTGGGCGCGGTCGATTATGTCACAAAGCCGTTTGAGATGACGGAGTTGAAAGTTCGTTTACGTCAGGCGCTGAAGATGCGGCAGTTAATACAAATGCTCGCGCAGCGCGCCCAGATCGACGGATTGACCGGCCTTTGGAATCGAGCGTTCTTCAATCAACGATGGCAAGAAGAAGTCGCTCGCGCCACACGTTACCGTTCCCCGTTGTCGGTCGCGATGCTCGACATCGACCATTTTAAGTCCGTGAACGATACCTATGGACACGCGGCGGGAGACGCCGCCCTGTTGGGCGCGGCAAAGCTCTTGCAAAGAGAATGTCGCCAGCATGATCTCATCTGTCGGTACGGTGGCGAAGAGTTTGTCATCGTAATGCCAGAGACTTCTCCCATCGACGCGACGATCGTTTGCGAGCGCATCCGCACCGGCTTGGAGGCGGCGTCATGGCCTCGGCATCCCGAACGTGTGCTCACCATCTCCATCGGCATCGCGGGCGCCAGCGGCACGGTCACTGTTTCGACCGACCAGTTCGTGGAAATCGCGGATGCCAACCTTTACGCCGCGAAACGATCGGGTCGTAATCGTGTGCTCGTTACTGATGTTTCAGCGTACAAGCCGGTACCGCTGGCAGCGTGACCGCGCGTGCAGGCCCAGGTCCAAGGGCCTCATCGCACGTCCCCCCCGCACAACCTCTCCGCAGGCTCACAGCCGCCCCATACCACCTCGATTGTAATATTACAATCTGCACACCCCAGCTACCGCCTCCGGAAGCGCGATGAGCTCCTCTTGAAACACCCGGGCCGCGAGTGTCGCGGCGGTATCCCCGGGCAGAACCGGGCACCTGCGTTGTAATATAATATCTCCCCGATCAAACTCATGATCGCACCAGTGAACAGTGCACCCCGACTCGGTGTCACCCGCGGCTAGAACCGCCTCGTGTACCCGGTTTGCGTACATGCCCGGCCCGCCGAACCTGGGCAGAAGGCTCGGATGGATATTAAGCACTCGCCGCTCCATCCCTTCGAGAATGGGCAGCAGGCGCAGGTATCCGGCAAGCACAATGTAATCAATTCTGAACTCATCCACCACCGCTCTGAGGCGAGTAGCGTCCAGCGGCGATGCTTCCACGAGGGTGGGCAGGCCGCTTGACTCCGCACGCTCCGCGCCCAGGCACGGGCGCGATGCCAGCACGAGAGCGATATTAATATTAAGTTTTCCAGACAGCACCCCCTCGTGCAGGTTAAGCAGACTCCGCCCACCCCCCGAGATCAGCACGGCAATCCTCGCTGGCATCCCCGTTGGCGCTGTCGGGCCAGAGTGAACTTCGCGGCCGTCTAACTGCATCAAACTCCCTGTAATGTTCCCGTTGCGACGGTCCGGCCGCGTCAAGCTCGCTCGCCCTAGGCCATCGCCGCGATCGCCTGAGCCACGTCCTTCTTGATGATAAACATCTTTAGCAGTGCGGAAATTTTCAAGAGCCCATAAAGCTCGTCGCTCAGACCGCACACGACTAAGCGACCCTTATTGGCATCGCACGCTTTTTTAAGCTGTACCAACATACCGATACCCGACGACCCCAGAAGTAATACGGCGGACAGATCCGCGACCACTCGCCAACCGCCCAGCGGGGCCATCTTTTCAACGTCCGCCCGCAACGGCGCGCTCTCAAAGTCTCCGATCTTGGGGCCTTTGAACTCTGCAATGAGCGCCCCGCCCTCAAGCCGCGTTTTCAGGTTACCGTTGTCGACCATGGCCGCAGGGTAGGTTCCCAGAACGCACCGGTGCCCACACTCCCTTCGCCAGGTGAGCCGCGATGCAGCACGCGGACGAACGGGCAATAATCCGCCAATGGCCGCCACCACTCCTCCCCAGTTGCAGCATCTGCGCACGCTTACGCTGGCTTCGCTCCAAACCGCTTCCATCCTCCTCACCGAGCTTACCCAACATCAAGAGTCGCTCACCAGTATCGCGGACATGGCCGGGGCCATTGCTCACTGCTTTTCCCGCGGCGACAAAGTCCTTATTTGTGGCAATGGAGGTTCACTATGCGATGCCGCTCACTTCGCCGAGGAGCTGACCGGCCGGTTCCGGGCTGATCGCCGGCCCCTCCCGGCTATCGCCATCGCCGATGCCGGGCACATCACCTGCACCGCCAATGATTATGGTTACGATCACGTCTTCGCCAGAGGCGTGACTGCTCTCGGGCGTCCGGGGGACTGCCTCATTGTGCTCTCCACCTCGGGCAACTCCGCCAACTGCGTGCTCGCGCTCGAAGCGGGCCGCGAAGCTGGGCTTACGTTGATCACACTGTTAGGCAAAGGCGGTGGCAAGCTCCGTGGGCTGGCCGACCATCAGCTCATCGTTCCCGGTGAGACCAGCGACCGCGTTCAAGAGCTCCATATGCTCGTGCTGCATATCTTGGTTGAACTGATCGAATCTCAACTTAAATAGCCCCGCGTTGCACGCTGGGCCATTTCGCCGCTGCGGGTCTACCCTGCCCACTCTGCACGTTCTCACTCGAGACCCTCCTCATGGCCGGACCAAACTTACCTCCCTCCGACGTCGACAACGTAAACTTTGATCCCACGGTCCCCGCATTGCCCGAAGACGCGACGCCCGAGCAGAAAGACGCCCACTGGCTCAGATACGTCTACAAAGGCGATCAGATGCCCCAGCTTACATTCCGGGCCGTGATTATCGGTGGTCTTCTGGGGATGGTGATGGCGGCAAGCAACTTGTACACCACACTCGCCATCGGGTGGGCATTCGGTGTGGCCATCACCGCCTGCGTCACGTCGTTTGTTGTCTGGAACTTCGTCCGCTTTGTCAGCAGAAATCGCGTCTCGCAGATGTCGATTCTTGAGAATACCTGCATGGCATCCACTGCCTCTGCTGCGGGTTATGCCACAGGTTCCACCGTGGGCACGATGTTCGGCGCGTTGCTCTTGCTCACTGTGGTCCCCGATGGAATGACCGCCGCTGATATTAAGTCATGGAATGTTTCGCCTTGGTGGCTTGTCGGCGTATTTACACTCTGCACCGGCCTTTTGGGCGTCTTCCTGGCAATCCCCATGAAGCGGCAGATGATCAACCACGAGCAACTTCGCTTCCCCAGCGGGGTTGCCGCGGCGGAGACTCTTCGCAACCTTTACGCCAAAAGTAAGCAAGCGGTCTACGGAGCGTACGCCCTTGTCTCTGGAATGATCATGGGCCTGGCAGTAGGAATTCTCAACGCCAGTGAGGGGCGGCTTCACTTCATCGATGTTGGGTTTGAAAAAATTAAGGGCATCCTGGGATTTTCTATCCGGCTTCCCGAGCAGATCCCCGCCGAAGGACTCATGAAGGTTGCGGGTAAGTCGCCCATCGCATTCGGCTTTGAACCCAGCGTGCTTCTGATCGCCGCGGGAATTATCACCCGCCTGCGCGTCTGTCTCTCCATGCTAGCCGGTTCCTGTTTATTATATTTCGTCGTTGGCCCCTGGCTTGTAGCCAAAGATCAACTGATCCCCGGCAGCGGCTGGTACAAGGGCGCCGCGGGACAGTTTTTATACGATAACGCAAAGCGCGTGCCTGAGGTGGTGCGCAACATTGACCTTGTCGGCGGCGATTTTAGTTTACTTCAGTATTACCGGTGGGCGTTGTGGGGTGGAACGTCGGTCATGGTGTTCACGAGCTTCACCGCCCTCGCGCTGCAGTGGCGCACCATCGCTCGCGCTTTCACGCTTAAACGTAATATTAATTCAACCGCCCCCGATGAATCCGTCGCATTGAAGGCCGTGGAGGTGCCCAACCGCTGGATGTTCATCGGGATGATCCCGCTGACGATCGCGCTCGTAATCGTCCAGTACATCGGCTTCCAGATTGAATGGTGGGCAGGCTTGATCGCCGTCGCCATGTCCTTCGTCCTCTCCCTCGTCGCTTCGCGCGCTACCGGTGAAACCGACACAACCCCCATCGGCGCGATGGGCAAAGTAATGCAGTTACTGTTCGCGGTGATCGTTCCCGGAAAAGTGCAGCCTAATCTTGGCGCGGCGGGCGTCGCGGCCAACAGCGCCATCGCCTCCGCAGACTTACTTACGGACCTTAAGATTGGTTACCTGCTGGGGGCAAACCCTCGCAAACAGTTCTTCGCCCAGTTCATCGGTGTCTTTTTCGGCACCGTTGCCATCGTCCCCATCTGGTTTTTGATGGTGCCCGATAAAGCCACGCTCGAGCAATTCCCCGCCCCCGGCACCCGCCAGTGGGAAGCGGTCGCAAGAATCTTAACCAAAGGAATTGACCAACTCCCCGTCTCTGCGCAGTGGTCAATCATAATTGGTGCGATCGTGGGGATCGTCATTCCAAGCATCGAGCGCCTAGCGCCCAAATCGGTCCGCCCCTACCTTCCATCGGCTATGGGACTGGGCCTCTCATGGGTTGTGCCGTTCAGTAACTCACTCGGTTTCGCCGTAGGTGCCATCCTGGGCAAAATCTGGGAACTTGGCCACCGCCGATCCAGCGACCTCTTCGCGGTAGCCATCGCGAGCGGACTGATCGCGGGTGAATCGCTCACCAAGGCCTTCACCGCGATTCTGCAAACGGTTATGAAACTCTTAAGTGCGCCGCCTCCGCCTCCGCCTGGAATTTAACTTAGGTAGAGCAAACCCGAAGATGGTTCCGTGCAACCACTTACATTCCGTCCCGCGCCTGGTCCGACATTGTGCGCCGATCTCACACCGCGAAGGGCTTACCTAATCGGCCAACCGGCCAACCGGCTAACCGGCCAGCCGGTCCAACCCGAACTACGCGGCTTCGCGTCGGTCCGCCAGTTCTTCCTTCATCCCCGCAATCCCATCGCGCGTGACAAGATAGAAGTCCGGCGAGATTGGGTAAGGCAGGCGGCGGAAGTCTTGGATCACGCGGTCCTGGAGCCTCGACACAAACGGCGCCGGGTTGGCCGAAATCGCCACGAACATGTCGCGGGCGGGCACGGCAACATAAAAGTTGCCCCCCATCTGCGGCGCGAGGCGATCGTACAGCCCGCCGAGCAACAGCCGAGCCGCATCATAACCATCGTGCTGGCTTATGATCGCCGCGCGCCCGCCTTCCTTGCTCTCAACCAGTTGCACATCAAGGTCGGGGGCGTACTCATTCAAGTTGTTTCGCGCGATCTCGTCCATCTCATCCAGCGAAATGTTCCAACGTAACTGCTGTTCCGTGGTGATGCTCACCGTCATGTGCGGCAGATCGGTCACGAACACGATTACAGTCCCGTTCACGAACGGCACGTGCGCCACTTGCTCACGCGAGAGATGATTAAATATCGACTCGGGCTGGATACGCGGCATGATCCGCGGCTTCACAAAGTCGAGCGACATCGTAAGCAACTGCACCGAATCGCCGGTGAACAACTGCTCCAAATAGTGCTCAACAATCTCCGTGCCCCGCGCGGGCTCGTGGTTGACCATTCGATATAAGTTCTCAAGGTCCAGCCGGCGGCCGTTCACCAGAAGCTCACGCGGACCCACCAGGTCCACCGCGTATTCCGGTTGTAGCCTTTTCAATAGGCTAGCGACTGACTCCGCGAATGCTTCAGGCTCTTTTGGCATGACGCCCATGTGTTAACCCTTCCGTGGGACACGGGATGGAGAGTACGAACGGCCCCCAGGGACAAGCCCGAGAAGAGTCGCCGCGCGGATCGGTCGACATCTTCGTAAGGAACAGTTCCAGACGGCTAGTCTAACCCGCGGCCCTTCCATCGGAACACTATCCGCGTAACGCAAGGCGCGGATGCATTAGTTTTGACGAGTTGATAGTTTGGTCAGCGGCACGGGCGGAACGACCTGCGCAGCCGTCGTCCCCAAAAGGCCGAGAATATAGAGATGAAAAGGCTTACTTCACACTTCATGAGGAGATTCACGCATGCCAAAGGTAAGATTGCCTATTCGTGCCTGCGAAGGTTAGCGGAACGTGCTTGACTCCCCGTTCCAGTTACGGCTCGCGCCTCCCAAGCGTCAATGCGAGCCAGAGCCTCGTGGCGGTTGCCGCACTAACCGCCCCCCAAGCCGCAACGAAATTTATATTATGTTCCAGCTGACCGCCCCGCCGCACTCGCTCTGCCGATATCGCCCCGCACGCGGCGTGCGGGGCCCGGGGGAGCCTCTCCCACGCCCTTTAACCGCGAGGCCGACGCGGCGACCGCCTCCACGCTGATATCAAAGCCGATGGCTCTGCGGCCCGCCGCGTGGGCGGCTATGAGCGTGGTTCCGCTACCGCAACAGGGGTCTAATACAGTACCGCCGATGGGGGAACAAGCCGTCACCAGCATCGTAAGTAGCGAGAGCGGCTTCTGAGTCGGGTACCCCGTGCGCTCTAACGCTTGATTGTTCAGCGAAGCAATCGCAATTACGTCGGTAGCCTTTTTGAGCATCCCCGCCATCCGCCTACTCGTCGCGGGCACCATCGGAGGTTCAAAGTAATAGTTATCGGGACAGATGGAATAAAACAGAATGTCATCATGCTTGCGGGCAAAACGCCGTGGCGACGAACCACCCAACCCGTACGACCAGATGAGGTGGTTCACAAAGTTATGTTCGCCCAGCAGCTCATCCAGCAGCAACCGGATGTGGTGGCAGACGCGGAAATCAGCGTGCAGGAGAACGCTGCCAGTCTGCTTCATCGCTGGCATCGTGGCCACCAACCGACGGCGCAGCCAGTCAACATAATCTTTGTTGGTCGGCCACGAGTCGGTGTAAGAGGCCGCGCTGCCCCGGGTACCCATCTGGGTGCGGCCCGTGTTAAAGGGCAGGTCCGCATATAAAAGGTCAATCGACGCCGGAGCCAGCACCCTCGCGCCAGCCAGCCAATCGCATTCGTAAAGTTCAACCCCCGCGACCCCAGACCCTCGCGCGAGCGGAGTCATTAAGCCCGCGGGCTCAACCGGCGGGTCTGGAAACTGAGAGTGAGTGTCAGGCACGCGAACGTAAGAGTAGCGAGGAGGGCCACCGATCCCAACGTGCCTCTCTCAAAACTCACATTCCCGGTACACCTGCGGAAGGAACCGCTCCAGCGTCTTTAACGCCGCGTTCAAATACGTCCGATCCCCTTCGCGGTCACGCATCGCAGGAGCGCAGCTGGCCATCAGCACTCGCCGCAGATTCGCCAACTGCGGATAATGCTCATCGACTGGAAGGTTACGTTCACGCCTGAACTTTGCCAGCAGCGAAAGTGGCTTGAGCCCGTCGAGCACCTCCGGATGCCCCCAGTGCTGCCGCTCAAGGTAAAGCGCATCCTCAAGCCAGTGCCCCGGGTGAACCAAGGCGAGATCAACCAACGCGCACGAGGTGCGAGAAACGCCCGCCTCATCGCAATAGTTACGTCTTATAACATTCCCCGCGTGCAAGTCGCCGTGGCACCAAGCATTGATAGGCCGCGACCGCCAACAGTTTTGCAGAATCGGCAACGCACGCAGCACCCGCCGCAACGCCTCCTTCCACCGCAACGCAAACTCGATCTCCCCCAGCTTGGCGATAGCCCTCGATTTTGTTATGATAGTCGGCCAGTCCGGGTTCACCGGGCACGCATCCAGCGGCGCGTTCCTGATCGCCCGCGCCTGAAAATCCGCCGCCGAACGCACGATATCCAGAATCGCGTTCTTATCCAGATTCGCCGCCAAAGGCTTGCCCGACAGCCGCTCAGTAATGATCCACGCCAGATCATAACCCTTCACCCGCGTTCCATGCGCCACCACGCGCGCTGTGGGCAGGCCGCAAGCCCACGAATCGTCCCAGTGCTCCTCGGGCACCGCTCCAAGCTGCGTCGTCCACCGATACTCAACATAAGCAACGGGAATTTTAACGAAAACCTCTACCTCGCGGCCATCACTGCGCTTCCACATCGCAAACCCCGTCGCCGCACCGCCTCGCTGCCAGCGAGAGCGAAACCACTGAACATCCGATAGCCGCATTTGCGTTTCTGTGCGTAGGGCGGGAGCCAACGCGACCGCAAGGCCGTGTGTGTCGCCGGTCGCAAGACTCGGGGAGACTCCCATTCACCTACAGGCTATCAGGGTTAGCGCACGGAAGCAAGCTAAAAATGCGATCAGGCACCGCCCTCTCGCATCTCAGCACCTCCCGGCGGTCCCCAACTGGGCACCGAGCACCGGCAATCGGACGATAACTCCTCCTCACGCTCCCAGCACCGCCCGACAGTCCCCCCCGCTATTTGCAACCCGACATAGTAACTCATCAAGATTAGCGACCCACACCGCTTCCACCTCAGCAAGCCGCCCCACCGCCAAAAATCTACGCTCGCTCCGGCAACTGCTCCCCCGCGATGCGCCACAACGCGATAAGTTGATCGATCGTAAGCGTCTCTGCCCTCATGATCGGGTCGATCCCTGCGGGCCACGCCGTATTACGTTCCAGTACCGCCCCAAGCTGCTTACGCCGCTTCTCCAGCAGTCGCTGGCACCAACGCGAAAACGGCCCCGGCGATTCGCACAAGGGCTCCGCTCTGCGACGGATCGCAACAAGCGCACTATGCACACCAGGCTGCGGCCAAAAGCACCCCGGGGGAGCCTTCGCGATGATCTCAATCGTCGATGTGGTCTGCGCCAATACCGAGATCGCCCCAAACTCTCGCGTCCCCGCCCGGGCCGCCAGCCGCTGTGCAACCTCATACTGAATCGTAACAAATAAGCCTCGGCACAGCGGAAAATCCGCGAGCAGCACCGTCATCGCGGGTGTCCCCGCATCGTAAGGCAAGTTCGCCACCAGCACAAACGGCCGATCCGCCACCGCTCGTACAATCGCTTCGCTCAGCGCGTGCTTGTTGCGTAAACAATCTCCTTCGATCAGCGTAAACGCCGCAGCCTCATACGCTGGCGGAACAAAGCGGGCTCGCAGCAGCGCGGCCAGCCCCTGATCCAGCTCTGCGGCGATCACGTGAGCACCCCGGGCCAGTAACTCCTCTGTCAGAGTCCCCGTCCCCGGCCCAATCTCCAGCACGAGTTCCCCCGGCCTTATCGCCGCGGCGTCCGCCAGTTTCCGTATCAAATTATGATCGATCAGGAAGTTCTGGCCAAGCGATTTCAGCGGCGAAAGCCCGTTGGCGGCCAGCAGTGCGCGGATTTCTGAGAGTGGCTGCATAACGAGGGTTGCGCCCAGGATCACTTCGGTTCAAGAGGGCTTTGCGCAAAGCCTCCCAGCAATCTACGCGAGCTTGATTATTCTCCGCCACGCCCACTCGGTGATAAGCAATAACATAAGCAAAATCCACACAGCGGGCTTGTCCCACAACGTCTCAACATCCGGAGTGGTCAGCACCCTCAGCTCGCGGTTGGGAATCATCGTTGGCAGTTGTGAGAGCGTCTCCTTCGTAAGTGTTCGTCCCCCCGTCTGCTCCGCGAGTGCCGCGAGTGCAGGATGGTCCGTCTGCGGAAAACGTAACTCATCATCCGCCGAAACCACCTCAAAGCGTGCCGTAATATTCTGGGGCCCCCCGGCGTCACCCGATGGGCCCGCCAAAAGCGGATCCGTCAGCTCGACCACATACCGCCCAGGTGCCGCCGCGGTGTAAGCCGTCGAGTACGCCGAGGCAACGCGCTGCGAACCCTCCGTCGACGAGCCCGCGTCAAACTCAGAATCGGCGCGTTGCGGGGCAAGTGTAACCCCAAACACCGAAGGATTCGGTTCCGCCGCGGTGGGCTCCTTCCGCACCGATGCGGTTAGCACGCCGGGGCGACTCTGCAAGAGCAGTTGATCAATTATCCGCGCTGTCACCTGCACGCTCTGTCCGAGTCGAACCTGCTGCGGGCTAGCCGTAAGCAGCGCTGACTTACCCGTGCGCCCCAAGCTCTCCCTCGCTAACAACCGCACCAACGGAATCCAGAACCGTTCCGAAAGCACCTCGCCGCGACAGTACCGATACCGCCAGGTCTCATCTGTGCCAACGTAAATCACGCGGCCCGCCCCATACCGCATCGACATCACCAAAGGTTCCGCCTGCTGCAAAGAAACCTCAACTTCAGACCCGCGTTCCGCCCCGTCTTCGCCCGGCAAAGTTGGGGCCGAGGGCGATATCACAAGAGACGCGGCGGGCGCGGGCGACGCCGTCGCGAGCACTTCCGTCGTCGGCTTGAGCATGCCGCTCGAAAAACGCTGCGCCCAGCGCATCAACGGCCAACCTAAGTCGCTATCAAGAAGCTCCGCTGGCCACGGAGCCGCAGGGTCTTGAGAGAGTTGTAACACTCCGTATCGCTGCGCAGCCGCCGTTGGCTTCACGAGCACCGGGCTAAGCCACGTCGCCACGGCATTCTCGTCCGACTCTGATTGAGGCAGCACGAAGGGGAGCAGATCCGCGAGCGGCGTTCCACGCCACGCCCCCGGAGTCGGGCCACTACCCCCGATCCAAAGTAAGCCAGCACCCCGCTGCGAAACGAGGTCTCTGATCTGCCCGATCTGCTCATTGGTAAACACGCCCGGAAGTACATCGCCCATCACGACGACATCAAAAACATCCCATTCCTCCGGAGACCTCGGCAGAGTAGCAATAATCTCCGAACCATCCTGAATAAACTTACGCTTAGGATCGAGGAGCATCGCGACCGAACGAATGGAAGACTCGCGAACGAGAATATTCTTAAGATAGCGGTATTCCCACCGCGGATAGCCATCAAAATAAATAACCCGGATAGGCCGATCAGAGACGTCAATGCTTACATCCTGTGCATTATTCGAAGCGGATAAATCCGCACCCTCCCCCGCCAGCCGCACAGTGTACCGCGCGATGCCCGGTGCCTCCCGACTCACAAGCAGCACGGGCCGCGCCTTGGGGCTGTCCCGGCTTACGTCCACCGATTGCTCCGCGACCACTTCCCCGCTGATCTGGTCCACGAGTTCAACCTTCACCGACACAGCCTCCCCCGCACCCGCGGCCTGCGGCGAAGAGAGTAACTCAACCTCCACCGCCACCGGAATCTTGTCCCCCACGAACGCGGCTTGCGGAGCCTCCACCCGCAATATCGCCAGATCAGGCGGCGAAAGTGGATTTCCCAACGGCACCGTGAAAACCGGAATGCGTCGGGCCTCCAACTGCCGAAGCAACGCGCGAGATGGCTGATCCGGGCTGCGCCCATCGCTAAACACCACCACCGCAGCAACCGGCCGGGCAGCCAGCCTTGTTATATTTTGTTCAATGGACTGCCCCAGCAGTGTGCGAACCCCCGTGGGTTGCCCAAGCTGCACTGAAAAAGGCTGGTCGCCCACCGCCGCCGAGACGGGAATATCAAACGCCTGCGCATCAAACCCGGTGAACAATACATTACGTTTTGTCGCTAGACTCTCAAGCGTCTCAGCAGAACCCGCGAGAATGCCCTTCAGTTGGTCCTCACGAGTCCTCGAACCTCTTGCCTGCCCGTCACCCCCATCACCCGCCTCGCCCGCTTCCCGATCTGCCGACACCTCCGCAGGCAGGTCCGCGATCGACATCGAAGCCGAGCGATCAATCATCATCACCACCCAGTCTTTCTCGATGCGTTCGTTCGCCCGAGTAAGCTGCGGTCCCGCGATCAGCACGGCCAACAAAAGTAACGTCAGTCCTCGAATCACCGCGAGGCACAACCGCGCGCGACGAGCCCCGATCAATCTCCAGTACGACCACGCCGCAATCGCGAAGCACGCTGCGGCGATCCCCACCCACAACCACGCCGGCATCGGCCGCGCAAACTCGATGCGGACATCCGTCGCCGCCGCGCTGAGCGAACGTAAGCCCAGCAGCCGATCAATCCACGCGGGTGCTTGGGTTACACCAGCGGCCACCGGCGTTGAGACCGGTGCGGAAGCAGCCACAATCGCAGAGAGAAGCGAAGTAATCAACATTATTTAGACCCGACTTTCGGGGCGGCCACTCGCTGGCCGGAAACCGGCGCGAAGGACCGTTGATCAGCGTGACTGAAAAACCGAGCAAACAGAAGCTCAATCAGCGCGATCACCGCCGCGGCGACCAGCAGTGGAAGGCTCAGCGGCGGCACCGCGCTCGAACTCAGCAACGCACTAGTCGAAGCACTTACATCCGCGCCATTGCCGCTCGGGTTACTTACGCCCGAAGAATCGGTAACCGCGGGCGTCGCTCCCGCAGGGTCCGAAGCATCGAGCCAACGTAACCGATCAGTCACGGGCGCGAGCCAACGACTTATATCGTCGCGAGTCCTGGGGGAAGTATCGCCCCCTGCCGCGTCCGGATTCACCACCAAACCGCCGATCAGCGCGGTAGACGGGTCGCGTACCGCATACACCCCAGCGTATCGAAGAGGATTCGAAACGCCACGTGCGGTGATAGGAATCACTCCTTGACCCAAGCCCCCCGATGGTTGTAACTGAGGCGGCGCACCCGCGTCGCCCGCCAGTGCGTCGCCCACATCGCGCTCCCCCCGGCCCTGCCCATCAACACTCGCCGATGCAAACGCATCGACAAGCGTCAGATCCGCTGCGGTTACACCCAAACCAAACGCTGCCTGTCCCGCCGTGATCGTGCGAGCCGGCGCGGCGCGGCCGATCGCCGATCGCACCAGCTCTTGCATAAGAGCGACAATCAGCGGACGAGCGGGCAGGTCGGTCCACGCCGGATCCAGCGGAGCCGCGAAATAAATTATACTTCCCCGCGCCCCGCCCGCCACCGAGCCGTTGGGCGCCGTTGTTACAATCAGAAAAGGTGAGCCATCCTCAAGCAACAAAAGCGGCTCGAATCCGGCC
>CAYVFW010000024.1:3702-27793 GCA_964450325.1 uncultured Phycisphaeraceae bacterium | reverse complement strand
GGTCGGATGAGCTTGGTGCGTAGGGTGCTCGCATCGCGTGGGTTTCGCGAGGAAGGGGAAGTAAGCGGGTTTCTTCGCCCGTCACTCGCGCAGCTTCACGACCCTTCGCTGATGTCGGGGCTTGACAGAGCGGCGGAGCGACTTCTTGCAGCGGCCAGGAGCGGCGAAAAAATAACAATCTACGGAGATTATGATGTCGACGGGGTAACCGCGACCGCGATTCTGTACCACACGTTGCGGGCGATTGCGCCGCAGTGTAATATTCAAACGTATGTACCCCATCGGATTGATGAGGGGTATGGGCTCAATAGCGATGCCATTCGAGAGCTTGCGGCGGGCGGGTCCACGCTTATCGTGACGGTAGACTGCGGCGTGACGGCTGTCGAGCCCGCGCGAGTAGCAAAGTCGCTTGGCGTTGATCTCATCATAACTGATCATCACACGCCCCCGCTGGCGGGGCAACCCTTACCGGATGCCTACTGCGTGGTTCACCCTCGCTTGGAGGCGACGGCGTACCCGTTCGGTGATCTGTGCGGGGCCGGTGTTGCGTACAAGCTCGCGTGGCGCCTGTGTACGCTGGCGAGCGGGGGTCCGAAAGTAGCTACGGTGTTTCGCGAGTTGCTGCTTGAGCTGCTTGGGCTCTGCTCACTCGGGGTGATCGCCGATGTTGTGCCCTTGGTTGGAGAGAATCGTATTATTACATCGCACGGTCTGCGGTGTGTTAAGTTCTCCAAGATCCCTGGTTTGCGCGCTCTGGTGGAAGCATCGGGGCTTGGGGGTGAGAGTGTCAACAGCGAGGACGTGGGCTTCAAGATCGCCCCGCGGCTGAACGCGTGCGGCCGCCTTGGGCACGCCAAGGAGGCGGTGGAACTGTTTACCAGCGCGCGGGGCGAGCGAGCCAGTGAGATCGCAAGGCAGTTAACTCGTATGAACGAGGAGCGCCGCAGGGTTGAACGGGTGATTGTCCATCAAGCCATCGCGATGGTGCTGGAACGCGGGATGGACGCGACGGATCACCGCGGAATCGTTCTGGCGCACGCTGAGTGGCACGCCGGTGTTATCGGGATTGTTTGCACGCGCCTGGTTGAGCGGTTTCATCGCCCCGTGGTGTTGCTCTCAGCCCAGAACGGCCAACTGCACGGGTCGGCACGGTCAGTTGATGGGTTTAATCTACACGGGGGCCTGAGTGAGTGCGCGGAGCACTTGTTAACATACGGTGGGCATGAGATGGCGGCGGGAATGAAACTCGAAGCCCATCGGCTTGCGGCGTTTACCGCCGACTTTGTCGCGTGCTGCAATCGCGGGATACGGATCGAACATCTGCACGGGAGAGCGTGCTATGATTGCGAGGCGGATTTCACGGAGTTAAGTCGGGAGCATGTTACATCGCTGGCGGGCTTGGGCCCGTTCGGACGAGGCAATCCTCAGCCGTGTTTGCGTATTAATAATGTGCGTCTTGTAGGACGCACAACCTGCTTCGGGAGTGATGGAGCGCATCTTAAGTTTTTGATCTCACCGTCGGGCGCACCGGTTGGGAGCCGCGCCCTTAGCGTTTTCGCGTGGCGTGGCGCGGGGCTCGCCGAGGGCGTTCCAAGCGGGCGTGACTTTGATGTGCTTATCAAGCTGAAGATAAGCGACTACTCTGGCGCGGTAGAGGGGGAGTTGGTAGACTTCGCTATTCGGTGAGCTCGTTCGTTCAAGGTACCCGGGGTTTTAATGTTTCGTAAACCTATGCAGCCGCGCGCGGTCCTTATTCCACCGGCACCGACGTGATGAGTTGCAATGCGGCGGGGTGCTGGGGCTCTTCATTTAACACCTGCTGAAAAGCGGCCTTTGCTTGCGGATACTGATGCATATCCTGGTATACCAGCCCAAGAATTACGAGTGCGTCGTTTCCGGCGTTCAGCAAGATGGCGTGCTCGAGATTCATCTTCGCGGCGGGTAGGTCGCCTGCGCGGCGATTGATAAGCCCGCGAAGCAGCCATCCATCGGAGGACTGCGGCGCAATCGCGATCAGCCGTGCGGCACAGAGTTTCGCCCGCTGCGTATCTTTCAGTAAAAACGCGATGTGCCCGAGCCCGCGCCAGGCCTTAACATCGGCGGCTCCCGTGCTATCTCGGGTGAGTTCGATGTAAAGGTCTCTGGCTTCGATGGGGCGGTCGAGCTGCGCTAGACATTCAGCGCGAGTGTGGATCAGATCTCGGCGGTTTTTCGTAGACTTATCATTGAGCAGCTTATCAAGATTGACTTCCGCGTCGGCGATGTCCCCGTTGGCGAGCTGCGCGCGAACCAGATTCTCGACGACTGACTGGTTTGCCGGGTCGAGCAGTCTTGCCTCGCTGTAAAGCACTTGCGCTGACTTTGAATCGCTCTTGAGCATGGCGATATTGCCGAGCACCTGCTTGACGCCAGCGTTGTTTACAAACGTTTCCAGGCGCTGACGAAGATAAGCGTCGGCCTCGTCCAGTCGGCCAAGATCGATCAGCATCTCTGCCGCCGCGACGCAATATTGAGCGTTGGTGCCATCAAGGTTGGCAGCTCTTTGATAGCACTGCAGCGCCTCCTCCTTACGAGCTACCCGCTCGTTCAGAACACCTTGGTAATAAGCGGCTTCTACATTCTCCGGCGCGATTTGTGTCGCCTGCTCGAAGCACGCGGCGGCTCGTTCCAGGTTCCCCATCTCCAGCATAACACGACCCTTAAGAACGTGCGACTTGGCTACGCCGGGGGCAAGCCCCAGCGAGTAATCGATGTGCCGCGCGGCTTTCTCCAGATCACTCGCGATGAACGCCTGGAAGGCCATCTGATATTCAGTGGCCGACTTCAGCATGCTCATCTTTTCCTTCGCCACATTGGTATGCTCTTTGGTATACTTACCATGGCCCTTGCAGCCCGAGGTAATACAGCCAAATGAGCATGCGAGCAGAGAAGCAAGTACAAAGCAGCGGGGAATGAACATGTGCGGGACTCCTGTGCTGTCTGTATCGGTTGTAGAGCGGCGCGGGTTTATTACTTGTGAACTATGTGCACAATCAAAACGCAACACGGATGGGCGATGCACACACAATCGCCCATCCGTGGGATGTTGGTCCTTGATGTTGCGGCGTCCTTACCTCCGATGCAACCCCTCAAAACTGCCCTTTTTTGATCGTTCCGCATAAGCTAAACGTAAGGCTCGGGTAGTTGTTTGCCGGTTGCCGAAGAGCGGCTTAAGGCTCCACTTCACGCACCTGAGTTACAGTGTCGGTAAGAGTCGTTGATCCGGGCGACCGGAACCACCTCCGTAATAGGCTGGACTGCCCGAACCAAACGCGTGCGGTTTCGGTAGGGGTTGAGGGTGTAATCGTGTTGAGGTCGGTCGGGATGATAGTTACCTGCGTGGTCGGCTCGGGGGTAATTATTCGCGTTTCACTGGTAGCACTCGGGGGTGTTGCAGCGGTGGATGTAACGACAGACGGATCGGTAACGCCACTGCTCAGCGTGCCAGTCAGCGGCGTGGTCTCTACCGATATTACCTGAGGATTTGCGTTAGTTAAGGTAGAGCTGGATGTAAGCCCAAAGGTGTCCGCATTTCCAACCCCGGACACAAACTCGGTGGTGGCAGGTGCTGTCGTAAGTGCTACGGTGGGTTCAGATTGAGGCCGAGTTTGGATCGTCGTTGGTGCTTGGGGTACATGGGGTGCATGCGTTACCGATGCGGAAGTGACGGTTGCAACGAGCTGTGTCGCTGGGGGTATGCTCGTACTTATGTCCGGTTGCACCTGGGTGCTGTCCGCTTGTGGTACCGCGCTGTGACTTGGGTCGTGGCTGGCGTCGTGAACTGGGTGAACAGCGGGGTCGGAAACGGGCTCGGTGGCAGGGGATATCGCCGCGGCGGGGCGATTGCCCATGCCGCGTTCCTGATCGATGATCCGATTAAGCATGCTGCGACCGCTCCACGGGGACTTTTGCCCTGTGAGTTTCTCTCGCATCGCGATCATTTCGGGTTGCGAGCTGTTAAGAGACAGCGAACGTTCGGCCTTCCAGAGTGCTTTCTCGGTGTTGCCTTCGGAGGCGAGTTTCTGGGCTTCTACGTTGAGCTGAGTCGTAAGTCGGTCGCGACTCCAGCGAAGCGTGCCTTCGCGAGCGCCGGCGCGGGTCTGTTCAACGATGTCTTTGCCGCGGAGGCCAGCCTCAGCGAGTGATGTATCATTTACGATCGTGGGAGTGATGAGGAAGATAATCTCACTCCGCTGCGTTACATCTTCGTTGCCGCGGAACGCGCTACCGATGATGGGGATATCTCCGAGGAGGGGAATCTGGCGGCGGGTGGCAACGGTGGATTCGCGGAAGAGGCCGCCGAGGACGATGGTCTGACCATCGCGAACCATAACGTTGGTTGAAAGTTCGTTGGTAATTTCGTCGGGGATTGTTACGGCGGCGCCCGTCGCATCTTTCACGTCGCGGATGACCGCTTCAGACACCTGCGGCTTGAGTTCCATGCGGATTGTCCGCTGGACGGGATCAACAAAGGGGCGGAAGTAGAGCTGTGTACCGGTATCGAGGAACTCGACCGTCTGGGTGGTTGCGGTATCGGTTGAGGTGGTGTTGAGATAGCCGACTTTGCGGCCGACCAGGACGCGGGCGCCTTGGCGGTTGAGCGCGAGTAACTTAGGATTACTCAAGACGGTGGAGTCCGTGACTTCATCCAGCACCTTCAAGAAAATCGAGACATCGTTACTTACAATGCCTACTTTCAATCCACCGGGGCCGGGCGTGTTGCCCACGGTGCTGCTTAACGCGCTGCCGCCGCCGTCAGCGGGAAGCGTCGTGCTACCTGACTTTCCCCCGAGGAGAGCGTTGGGACCTGAGAGCGGTCCGCCGACATTTACAAAGTCGCTGAAGGCCATATTACCGACGATAGCAAAGTCAACACCAAAGGCGTTTGCTTCATTAAGTGTTGTCTGAAGGATGGTGGCCTCAACCAGAACCTGCTCGGGGCGAGTATCCAACTGCTTAATAAGTGCCTCGATCTCCGCAACATTTTCTTCATAATCGTAAACTACGAGTGCCGAGTTCAGCGCGTACTCCTCGTTACCCTGGGGTACGTCCCCCAGGCTTGGGAAGCCCGCGACTTTTCCGTTGGTTTTGATCTGACCGGTTTCACTGAGCAGCGGTTTGACAAACTCTGCCGCGTCGATTGAGCTTAAGTAGGAGAGACCGACGACCTTGCTGACGCGCTGGCGATTGGCCTTTTCGATCTGGGCAATCTCATCAAGCGTGTAGACATAGATAAAGTTTCCCTCTTCGATAAACCCGTAACCGTTGATGTTCAAGATGGCTTCGAGCGCTTCGTAGAAAGTAACTCCGTAAAGATTGGCGGTCACCCGTGCCGAGACGTTCTTGCTCGCCACGATATTTCGCTGGCTCTGAATGCTTAACATTTCCAAAACGGCCGAGAGGTCTTGGTCGTTCACGTGCAGGTCGACGATGTTATTCTCGTCGATATTCATTTTCATGGGCTCTTGCCCGGCCAGCTGCGCGCTGGCCGGAGGCTTGCCCCTGGGCACCCGGGGGGCGGCTGGGGCGGGTGGTTGGGCGACCGCCGCGGCCATGCCCGGCTGAGTCTGCGCGTGGGCCGCCACCGTGTCATTCTTGCTCGTGATCGGTGCCGCGACCTTGCGTGGTTGGGCTTGGGCGAACGCCGCTGAGGTACCGGCGAGGGTCGAGAGGACTGCAGCGAGCGTTACACCGGCGAGGTTGGCCGCGCAGGTGTGAGATGCTTGAAATAATTGAGCCGAGCGGTGCCGCGTTGTCATGAGAGGGAGACCTTTCTGCACTTGTTGCCACGCGAGTCGTGGCCGATAAATCACTTGGGTGAACCACGCTGATACTTACCGCCGAGGCGTGCGACGTTGACTCCGTCGTCCACCACACCGACAGATTCGGCGTAAACGAAGCTTGACTTGCGACACCGGACCAGACTTAACGTTGTAATTGGATCGATCAACTCGGTTGGGGTAAAAGCCTACCTCTGTCGAGGGGATGCACCACGCGGAGATATTTAACCTCAGCGACGGGGCGAGCGGCCCGCTGATCTGGTTATTCTTCGCCGCAGCATGAATCAGATCTCGACGCGAGCAAGTAAAATGAAGTGGCTTTTCAATACGCTTACAAGCGGCCGGTGCAATGGCGAGACCAATAGCAGGAGGCCGTGAGCATCGGAGCGAGAAACCCGCGATGGACGTGCTGCCGCTGTGGAACACATTTGCGTAACTGGTGGATCGGCGCGCTGAGCCGCAGCAGAATTAAAGTTACAATCCTCGCAATCGCCAAGGATCGTCACGGGCTACGAATCTCCACTGCTCCGAAAAGTTAGATTAAGAGGAGTGGAACGACACGTACAGGCGAAGAGACAATCTTCGCGGGCCGCGGCGACCTGGCTGCCCGCAGAAGGTAATTACGGACCACCAAGTTAAGGTTGCGGCCAAGAAAAGCAGCTACTTCGTGCTTATTCCAGCGAAATACCTGTTAACTGGGCTCACGGGCGTTGGAAGACTGGTCGTGTGTCGCCGGAGGTTGAGATGAGCTTGAGGGCGATGCGAGCGATTCTGTTGACGAAGAAGAGACGGTCGGATCGCTTGCTGAATCTGGGGGAGTGGCGGAGTTCGCCGGGGTTGAGCTGCGGGACGGGGAGAGGTCTGGATCAGCAAACGCTGTGCGAGGCACACTGCCTACGACGCGCAACTTCATCCAGATGAGCAACGCAACGCTACCACCGATAAGCAAAAACACAAGCAACCGCGAAGCCCCGCCTGACCTAGCGCGAGTATTGGTGCCGCTGAGTGCTCTAAGAACTTTTTCGGCGTGGGTCATCGTCGCACTTCCTTGCTCGAATATGGAGAAGCTCGAATATGGAAAAATCACCGTAGCGTAACACATGATACTACTGCAGCCTATGCGGACTGCGTGACGTTGCTTAAGGCACTACCTCGCCTCGCAACCTCGGAATCGAGGGGACGACTGCATTGGCGGAGCCAAAAAAAACACCCACTGCCCATCATAAGCTGCCCCACACCAAGCCGCTCGGCAAACTCGGGGCCAACCGCTTTACGGCCAACCTGAACGACCAACCGGACAACTTACAACCGACGAGCGACGAGCGAAACTAGTTTCCGATAACCAATCTTACTTCGCTCAAATACTTACCCATCCAAGCTGCCCTCGAGCGTTGTAGAACCTTGTACTGGAACGAACTCCGCCACCGTCACACGCCCCGTATAGGCCTCAATCGTAATTCTGTAGCCAATGGTGCCTGAAATAATCTCGAGGGTCTGGGTTCCCGCCGCGACATCGCTGCCCGGCGAGGCCACGGGGCCACCCAACGCGTCAAAGACGAGGATTCCGTCGTCAGATGAGACGTTAACGATCTCGGCGTTACCAAACTCATCACCGCCGATCTGCCGGCTTGTGATAACATCCGACGATTCGTCGAGAAAGGTTCCGCTCACGGGAGCGATAATATAGCGACTCTGTTTCCCATCCGCGATAAATCTGATCCCCTGCCCGACTTGCAACGCCACGGCGTCGGACTGTGCCAGGGTGATATCAGCGATGATGGTGCGAACCGCTGCTTGTAAGCGCAACGAGTTCGTTTGAGAAAAAGCCGGCACCACCATGGTCGCGGCGATCCCAAGTACGGTAACGACGACCAACACCTCAACCAAGGTGTAAGCGCGACGGCAAAAACATGATACGTGACCGAGCCGTTTCATAGAAACCACGTGCATTCCCCCTCTCACCAAACTCAACCATCGCATACCTGAACGCTGCATATGCGATCCGCCAGACTAGGCGTTGCAGAAGCTACAACCGGGCACCGCACTACCGTTTTGCCTTGCCCGGCGTCAGCGAACGAATGCCTGGGCGTGGCGATGCAGCGTTTTCTGCCGCGGCCTCTTCCGTTCCTTCGGTCCCTCGCTCAACTCGGATGGCGGGCATGTCAGTAACCTTCACAGAAATTCCGCGGCTGATCGAAGTTTCGAGCCGTTCCAGCCGGGTAGAAAGGTTCTTCAGCACCGAAATCATCTCTTTGCGCTGCTCGGCAGCACTGATCCGGCCGCCCATATCCTCCCCTGATTCGGTGACGCGCGTCACCGGCTGTGCGTCCGCACTCTGGGGTGACGTAATGATAAGTGGCAGCAAGAGGATCGCCGCCCCCAAGAAGCCAGCGGCCGCGGTGACCAGAGTGCGTCGAGGCTTTGCGGGAGTCATCGAATGGGACCGGGGGGGTGCTGACGCTGTAGTTGCGGGGGCGCGACAATCCATAGGGAGGCTATCGACGATCACGAGCATCGGCTGAAGCGGATGTGTTCAACTCGCGGGCAATCGAGGAATTGGCGGAGCGCATGGCGGTTATCGGCACAGAAAAGTTACCCCGGGAATCGGGGCAGCTCATTCTTGTCGGTAGCTCCACGTTATGGGCGGGGATATGGCCGGTCGGTCGCGTCGTAACTCGCCGCCCAGACTCTTCCGGTTGGAGTGTCGTAGATCCAGCCGTAGGCGTTCGTGAAGGCCGCATCGGGAGACGCCCCGAAAACAATTTTACCGGCGTTCTCGCCCCCGACCCATTGGTTGAGTGGGGTCTCACGAAGATAAGTGGTGCCCGGCAGAGAGATCTCTCCCCAAGTGCCCTCTCCCTCTACGACCGCGGGAAAGCGATTGTTATGTCGGATGTAATAGACATCGAGCGCGCGGCGAATCTTGAGCAGTTGGTCCAGCGTCGCACTCTTCTGAGCGTCGCCCGTTGCGTTAGCATATTGAGGAACGACAATCGCAACAAGGATGCCAAGAATGACAACAACAATGAGTATTTCGACCAAGGTAAACGCACGCGTGATGTGTGCCGGGCACCAGCGGTTTAATCTGCTCATCGGCGATGTGTGCATATGTTGCATTGGGTACATCCGGGTGCTCGTCACCCTGTGGGCTGCGGGCAAGGTTTAACTGACAAACCTCGTATCGGGCATTGCTCGGCCAGGCTCGTGCGTGGTCGGCAGTTTTGCGTCGCGTGAGGCTCAATCGGCATCGGCGAAAACGCGCAGGCGGCACAGGGCCGTTGTGAGTTATAAACCTAAAATGTTAGTGAGGCGGATCGCGCAGCCTTGTTGCTGCTCAGCGTGGGGTCGCATCCTCTAGAGTTGGTTGCTTGAAGTCATGATAACATAACATCACGTTTTGTGCAGCTAGGATGCTCGCCTCAGAGATTCTGAAAAAAACAACAACGCGGGGTTCTTGAAAGAACCCCGCGTTGCGTGCGGTTACGTACTTAGCGAAGTGAATCAGTCGGTGGCCGTCTGCGTGACGGTTCCGGTGGTTTCATTGAAGTAAGAGGCGTAGAGAGTGCGGTCGGTCGAGTTCCAGAGCCAAGCACTGGCTGCGCTGCCGGTTTCGCCAGCGGTCGCGGTGGCGGTCACGGAAGTCTTGTCGGCTCCGGGGAACGCAGGATTCTGCGGAGGAGTCTTAATATAGTTGCCACCGACCAAGGACCCGGCGTCGGCCGTGGTGCCCCAGGTCGCTGTGAGATCAGGATACGCGCCGTTGTTTCGGGCGTTATAGAGCTCGATCTGGTTCTGAAGGCTCTTCAACTGGGCCTTCAAGTTACCCGCCTGCGCGTCCTGCGTCGCGTTGGTGAACTGCGGGACAACGATCGCGGCCAAGATCCCGAGGATCACAACAACGATTAGAATTTCAACGAGGGTAAAGCCCTTACGGATACGGTTACTCATTCGATCACTCCTTGGTACACACACGTCAAACACATTCAGGGTTCGATCTGGGTTATTCACCCGCCGATCCTAACTTTGGTGCGGGCTTTTGTTGCAGACCGCCTCCTCCCACGGTCGGCAGCGTGGCCCCACTCACCAAGGCAATCATCGGACACAACCGCCCGCTGGTTGAACTCGTGTATCGCAAATCATGGTTGAGATGCTTACCCCGCGTCGGGGTGGGGGGCTTGGGACGCAAGCGCGGGGGGGCGTGATAACCAGCCAGCTTAGTTGGCATCTACACAGAAAGGTAAGATTTATAAGCAGCCGGCGGTGGAGAGCCTCAGTGCGTTTAAGCGGGGTTGCAAGTTCAGTTATTAAAGTGCGGAGATCGTGCGTTGCCATCTTCTTAAGAGAGACAACCAGCGTGAAGGCACACTTACGCAGGCGAACGATGCCCGCATCATCTTTATTACATGACTATGCAGTTGCATCTTCGACGCTCTCAGCACTGACGTGCTCGAAATCCTCACTGGGCCCGCGCAGCTCCCCATTCCCAAACCTTTCGAGTGCTTCATAAATTGCGTCGGCACCTTTGGCCAGGCGCACCGCTTCTTTGAAAGGTTTAATCGTCTCACGCTTCCCGTTGGGCAGGGTGCGCTGCATGTTCTTTGCGAACCAGCTGATACGGCGGTTTATCTGGAAGATCGCGTAGCGGTCGTCGCGATTGGCACGCATCAAGTCAAAGTAATGCTTAATAATAACCAACTGTTCGGCTTCCGGGGGCGGTTCGAGCAGGCGATGATGCTGAAGATATGCATAGCAATCGCGAAAGATCCACGGGGTGGTAAGTGCCCCGCGGCCTATCATCACCCCGTCACAGCCCGTTTCGGCGAGCATTGTCGCCGCGTCGATAGCGCTTCGCACATCTCCGTTACCGATAACCGGAATTCTTCCGCCGACGTGCTCGACAACCCGCGCGATCCCCGCACGCTGCACATTTCCTGAGAACTTCATCTCAGTAGTGCGGCCGTGGACCGTAACCGCTTTGACCCCGACATCGGCGAGCATGGCGGCCAAGTGCGGCGAGCATGCCAAACCATCTTCGTAATCTTTCGTCGCCCAGCAGAGCCTCATCTTGCACGTGAGCGGCACGGGCCCGCGGAACGTATCTCCCTTCCCGTCGCTTTCAGCGGCTTCGAGATCAAGGTGGCGGCAACCGGGCACGGTTACGCCCGTCGCGGCGATCACGCTGCTCCCGCCCAGCCTTCCCTTCCAATCCGCGGCGTCCAGCGGGCACTTCTCTAGCTCCCTGACCACCGCTGCGGCGACGTTCACCGCGCGAGTAAGGTCCGTCAAAAGCTTACTGCCACCGTCTTTCTTGGTTACTTTGTCAACCGGGCACCCCATGTTAATATCGACTACCGTTGCCCCATGCTCGACAGCCCAGCGGGCACCCTCGGCCATCATCGCGGGGTCGCTCCCGTACAGCTGCATTCCGACAGGCTTGTCAAATGGGTTCGTGCGGGCGAGATCGAGGCTGGTTGCGGTGCCGCGTAGCAGGCCTTGGGGGCTGAGTAAATCGGTGCAGGCAAGGCCCACGCCGCCCAACTCGCGGCAGATTGTTCGGAATGCAAGGTCGCAGTAGCCCGCGATCGGTGCGAGCAGCAGGCTTGTGGCGAGTTGTAGCGGCCCAATCTTCACCGGCAACTATAGGTTTGGGCCAACCTTATTTTTTTTCCCAAGGCCAGGCTAATCGCACTCCGTCGGCAGCCAGCTGACGCTGGACATCGTCTATCTTGTCCCGGGAGCCGTGAACCTGATGCGGATTAAGTTGATGCGCGAGGCAGTATGCCGCGAGAACGCCAGCAGACTCGCCGATGTTCCACTCGGTGTGGTGCATCCGGTAACACCCGTTGGTAATGTGGGTTACACCGATTCCCTTTCCCGCGGCGAGCACGTTGGTGATGCGCCGGGGAATCAAGCTGCCCATCGGGATGCGGAAGGGCGCCGCAGGAACGTAAACTGAGTTTCGGCCCGCGGTGCTCGGATGTAAGTCTAAGGTGTAGTGGCCGATGCCCACCGAATCGGTGAATGCTTCGGCCAGGCCAAAGGGAGAGAGTTCCTGATCCGGCCGATTCTCCAGTTTGCGTTGATCGGTTCCGATGTGCCCTTCGTGCACCATCGTGCGAGCGAGCAATCGTCGGCCTTCACGGATGTAAGGCATCTTTGCGAATCCATCTTTAGTGCCGAGTTCGTCGCCTCGTAAGCGTAAACCGGGGAAGCCAGTGCCGCCATCAAGGCGTGGTGCCGCGGTCTGCATCCAATAGAAGAAGCACAGCGAGAGTTCCTTCGCCTCCGCCAACGCTCGCTCGCTCGTCTGCCGCTCCACTCCGAGCAACGGCAGCAAAAAGTAATCCATCTGCACCCAGTTCACTAGCGATACATCGGATATCTTCGCGGCGGATTCATAAATCTCCGCGTCAACGATGCGGCGGTATCTCCACATGTCCCACATACCCTCGGGAGATCGGTCCGGATAAGGAATGAATGGGAAGGTGCGTTCACCCTCAACGTTATGACTGGGCACTTTCCAGGAGAAGAGCGGGCCGCACCACTTAGGTTCCATCTGTGGAACATATGTTGACCAAAAGTCATAACGGGGCGGTTTGCTGATGGTGTGGTTTTCGCCCTGCTTATGTTCGATGGCAAAGCACCACGAGAACGCCTGTTGGTCAAGGGGATCGGACTTATCGGCGCGGCCGTGTAACTCTCCGTATTCGTTGCGATGCTCGGCACCGATAGCGTGCTCTATTCCCGCGAGCGCATAAAGATCGCCAAGCTCGGTTGCGTCCAGCACAATCTCCGCCTCGATCGTAAGAGTGTGAACGACCGCCGCCTCACCGCAGGAATCAAAGGAAACCGACGTAACACGGTCGGCGTGACTCGCCGCCGCGGTTGGTTTCATGTTGAAAATGATGTGCGGCGGAGTTGAGCACGCCGCGAGCATATCACACAGGACTGTGTGCATCACCAGCGGTTCAGCGCAGAGGCGGCTGACCCAGCCCCCGCCCGGATTGAGCACTGGATTCGCTCTCGCTTTAGATGTGAGCAGGCGATGATCGCGGTACCAGCGGCGTACTCGCTCACGAAACTCTTGGTAGCGGCGTGTGGCTCCGAAGGTTTCAACCCACTGGTTCTCATCAGGCGGCACTGCCTGGCTGGTGAGTTGGCCGCCCACCCAATCGGAGGGCTCGACGATGATGCAGGGAACGCCGCGAGCACCAAGGGCGAGCGCGGCCGCCACCGCTCCGGTTCCCCCGCCCACGATCAGAACTTTAGTGAAGACCTGCTTTTCTTGCGCTGCCACGAGTTAACCTTTCACAGCCCCGCCGAACATCTCGGGCTTCATGAAGCGTTGAAGAAGAATGAATATTAAGATAATCGGGATGAGCGCCAGCACAGCACCAGCGTACGCCGCCCGGGTGTTGGTCGAGAATGTTCCAAGCAGAGCATTGACGGCCACGGGGAGCGTTATATTATCTTGCGATTGTAACACGATCAGCGGCCAAAGTAGATCGCTCCAGGCTCCGATGATGCTGAAGAGCGCGAGCGTGGCGAGCGTTGGAGCCGTGAGCGGGAGCATCACGTGCCACCAGATACTCAGCGACCCGGCTCCGTCGATTCGGGCGGCCTCTTCCAACGAATAAGGCACCGCCAGAAACGCCTGCCTGCACATGAAGATACCGAAGGCGGTGACCGCGAAGGGCAGCACCACCGCCGCGAGCGTGTCGTAAAGACCCATCCCGACCACCAGCCGGAACATGGGCACAAGCACCACCTGCTCTGGCACCATCATCGTGCATAACAAAAGCGTGAAAAAGATGGGCCGGGCGGCGAACTCCATCCGCGCGAGTGGATAGGCCGCCAAAGCCGCGATCAGCACGTTGAGCAGGGCTCTTACGAACGTAACACCGATGCTGTTAAGTAGCGGCCTTCCCAGCTGCCCATCGCGCCACGCGGCGGTAAAGTTATCGAGCGTAAAACCAGAAAACGGATTCGACATGGAACCGCCCGGAGGCTGCACGGCAATCGCTGCGAGCCAGATAGCCGGGCCCACCGCCGCGACGGCCAGCAGCAGAGCGAACACGAGGAGGGATGCGCTCAGCCAGAAAGGCTTACGTTCGATCATGCTACGCCGCCCCCGCTTGCGCACGGGTCGTAAGCTTTAAGTTTACTAAACTAAAGGCCAGAATGAACACAAAGATGGTCATACCCAGCGCGCTCGCCAGGCCATAATCCCCATCCTCGAAAGCGATACGGTAGAGGAGCGGAACCGCCGTTTGCTGGGTGATCGGCGCGCCCTTGGCGACGACGTAAAGCTCGTCAAACACCTTGAGCGCGGAGATGGAAGACACAATGAAGACGAGCACCAGCGTTGGCGCGATCGCTGGTAACGTAACATGGCGGAAGACGGCTAGCCGCCCAGCGCCGTCGAGAGACGCTGCCTCGCGGAGCTCCTTCGGCACCGCCAGCAGACCGGCCAGGAAAACCATCATGTAAAATCCAAAGCCCTTCCACACTGTAACCAAAGCCGCGCTCACCAGCGTCCAAGGGTGTTCACTGAGCCACGCGACCTTACTCAAACCAATCCAACTCAACGCGGTGTTGAAAAGCCCGTCTTCTTCGCCCAGAAGCAATCGCCACGCTACTGCGGCGACCACTGTGGGTGTCACCACCGGCAGAAAGAGCGCGAGTCGTAACCACTTCCCCGAAGATGCCAGGGACTCAACCACCATGGCCGCCCCCAGGCTTAGCGCCATGAGCACCGGCGTCACGAGCAAGTAAAGTACGGAGTTGCCCATGCACACCCAGAAACGATCAGAAGCGAACAGCCGTCGATAGTTATCCAAGCCGATGAAGTCAGGGCCGCTGAAAGCCGTATATCGTGTGAACGAAAAGTAAGCGACCTGTGCCGCGGCGGCAATGAAGAAAACACCCAATACCGCAGCAGCGGGGGCCAGGAATAGATATGGGGTTGCAAGCGAATGACGGCGCAAACTGGGACTTTACATGAGTTTCGAGATGCTTTGAGGTTTACAGTGGGCTGGGAGCGTAGCCCGCACGATGGGGAAGGCGCGGACGCCGCGGACCTCCCCTTCTATGCAGTCGTAGATTCCCCGCGGTGACGCCGATAGTAATCGTAATCAATTGGCACTGGCGTGCTTGCTCGGGGGGAATAGACCGGGGGTGGCACGGCGGTCGGTCGAGGCACGCGCTCCATCGTGCTCATTTCACTCTCGTCAAGCAGTTCATTCCACCGCCGCTCAATGACTGGAAGCACCGTGGCCAGCGGCACATCATCGAGCAGTGCCCGCTTCATTTCATCCTCGAACGCCCGGCGGAGGCTGGGCCAACAGTCTAAACTGGCCGTAAATGAAGTCGCTTGACCCAACGTACTCGCGGCGACGCGGCGGCCGAGCAAGAGCGTCGCGTCCTCGTTGCTCATCGCATCGCCCCTGACGAAAAAGGGATCATCGAGCGACGCCACGCTGCTGGGCATGATCGGTGCCTGCTTACATAATTCCGTTTGCGCACTCGCTGATGTAAGATGCCACGCGAGAGCAGCGGCGGGCTGGATATGGCGCGACTTGCGACTTACTGCCAAAACCATCACGGGCATGTGAACGCGTCCGAGTGCGCCCACAGCGCCGGGTGCAACAGTTGTCGATGCATACGCGGCTGGGGCCACATCCTTGATGCGTTTGAGAAAGTTGGGCCCGGTTGAGATGATAGCTACGCGCTGGTTCTGATATAACTCCAGCAAATGGGCGTGGCCGGTCGTTGCGGCCTCTCGCGGCAGCGCTCCAACCCGATACAGATTTACCCATCGCGAAAGGTATTCAGCAATCTGGGGTTGATCAATGCAAGCCTTGACGCCACGAGGTCCGCCTTCGCACAGCGGCACAAGGCTTCCCCCCTCGGCTAGCATCATGATGGGCAACTGCGATTCTTCGCCAAGAGGCTGCGAGAAGAGATATTTTCCGCTTCGCTTGTGGAAGCTTTCGGCCAGATTTACCAAGCCTCGCCAGTCAGGCGGGATATCTGCGGGATCAAGGCCCCCGGACTTGAGCACCGCTACATTAATTATTTTTGTTTGTGGGTTTACATACCACGGAAGCCCTTGTAACCTTCCACCCACGCGGCACAGATCCAGCGCGCCCGGCAAGTAGGTGGCCTGCGGATCGCCCGGCACAGCCGCGCTCAGGTCCGCGAACGCCCCCAGCGCGGCGAACCGAGCGAAGTTAAGATCGGCCATGTTGACTACATCCGGGGCCTGGCCCGCTGCGGCAGAAGCAATTAACTTACGCTCCAAGGCGTCGTACGCCACGTCAACCCATTCTACCCGCACCCCCCGATGCGAAGCTTCAAACGCAGCGATCTGCGCTTGCATGTAGCTGTTAAAAAAGGGCTTCAGCGCCAGAGTCCATAGCGTAAGTGTGGTGGTACCGGCCGCTTCTCGCCGGGCGCACGCCGATGAAGCAACGGCTGACAACGCGGCCGCCGCAGCGAGCGACCCACACGCGCGAAGAACACCCCGCCGCGAAAGCCCATCGCTGAGCGAGTAAGAATGCGCGAACCTCGTGGTCAAGTTATCGCTGGCCATTTCTCCATCAGAGGCCTTCATCAAAGCCCTCCAGCAGAGCGTGGCACGATCGCTTTGCCGGGCGGCGTTGCTCAGGGGCGGTCGATTTCATAATCTTTCGCCGACCAGATGACATCGAAGGTGCTCAGGCCAGTGACCGGTGAGAAGAGTTGATTGGTGTTCTTGAGTGCAACATGGGTATCGACGAACGCGAGCATTGCGTTGCCCTTGGGCAAACAAAACCCGTTCTTTTTCCTGGGATGGCGGCCATACGGAATGTAACTTACGGGGAACTCCGTAAAACTAGAACCGTATTCAGGCGGGCGTTCAAATCCTGGAAGGATCGAACTCTCCCCGCTCAGCCCAGCACCACCCCCGAATCGCTGTCCGGGAGTTCCGAAAACTCCCATGGAAGAGGTGGTTAACCAGAATGTTTGACCATCCTTTACAATCGGCTGCTGGGCCCACATCTCACCAACCAACAACGTCTTGGAGCCATTGTCTACGGCCGAGTCAAACCCGGTGCCCAAAGCCCCAGAGGGTTTGCGCCAAGTCGAACGATTAATTACACTTCCCACCGCCGAACTTGCCCAATGATTAATGGTGTACGAGCGAGCACCGTTGGGATGGTTCGGACACGCCATTACGCCGCCCGCAATAGTTTCGTATCCGGTGGTCGGACGGTCCACATCGACGATTTGCGGAAGATAAGGTCCCAGACGAACGACATCAAACCACAACTCCTGTCGCACCGCCGAGTTCCCGTCTGTGAGTTGTTGCGGGTAGAGGCCCTTGAAATCATTCGCGTACTGAGAAAGGCTGATGGAAAGTTGCCGCAGATTGCTCTGACACTTCACGGTACGCGCAGTTTCTCGAGCCTTGCCGATTGCGGGAAGTAATATACCGATCAACAAGGCGATGATCGCGATTACCACGAGCAGCTCGATGAGGGTGAACGCACGACGCTTTATCTCGCGGCTTGCGCTTCGGGAGGTCGGGTTGGGTTGCGATAGAATATCCATCATGTGAGCTGTCCTTGAATCCGCCCACAAAGGCGGACTCGGTTGAAAGACCGATTGATGTACAGGGCTTACACCTACACAGCACCCTTAATAACCCGCCACCACTACCTTAAACTGACTGAAATCAGATCTGACGGCGTGGGACCACTTCCACCCCTAACTACCGATCACCATGAGCACCCCACGGGCGAATGTCATAACGTGGCTTCCGGTGGCGCCAGACTCACCGGTTGAGCATGCACGGTAGCCGCGTGAGGCAAACCGCCACTGGCTTCCCGGCCGCTTACCCGATGTGTAGATGCTTGACTCCTGCCGTTCCCGTCGGTCGTCGGAGCCATAGCGCATGAAAGCCGTTCAACAAACTCCGCGGGAAACGATTGGGTGTAGGACTTAGGCACCGCGCTCGCAGGATTTTCTCGCCCCATACTCAACTGAACTTGCAGGAAGAGCTGCTTGACGGCCGCCCGGCCCATCTCGAGCATCTGCTGCCGGAAGGTGGTAAGTGGCGGTGTGAGAAAACTTGCACTGGGCGGATCATCGACGCCTATCACCGATAGATCCTGCGGAATTCTTAACCCCACATTCAACGCTGCCGCGTAGGTATCCAAAGCGAAGTGGTAGCCAGCGGCAAAGACGGCGGTGGGTCTCCCCGGAGACGTCAGTTGCGCTTCCAACAGTAACCGTTGCTCTTCCCCCATCCGCCAGCCCGGATTGCGAAAGATTCGCTCGTTGCCCAACCGCAGCCCCGCGTTCTGGCAGCCAGCGATAAAACCGGCGTAGCGATCGCGGTCATTACTTACTTTACCACTCCCGCCGACAAACGCGACTTGCTGGTGCCCGAGTTCGGCAAGATAGTTAGCTGCGACCGTGGCGATACCCAGATTGTCAGTATCCAAACAAGCGCTGCCGGGGAGGGCAAAAGTTGCACCTACAACCATAATCGGCGCCGCCGCACCCTCGCCTCCCGGCCCACGTTTGCTGTTGCGCGAAGGGTGGACGAGTAGATCCTCAAAGGGATTGACGTAGAGATAGGCGCTGCATTCGTTCCGCCAGTCCTCGCCGTAGCGGAGCAGAATCATGTCGATCCCAAGCTCATTAGCCTCACGCCGCACGCCCTCGAATAGCTGGCCGTTATAAGCATCTGCGAGTGAGCTATCGGCGTGAAACACAATTCCAAATCGCATGCCCAGCCCACGCCGGGTCGCTCGCCCATAGTCTTCGTGAACATAAGTTCCCTTGCCCTGACCCCTGCGGAGTACGCCGCTGGTCACCAGCTCCTGCAAAGCACGATGGGCTGTAACCAGCGAAACACTCATCTTTCCGCTGAAAACCTTGGTGCTCGGAAGGCGGTCCCCGGCCTGAAATCTCCCGGCGTCGATAGCGGCGCGAATCGCGTCCTTCACCACCGCATAGAGCGGACGGCCGGGCTGAGGAGTGATGTTTTTGAGTTCGATCACGGTATTAAAATACCACTTCGAGTTGTACTATCAATAAACGGTGACTTCAACCGAACGGTACTCGCCCCCCAGTGGCAGAATGCGCCAGGGTCGCCTTAATCTCCCGCGGCGACTCTCGTCGGCGACACGCGGGTGAAATATTTCTTTGTTGGGCAAGGCGTTAGCCCAGCCGCCGCTCTCCGTTTATTGACCGATAGACAACGGGAGGGACCCACCACCATGACCCAAACTAGGCCCGACGACGCCGCGTCGCCAGCAATCCGCCAAGAGCCAAGACGCCCGCGGCACCCGGAGTCGGCACGCCGAAGAGATAAACGACGCGATTGGCAAAGTCGCTCACCGCGAGTGTGTTCGTCGCTGCGTTGTACGAGAAGTCATAAGCGCCGTTACCGGTGGCCGGTGTAAATGCGTTCAGGAAGTTAAGGGCTTGTACCGCGCCACTTAAATCGGTGATTTTGATAACTCCGCCAAAGGTTTGACCTGAACTTCCAGCCGAGCGGTCGTTGAAGATCAAGAAAGTGCCCTGGTTGGGTGAGTTGACAAATGCAAGATTCTGATTGTCAACGCCCGAAGCCACCGTCGTGCTGTACAGCACAACCGACTGACCACCAGAGACGGTCGAATACGAGTTGTCGCCATTGCGCACAGCCTTGCCAACGCGGTTTGATTCGCGTGTGTAAAGGTCGCCCGTGGCGGGGTCAAACGCGTGGTCGCGCCAAGTAGTCTGAGCCGGGCTAAAGTTGATAATCGCGCCAGCGTTTTGGCCGTTGACATACGCCCCGGTGGTTTCGTTGAGTAAATGACGCCGACCGCTAACCGGAGCGAGATACGTCACACCCTGATTTGGGCCAGTCCCGTTGAAGCCGGGGTCGAAGGCAACGCCACCCGAGGCACGCCGGGTGCTATCAGCCCCAGCGGTGCCAACTCGCCAAGTCAACGCATTAGAGGTCGCGTCAAACAGACGAGCGCTGTCGCCGCTGCCCGCGCCAGTATCCAATCCCGCCGCTAAGCTGTTTCCGCGAACTGCCAGCCCCGTCATGCCGCGGCTATTCGGGGTTGAAATCCCTCCGAATGAAGTCGCACCCAAGGAGTGTGCATTGCCCAGGTTGCTCACGCGGTTCATAGCAGTTAGAGCAGGGGTTCCGCTGCTGTTGTAGCCACCCACGAACAGATCAGTACCGTTCCACGCGATGGCGGAAGGATTAGAACCGATCCAGTTTGGTGCCGCTGCACTGGTGTTAAACGCGCTGATATCAACCGTTTTAAGGTGGGTAAGGTCGATCCCGCTCGCGGCGGCCGTAAGGCCCGCCAGAGCCACGAATATAATTGTCGTCTTCATCTCTTTGCTCTCCTAAAGCAATCTACTTAACACTCTCGCAAACGCACTTGGAAGTAAGTAAAATGTACGGCATCTTGAGACGGGCAGAACGCGCCGGGAAACCCCAAGATTCAATATTCTATAACTTCTCTGTGCATAAGTTACCGCTTCACACCAGCGAAAGCAAGCACAATCTTCACAAAATTTTCCGAACAAACAGCGAATTTAGGAGATCTGAGGTATATCTACCCATTCGCCATGCCGCTTTATCGACTCGTTCCCCTTTTCCATGACGGCAATATTCTCAACGATATCGCGCAGTTCCACAGGAGCCGCCCCGCCCTCGAAGAATGTGATCATGCCTTCCACTAATCGCCCGTAAACCGGCGCAAAGTCCACGACGAACTGCTGCACACTTTTGGTGCCGTGCACGGTCGCGCCGAAGGCCCAAGCACCATTGCGATCCATACGTAGGCGGGCGATGCGACCGTCGTGATATTGCATATCAAGCAAGTGGTAACCGCTGGTAGAATTGCCAGTGGCAACGGCACTAACGCGTGAAACGCCGGCGCCCTGACCGCTCGATTTGAAGATTGCATCCACCATCTCGATGGTGTGGCAACCGTAATGCCAGAGGTCGGGCATCATATCCAAGACTTCGCCATTACCGAAGGCGTCAATTGCCACAATCTTGCCGAGCTTTTCGTGGTCGAGCTTGGGAATCTCGCCGACAAACCGCAGGGAAGATGCGGAATAACAACGCGCCTTGTACTGGCGAGTCATGTTTAATAAACTCCGCGCCTGATCCAGCGAGCACGTAGCGGGCTTATCAATATAAGTTGGCATACCCCGAGCAATCGGCCCGATCGCGAGCTCAAGGTGCCGGTGACCGTTGATGTTCAACACCATCACCCCATCGACATTGTTCAGGAGCTCGTCTAACGAACCTACTTGCCTCGCCCCAAGCTCTCCCGCGGTCTTCCGCCAAGTCTCAACATCCTGCGCTGATCTCGCCGCGCCCTCTGGGTGCTGCCACTCATGTTGACCCGGGTCCCAAAAGTGCGTAACTTGGCATTTAGTCTTCCCCTCCGCGTGCATTCCTTTCATTCGCTTGGTGAACTCGGGGAGGTGGGATGAGTCGATGCCGATGGCGCCGATACGCATGGTCGAGGGTTCCTTTACAAGGCTTGGATCAGAATAACAGATTATATAATACCCTTCGTGGCCCCGATTTTCCCGGTGACCGCCTCGGGCTATCGGACTGGCCCACCCCCTCGCTTCCGCTACGCTGTTCAGGACCGATGCCCGCCGAAATCACCCTCATTCTCGGGATCGTCCCCTTGCCGGCCGTGCACGAGGCGTTGGCTCTCCACCTTCAAGAACTAACGACGGCATCGAAAGAACTAGTAGCGTCCGAACGCCTCTTGCTCACAGTCCTTCACGTCGGACGCAGATCAACTAAGGATCTCGATTCGATTATCGAAACTTTCCAACGGGCTGCTGCGGGCACGGCTCCGTTCAGCGTCAACCTACACAGTATCGAGACGATGCCTCGCGCCGGTCCGATCAGATCAATCGCGGCAATGCTGTCTCCTTCCACGGCACTCCTTCATCTTCGTGCTCGCATGGCGGCGCGGCTGACGGTCCGCCGTGAACGCTCTGACGACTTTGAACCTCACATCACACTGGCCCGCTTCAAAGTGCCACAACCAGGCTTCAGGCTGAAGCGCTCCATGCCGCCCGTAGTCTGGCAGGCCGAGCAGATGTTCCTCTTCCAATCTAGCCAGGGCCAGTACGGAAGCAACCACCAGGTGCTCGCTGAGGTTACATTTCGAGTCTAGATAATCTGAGCGGCGTCGGATGGAAGCAAAAGCTAAATCATGCCGCGGCGAGGCCCGCCTCGCCATCCTGCCTCCAGCCAATTACCTCGCCTGCCCAATCTAACCCGACTGCCTTCCCGCGACGCAATTACCGGACGCTAACCTACTTCGTTCTCGTACCCGGCTCCCACGCTTTGTTCCTTCCCCGCAGTTTTGCACCTCTTTACGCAACCCTTTTCGCAGCCCGGAGTCATACTCTCGCCCAGACGGAGCCCTCCCCGTCGTTGGCTCATTCCCACCGCCACTCACCCGTTAACAGAGTTTCACCTATGTCACGCTCCACCGCCTTGCTCCTGCCTGTTATCGCCATCACGATCCTCGCAACTTCCGCCGCGACCGCCGCCTCGCAGCCCGCGTTGACTCCCGCCCCGCCGGCGAAGATTCGCACCCTGCTTATCACTGGTGTTAACAATCACAACTGGCAGTTCACCAGCCGCGTCCACGAAGACACGCTCGAAGCAACGGGCCTCTTTGACGTCGACGTAACTGAGGACCCCGCCGCTTCGCTCGCCGATGCAACCTCGCTCGCAGCCTATCAGCTCTTCGTAATAGACTACAACGATTACGATGCACCCAAGCGATGGCCGCCGCAGGCCGAACAAAACTTTACGACCGCCGTGCAAACACGCGGCGTGGGCGTCGTCGCTATCCACAGCGCTAATAACTCATTCAAAGGTTGGGGCGAATACGAATCAATGCTCGGGCTGCTCTGGCGCGAAGGCGCCGGTCACGGCGAGTTTCATACCTTTGATGTAACATTCGCCGATGCCAATCACCCTATCACCAAAGGCCTCCCCACCTCGTTCTCGCAGCCTGATGAGTTATATCACGGCCTCACCAAGGCCAAGGATGCCCCTTATAAACTCCTCGCTCAGGCGATGTCCTCACGCGCCTCCAAGGGCACAGGAAAAGACGAGCCGATGGCCTTCACACTTCAGGCCGGCAAAGGCCGCATCTTCGCTACCCCGCTGGGCCATGTTTGGACAGGACAAGCCCCCACCAAGCAGTCGGTCATCTCCCCGGGCTTCCGCACCCTTCTCGCCCGCGGTGCTGAATGGGCCGCCACAGGTAACGTAACCCTCCCCTCCACATGGTCAGACGTTCGCGTTCACAATAAACTCAGCGAGAAAGAAGTCGCCGACGGCTGGACGCTCCTCTTTGATGGCGTCCGCCCGCTCGGTCTTCGCGCTTTCCGCGGCACCGCCATGCCCAGCGAAGGCTGGGTCATCGCCGACGGAATGCTCACCCACGAAGCTGGCCGCGGCGGGGGCGACATCGCAACCGCCGAGCAATACGCAGACTTTGAGTTCTCCTGCGATTGGCGGGCCGCGCCCGGCGCCAACAGCGGCGTAATATATCGATGCGCTGAAGATCAGGATTTTCCTTGGCGCACCGGGGCCGAGATGCAGATTCTTGATGATGTTGGACATAAGGATGGAAAGCAAGCTAACAGGAGCGCGGGCGCACTCTACGATCTCATCGGCCCCAGCGCGGATGTCGTTCGCCCAGCCAATGAGTGGAACACCGCGAGCATGCTGATCGTCGGCAGCCGCACGCAATACTTCCTCAACGGCGTTAAGGTTGTAGATGTGGACACCAAGGGCGACGTCTACAAGGCCGCTTACGTCAAGAGCAAGTGGCCCACCATGCCCACCTACGGCACCACAACCACCGGGCATATCTGCCTGCAGGATCACGGCGACCTCGTCTCGTTCCGCAACCTCAAAGTCCGCAGAATCAAGTAAGCGTTTCCGCAAACTCGCCCGGGCTTCGTTCTAGATCCCAACCAAACCGAAGAGCACCGCAGCTTATGTTCGCTCCCCCCCGGCACACCGCACCCGCATTGCCGCGGTGCCCAACTTACATTTTCACTCCCATCCTACCTAAACCCAGCCACGCCACGCCAAAATTCAAAAAACCAAAATAAAAAGCCCCGCCATCGCGGGGCTTTGTTCATAGTAACTTACAAGACTTCCACCCGCCACCCCCCGCGTTACCGAATCGACAACATCGCCCGATACG
>CAYVFW010000024.1:0-3692 GCA_964450325.1 uncultured Phycisphaeraceae bacterium | reverse complement strand
TTAACGTGCGGGTACAAATGACCCAAAGGATTGACCGACATCTCAACAGCGTCAGCCGCATCCCGCAGGGCATTCATCGCCGGGCGAATGTCATCGCGAACATGCTCGGCATGGCTGTGAATCTCGCCCTCGTGCTCATCCGCAGTGGTCGCTTCCTCAAGCGTCTTGATCGCGTTACGCAGATTATTTACCAGGCCGATAAAGTCATCCAGCGCGGTGCGAGCTTCACTCTCATCGGCATCTGCAGCCCGCGTCACCGCGACTACCTCAGCAAGCTCGATCTGCTGCCGCAGGGCCGCGGGCAGAATCTGCGTGCGACCCATCACCAGCGCGGTCTCCGCTTCAATTAACACCTGCTTAACATACTTCTCCAGGAAGATATGCTCGCGGCTCTCAACCTCTTGCTTGGTAAGCACATTGAACCGCTTGAACAAGTCAACGTTCTTCTTGACCTTAAGCACCGAGAGTGCCGCGACCGATTCAGTCAAGTTCGGAAGGCCCCGCTTGGCCGCTTCAGCGTGCCAGTCCTTCGTGTAACCATCTCCATCAAACAGCACCCGCTTGTGCTTCTTGACCAGCTCCTGAAGCATGCCGCGAACCGCCGACTGTAACTTGGCTTCAGTAAACTTCTCGCCCAGCTCCTTCTCAAGCCGCGTCGCGCAGTAATCAAGGCTGTCCGAAACGATAGTGTTCAGCACCGTCGCGGGCCACCCCACGCTCTGCGATGAACCCACCGCGCGGAACTCAAACTTATTGCCCGTAAACGCAAACGGGCTCGTTCGGTTACGATCACCAGTGTGCCGGGGAATCTGCGGCAACGTGCTCGCACCAAGGTCAAGCTTGCCACCCTTGATCGTAGATTTCGCCCCGCCCTTTTCGAGCTGTTCGACAATATTCGTAAGCATATCGCCAAGATAAATGGAGATGATTGCTGGCGGTGCTTCGTTGGCCCCAAGCCGATGATCGTTCGCCGCGGAAGCGACGCTCGCCCTGAGCAGATCGGCGTGCATGTCAACCGCGCGAATCACCGCGCATAGGAAGACCAGAAACTGCATATTGCTATGCGTGTCATCTCGCGGGTCAAGCAAGTTAACCCCAGTATTGGTGCTCATAGACCAGTTCAGATGCTTACCACTCCCGTTAATCCCCTTAAAGGGCTTTTCGTGCAGAATGCAGGCCAGGTTGTGCCGCGCTGCAACCCGGCGGAGTGTTTCCATCACCAGCATCTGGTGATCGCTCGCCACGTTGGCCGTTTCAAAGATAGGGGCGAACTCAAACTGCCCCGGTGCCACTTCATTGTGCCGTGTCTTCAGCGGCACGCCCAACCGATATAACTCACGCTCTGATTCGCCCATGAACGCAATAACCCGCGTCGGAATCGAACCAAAGTAATGATCTTCAAGCTGCTGGCCTTTGGGCGGCTTCGCGCCGAAGAGCGTCCGATCGCAAGAAAGCAGATCCTCACGCGCAAAGTAATGCGCACGATCGATTAAAAAGTACTCCTGCTCACACCCGGCCGTCGCCATCACCCGAGTGACCCCTGTAGCGGTCCCAAAGATCCGCAGAACTCGCATCGCCTGATCTGACACAGCCTCCATCGAACGTAATAACGGCACTTTAGTATCAAGCGCAACCCCGGTCCACGATACGAAAGCGGTGGGGATGCACAGCGTTGCCGATCCACCATTGCGATTGATGAACACCGGGCTGGTGCAGTCCCAAGCGGTATAGCCGCGTGCTTCGAAGGTTGCTCGAAGTCCGCCCGAAGGAAACGAACTTGCATCCGGCTCACCCTGCACCAAGGCCGTGCCACTAAACTCCGTAATAGCCCCGCCCCGACCATCGGGCGCGATGAATGAATCGTGCTTCTCCGCCGTAAGTCCGGTCAGCGGCTGAAACCAATGGGTGTAGTGCGTGGCCCCGCGGTCCAGCGACCATTCCTTCATCGCCGATGCGACGATATCAGCCAGGTCCGCATCCAGCGGCTCACCATGCTGAATCGTAAGCTGCATCCGCTTAAACACATCTTTCGGCAGCCGCTGCTGCATCACGCGCTCGCTGAACACATCCGCGCCAAAAATCTGTTCCATACGCTCGCCGCGGTCGGCCTGCCCAGAGTGTTCATCCAAACGAGCATCGCCGCGAACCTGTTGCTGCTGGTTACCAAAGTGAGAATAACTTGAAGGGTGGGCGTTACTCATTTTGATCAGGGTGCTCATGGGTGTTTTCCCTCGCCAGGAAAGAGGTTTGAAGTACGCAAAACAAAGTCACGCGATCAACACCAATAAACATCGCGCGACCGATACCATATCGGTCTGACTGCGTTCCAACTCTTTATCTGGTCCGGGCTTACAAATATATGCCAGGGGCGGTCCATTTGTCCGCCGTCGCTACGCGATTCATTCCGCCGCCGACAAGTTATTCTCGGGGTTGAGTCCGCGCCGTCTTCCCCAAATCCCGCATGAAACCGTTTCAGTATCGGCAGATTGTCACCATCTAGCGATGTGCCCGCAACCCTCACCCCTCAACCAACTCGCGAAAAAAGTCTCTCGCGGCCTGCACCACGTCGCCTCCCTCCGCCGCCGCGGCTGTCAGCCGCTTCACCAATGCGGAGCCAAGAATCGCCCCATCCGCGTGCGCATGCACCGCCCGCACATGCGCCGCCGTGCTCACCCCAAACCCCACCGCGATAGGCAGCTCAGTTACATTCCGTATCCGCGCAACCAACGGCCCGATATCCGGCAGCGTCGCCTGCATTCCTGTAATCCCCACCCGTGACATAGCGTAGATAAATCCGCTACTCGCCTTGGCAATCTCCGCCACCCGCGCAGCTGGGGTGGTGGGGGAGATCAGCTGAATATAACTTAACCCCATGCTCGCCGCCGCCGCCGCCAACTCGCCCGATGCCTCCAAAGGACAATCAGGCACGATCAAGCCGTCAAAGCCCGCTTCCTTTGTCAGCGACACAAACCCTATCGCGATGCTTGCACCCCGCCCCGCTCCCATTCGATGAACCAGCGACATGCTGATCATCGCCACCAGCCCGGCTTTCACACTTGACCGAACCGCGGCGACTGACTGAAACACCCCGCCAGGTGTTGCTCCCTCCCCCAACGCCCTATGCATCGCCGCAGCGATCACCGGCCCATCCGCGATTGGGTCTGAGAACGGGATACCGACCTCAATTATGTTCGCCCCGCTTTCATCCAACGCGCGGATCAACTGGCCGGTGCTCCCAACGGCGTCAGGCCCATTATCAGCCACGGGGCTTCCACCGCACACGAAGGGAATGATCGCCTTTCGCTTAGTCGCACGCAGGTCCGCAAAAACATCATCTATCCGCGAAGGTGTCATATCGCCGCAAGCGTACACCGTGCCACCTCATTTGATCGTGCGGCAGGCTTAAAAGCGGCGCATTGCGTGTCGCTCGCCGCGCCCTCGCAAAAATATTTCTGCGCTCGTAATCCCCTCTAGAACAGGCATTTCGAGTGCTGTCGTTCTCAATCGCCATGTCCAAAGTGTGTCAGGCCGCCTTTCTTCGGAAGGTGAGCTGTTCATCTCCCACCACCAAGGCTCCTCAGAAAGGATCTCCGAACTATGACCGCAGCACCAACCATCCCAAATACCCCGACCCATGCCCCAACCCATGCCCCGACCCATGCCCCGACAAATACCCCGACCTATCCCTCAAT
>CAYVFW010000023.1:0-28523 GCA_964450325.1 uncultured Phycisphaeraceae bacterium | reverse complement strand
TTTAATATTACGGTGTAGGGGTTGTCGGGTGCGGGTTTTGGGTTGGGGGTTTCCGTTGCCCCGTTGGGGCAGGGGCACCCGTACCCATTGCAGTTTTTCTCACCGCGCAACCAGCTTCGGTGGCTGGGCCGCCTTCAGGCGCGGCCGAGCTGATGAGTTAACGCTCGGGCATCGCCGAGACGCCCAACGCGGAACTGAAGACACAGCTCGCGGTGGACCGCATTGGCGGGCGCGGACTGACGAAGGTGAAGAGCGTGGTGCTTCTGTGCGCGATCGTCTACAACCTGATGCACTTCACCACGTACTTGGTGGGCTGTCCCATGCCGCCACTCTGACACACCAACCGAGCGTCGATCAACCGCTATCCGAAAGTTGCCGGCGCCCGCCGTACCCATCTTGGGCTGCTGGCACCTCCGCCCTTGCACACGAATGGAATAAATTCACAAGCCCCTCGGGCTGAAGAGGCGACCGAAGTTCTACGAAGCGCACTTTGGCGTGAGGGTTTGAGCCATGGACAGCCAGTGCGTCCACCAGAGGCGTGTCAATATCGATGAACTAGGTAGCAAATGGCGAGTTACCTATCAACACTAGTGTTACAAAGAACGCACTGCTGCTGGACCGCCGCGTTAGAGGGCTTTTTCAGATTTCGGCCCCACAATTCGCCTGGGCGAGGGAGCTGGTAAACACTCCTACGATAATAAGCCGATGCTTGACAGAGGTGTGGTGTGATCACGTGCGGGGCGCCACCGAGGCACAATTGAGTGATTCGGCCACAATTCACGCATCATCCGAAGCGTGGTGCGAGACGAAACGACTGTTCTATGGCTACAAGCGGGTCACAAGGAAAACGCGTTGCAATCGTGGGTGCTGGGCCTGGGGGGCTGGCAGCGGCGGTGCTGCTCAGCGCTTCGGGCTTTGAGGTCACGGTTTTTGAAGCGGCACCGGAGGTTGGCGGGCGGACCGCGCGAGTGAGGGGAGTCGCCCAGACGGCGGCGGGTGTGGAACCCGGGACGAGTGAGGACTCGGTGGCCAGGACCTTTCAGTTTGATAAAGGCCCCACTTTTTTCATGATGCCGTATGTGCTCGAGGAAGTCTTCGCCGCGGCGGGAAAGAATGTGAGTGATTACGTTGAGCTGACCCGCCTTGACCCGATGTATCGGCTGCTGATCGGACGGCCCAACGCACCGACACTTACGTTAGATGCGACACAGAACATCGCGGAAATGTCACGCAGGATTAGCGCTATTAACGCCCGGGATGGGGCGAACTTCGGCCGCTTCATGGCGGACAATCGATATAAGTTAAGGCATAGCGAACCGATTCTTCGCAACGCGATGCGTTCTCCGCTGGATCTCTTCGGCAAGGACACATGGCTGGACACGCTGAAGGTCGGGCCGGTGCTCGCTCCTCATCTCTCGGTGCATCAGTTGCTGGGCAAATACTTTGATGATCCATATATTAAGCTGGCGATGAGTTTCCAGAGCAAGTATCTGGGGATGAGCCCCTTTGAATGTCCGAGTTTATTTACCATTCTGCCGTTCATCGAGTATGAATACGGCATCTGGCACCCCAAGGGTGGCTGCCACGCGCTGATGCTCGCGATGGCAAAGTTGGCGGGCGAACTCGGAGCCCACATTGTGGTAAGCTCGCCGGTGGCTGGTGTAGATGTAAGCGATGGCAGAGCGTCGGCTGTTCGCTTCACAAGCGGGGTACACGCGGGCGAGACGCTCGCGTTTGATCATGTCGTGCTGAATGCCGATGCTGCCTGGGCGATCCAGAACCTGATCCCCAAGTCTGAGCGGGCTCGGGCGGGGAAGCAATATAGCGAACAGCACCTTCAATCGCGTCGCTATTCGTGCAGCACGTTTATGTTGTATCTGGGCGTGCGGGGCGGCGTTGATCTTCCTCACCACACCATTTACGTTTCAGAGACTTACAAAGAAAACCTTGATGACATCGTGGTGCACGGTCGGCTGAGCGATGATCCTTCGGTGTACGTGTGTAATCCCTCACGGATTGACCCCACGCTCGCACCGCCGGGCGACAGCTCTTTGTATCTGCTGATGCCTACGCCCAACTGTAATACCGGCGTTGATTGGGAACAGGAATACCCCGCGTTACGATCTCGAATGATCGCCCAGGTTGAGAAGCGGATGGGGATCAGTGACCTTGAGTCTCGCATTGTAAGCGAAGCGCAGGTTGGCCCAACGCAGTGGCGCGATAGTAATATTCAGTTTGGCGCGACTTTTAACCTCGCCCACAATCTGGGCCAGATGCTGCACAACCGGCCGCAGAATAAGCTCAAAGGGTTTGATAACTTATATCTTGTGGGTGGGGGCACCCACCCGGGTTCGGGGCTGCCCACCATATTTCTTTCCGCGCAGATATCTTCAAAGATGCTCTGCCAACAGGCGGGCGTGCGGTATGCGGGCGACTCGCAGCGTGTGCGGGCGATTTCACAATCGCGCGGGCTGTGAGTTACTTTTCAATTACACTTCTCGGCGCCAGTTGGTTGGCTGCGGGAATGCTTCCTGGGCGGCACGAGTGCCCCGCCTATGAGGGCACTTTGAGAAGCAGGGTGCGGTAAGGCTGTGCGGCCTCACTTCTCCCGCTGCTTTCATACAACATAATTAAATCTTCGGTCGCCCGTCGTGGCCATTCGCCCAATGCGCCAAAGTTTTCACCCAGACCTTGCACGGCATTGATGAGGAGCGAGATCGCGCCCTCGACATCGCCAGTCGCTGCCAGCGTCCGAGCCCGCCGCACCATTAAAGCGCGGGCGAACATCGGATTAGCCGACTCAAGGCGAGCGATCGCGGCATCGCCCCGGATGTACTCTGCAATGGCCGCGGCGATTTCGCCACGCGAGGCGAGCAGCGCGCTCGCGGTGAGCGCAATATCGCCGTCGAGGTCCGCGATAAGCGGATCACTTGAAACGTTTCTCATCGCGAGCCATTTACAATGCTCGAGGTACGCGAGTGCTTCGCCGCCGCGGCCCGCCCTGTCGAGCAGTTTGGCGTGTTCGCTTAGCCGTCTGATCGAGGTGAAGGGACTCAGAGGGGGATTAACCTGATTTACGCGAGCAGTTGAGATCGCTATCGCACCAGTTATGTTTCCGATCCGTTCATACACGTCCAGCAACGCGAGTGAGAGCTCATCGTCTTGCTTGATATCACCGGGAGGCTCGGCGGCGAGAAGAGATCGGGCTTGCTCGTACGCCGCGGCGGCGGCGTAATCATCATGCTTTGATTCAGAATTACCTAGCAGTGTCAGCCATCGGGCCCGCTCACGCGGCGTGCCCAGGGGTGGAGCTGACAGACTTGCGACCACTTCTCGGCAGAAACTCGCGGCGTCGCACCCTAGAAGACGCATGGGTGGCACCGCCGCGTACGCGGTTTGTAACATTTCATCGCGAGAACGCTGTGGATCAGCGAGTAACGTAAGTATATTGTCCGCGTAGCGCAGGGCCGCCGCGGAGCGCTTTGCCGATAGCGAATGAGGCGGAAGCACGCTGGTTGGCGGCAGCAGAGCGGCGAGGCTCGCATCTGAAAAATACGTGGCTGCGTCTGCGCTCGCCGCGGCGCGCGCGGCCTGAATCAGGTCGGAGAGGCTCGTCAGGGCGGCGGCGGAATCTCCGGCGGTAAGCGCCGCCCGGACAAAGATCGCGGCCTGAGTCTTATTGTAACTTTCATTACTTATGTATAGTTTGAGCGCAGCGGCCGCCGCCGCGGCTTGCGGCGCATCGCTCGCTAACTGAGCGGCACGCGACCAGATGTCTAGCAGCGGGGTGAGTGCTTCGCTGTGACGGTCGTTGGGTAAGTATCCAGCGAGAATGGCGATTTGTTCCGAACAGAGCTGCATCGCCGCGGCGAGGTCACGCTGACCAAGAAGCGAGGCCGCGAGCTGGGCCTGCATCGCCGCCCGCTGAAGCTGGACCGCTTCAGCAGTGCCCGTAAGTTGCGAGAGCGCGTTGCGTGCGGTGTCGGCAGCGTCGGAAAAGCTGCCTGCGTCGCGTTGGGCTTGGGTTAACTGAATGCGGAGCGCGGTTTGCTCATCTCGTGTCGCATCGCGGAGACCATCGAGGGTGGCGGATGCGGCTGTAAGCTGGTTAACGGCTTGCTTATGTTCACCAATTGAAGCGAGCATCGAGGCAACTTGAGCTCGAAGGGCGATCGCTGTTCGAGGTGCTTGTGCAGACATTCCGGCGTTGAGGTCGGACCCGGAGCGTAATAATATATTGCGTGCAAAGGCTCGCTGACTTTCGCCGCCTGGGGCCGATCCGACGCGGCCCAGAACGGTGTTCGCGAGGCTGGCCGCCGCGGTTTGCGCTGCGGCAACTTCGCGAGCGGATTGCGCTGCCGCGCGTTGCGAGGAGACCCATGCTGAAAAGGTCAACACCCCTGATGTTACAATCACCGCCGCGAGTGCTGCGAGAGCGCGATGGCGTTCAATCGACTTCCGGGCAACATACCAGAGGCTGGCGGGCCGAGCGGCGATGGGCTGACCGGCGAGCAACGCGGTGATGTCGGCCGCGACAGCGCCAGCGGACTGATACCGGCGTTCTCGTTCTTTGGCGAGCGCGGTGAGGACAATCGTGTCCAGATCGGAGGGGATGGCGCGGGCTCGCCTTGATGGGAGCTGAGGCGGGGTTTCCTTAATATTACGTATCTGGTCAGCGAGTGAGCCGTCAACGGCGTAGGGCCATTGGCCCGTGAGCGCCCGATATAACATCACGCCTATGGCGTACACATCTGTGCGGATATCAATGGCGCGGGGATCACCACCCACCTGCTCGGGGCTCGCGTAGGCGGGCGTTCCCTGAAACTCATCAACAAGCGTGGGCGAGGACTCCGGGGACCATTCGCCGCGGCGTGCCAGGCCGAAATCGAGCACGTGCGGCTCGCCCCTTTGATCGACCATGATGTTGCCGGGCTTAAGATCGCGGTGGATAATTCCTTTGGAGTGTGCGTGCTGCACGGCGTCTGCGATTTTCGCGAAGAGTCGTAATATAAACTCCGTACGCCGTCGCCCGGTCTGCGTTGATGCCTCCTCACCCCCGCGGAGGAAGCGATCAAGGGTTAAGCCCTCGATTAACTCCATGACGATGTAGTAACGCCCGTCCGGAGTGAGCCCCGAATCAAAGACGGTCACTACGTTGGGGTGGTGCAACTGCGCCACCAGCTCTATCTCGCGCTCGAACCGGATGCGGGCACGCTCAGAGACGAAGGAGCCAGCCAAGGGCATCTTAATTGCCACGTCTCGCTTAGTAGCTGTCTGCCTAGCGCGAAATACAACACCTTGTCCGCCGCGGTGAATTTCGCCGAGCAACTCGTAGCCGGGGATGCCAGGAAGGGCCATCAGCGCAGAATCGGAGAGTGGCCGGCTGACGGGCGACGCGCTTCTTTGAGTTGCCGCGCCAGAACCGGAGGCTGATTTGGGAGCGTCTCGAGTGGCTTTGCGGCGTTTGGATTGTTCAGCCGCGTTACGTGCGGTGGCCATCATGCCCAGCAGAAACTTATTATTTGCCTCGAACTCTGCGTACATGGCTCGGCATGCTTCGCAGGTTTCTATGTGCGTGAGCAACTGCGGATCAAAGTCGGCTAAGTCGCTGCCTTGCTGTCGCGCAGCGCAAAGTGCCTCAAGCAAGCGGGGTTCGGGGTGATTGTCGTTTACAGACGTCATGGGGCGGACAAAAACTACGAGATCAGCCGTGAATATATGGGGATGCAGGGCGCAACGTACCCAACGGGAAGAATGTGCCAGGGTAAACGCGAAACGCGAGGCAGCCACAACTATAACTCAGTTTCAAGCCGAGTCAGCCGTTTTTTCCACCCGATGCTCGGATGGCGGTTCAGAGAACTTCGTACCCGCGGACGAGATCTTGCATGATGATTCTCAGTCGGCTGGCGACGCGGTGCTTGATGACGTAGGCATCGTTCGCTGAGACTCCGCACTGCACGGCCGCGGCGGGAAGTGGCACGCCTCGCAAGGCGATCAGCTCAAACAGCCGGAGGGAAGTGGGGCCGATTTTCGAGGTGGTACGCAGCGTTTCCAGCGCTTGGGCAAGGATTGTTCGTCGCAGCGCCTCATCCCAAGCCTGAGTGATGGTTGGTTCATCGGCGGCGATGCTTGACCCGGCTTCGAGGGCTGGGTTGCTTGCCGGGGAAAGACAAGCTGGCGAATGCTCCCGGAAAGGGGCTTGAGATTGCGCCAGCGGGCTAGGCAGGACCTGGCTTCGTGGAGCTGGCCAAGCGCGCTCTGCGCGGTCGATCGGAGTTGTGCGGTGCCAGAGCTTTGTCAACGCGGAGGCATCGCCATCGGTCTACCTAAAAGCAGACGAGTCTGCCAAGCAAGCGGGCCTCCCACGCACGCAGGCTTGCTCAGCAGCCAGCCTCCCAGCGCACGAAGAAAGTTTCGATATCGCCGCCATCCACTCCGCCGTCGCCGTTTACATCGGCTTGGGCATCGCCGCTCGCCCACACGACGAAGAACGATTCGATATCGCCCCCATCCACGCCCCCATCATCGTTGAAATCGGCGAGGCAGCCACGTGAAATTACGACACTTCCTTGCGTGAATATCAGGCCCCCCACCACCGACGGCGTAAGTATAACATTAGTAATCGAGAACGAGCCGACGTTCGTCGCGTTGATCTGCGCTTGCAATGTAAGGCTGATGGAGATAGAGCCCGAAGTGCCGGAAATAACCTGGGCGGGTCCATCAAAGGGGTGTGACCCGTTGGGGTTCAGCACCGCCGTGTGCAGCATCTCGGACGACCCGGGGCTGAAAGTCTCCAGCAGATCGCTGAGGGGGACGGGGTTGGGATAAAGGATGGCCATCAAGCCGCTCTGGCCGCGCACCCGCGTGGAGTCGCTAAAATCAACGTAATATTTATACGCTGGGTCGATGATTGCTGGCGCGCTGCTGCGGCTCTGGTTCAGATTGTTGGAAATCCGGAGGCTCGTGAGGTCAATCGAAATTGAATCAGCCGCCACAAGCGGCGAGCCGATGACCAACCCCGCAGCGACGACAATATAAAGTTGAAACATGACGATCGGCTCCGTTCGCAATTACTACCACCAGATCAACCGCTACCAATCCCAATCCACCCACCGCGTTGGCGGGCTCATCAGCCCGGCCCAGATAGAGTTCTGCCATCGGGCCTGCACAGCGCTTGCCTGGAATATAATTAGTTTCTGGGCGGGCCACCACCAGTACAAAAAAGAAATACTCTACACAGCGGACGTTAACATCTTGTGTATTGTATCAACGATCGCCATCTTAAAGGGGACAACATTGCAGACAGGACCCATAGCGCTAGCACTGTTGGCCTGCGAATCGGCCCGAGCATGGCTGAATTATCGGCGGAGCGATCAATGCACTAACCTCACCACCTTGCACCCCGCATGAGCGTAGAGGCCACCAATGTCCGCGCCGCCCCCAACGCCCTAGCATTCCGAGGTACGTCCTATTATTTCCCATGGCCAACCGTCGCGGCACCAGCCGTCCAGATGATGAGATCGATGAAGGCCCGAGCGAGCGCGACTTGGAGGCATTCGGCGATGTAACGCGGAACTGCCCCGAGTGCAACGCCTCGCTGTATGATGACGTTGATGTCTGTTATAAGTGCGGGCATGCACTTCTCGCCCGCCGGGGGCTGACCAAGAAACCGATATGGATCACGGTTGTGATAGTCCTGGTTATTCTCGCCACGCTAAGTTCGCTGCTCCGATTTCCGTAGCACCTCGTCGAGCAGGTGTAGTGCTTCGTGCTTCATTTAGGCCGCGACCACTGATTGGTCGTATAACGTAACGATCTGTAGCCCGGGTAGCGACCGATGAGCATTCTGGTACATCTGCTCGGCGTGAATGCAGGAGCTGACAATCAGTGAGCTGACGCGGTGGGATGCTACGTCTTTCAACGCAACTAAAGGTCGGCCTAGCAGCTGGTTACTCTGCGGGCTATCGTCGGCAAAGCAGGCGATTCGATCCAGATAGGGCTCCAAGATATGTTTCAGTTGTAATGTATGGTTGCCCGCGCCGTAGATCGCGACACTCGCTCCGTGAGTGGTCAATCGCTTTAGGGCTTCCACTAATCTCGTCGCGCCCCCCGGTCCTACTACCGCGTTTGAGGTGAACCCCCATGGTCGCGATTGAGGCCAGCGCTTGGGCTGCCCCCTGACGGCTTGTTCAAGGAGTACACGTACCCTCGCCACATGCGCGCTCATGCTGTAGACAGCCGCGGCGGAGCGCGCCGATTCCCGCATCGCCGCTCGATCCGCGGCAGGACGCCTGAGATGTTCCGCGACTACATCCGCGAACGCCGAGGTAATATTCTGTGCCGTGTCCCCCGCCTCAACAAGGTAACCGTTCACGTTGTGCGTGATCACCTGCGCTGGCCCCGAGCGAACCGCCGTTACCACCGGGATGCATCCGGCCCCCATCGCTTCCAGCATCGAAAGACTGAGACCCTCCGCGGTGGAGGGCAATACGAACAGCTCGGACGAGGCGAGTAGTTCCCCCAGTTGGCACTCGGGCGTGGCACCCCGCCGCGTCATAATATAATCATTATCGCGGCAGTCATCATGCCGACGCTGCTTCATGATTTGGATGGCCGAATCCATCGCGTGGTTCTCCGGTCCGTCGCCGACGAGCATCAGTTCGTGCCGAATGCCGCGTCGCGCAAGCTCGAGGCTGAGTGCTGGCAGTATGCCCACCCGCTTTACGGTCTGATCCATCCTTCCGCTGTAGATGATCCTGGGTGGCGAGCCGGTGAGACTTTCAATCGGCGGACCTGATCGTAACCTCACCCCGTACGCAACTTCATCAACAGTTACTTCATGGCCGCTCAGCTCCGCCGCGAGGAGCGTATGCAGACGACTGCTTACCGCCGCCACGCGAGAGAGCACCGGTGCGAAATAACTTAGCATCCGCAGATCGTAACTACTATCCAGGTGACACCAGCCCAAGAGCCGCACTTGGCCGCATATATTATCATTAAGCGTAAGTGATGCGCACACGCCGTAGCAGTCGCCGTGCAGATTGGGCGAGACAACCACCGGCCCCTCATCGCACCCACGCAGTTCCAGCACCGCATGCGCGTAGGCCCTACGGCAACCATCAAGGTCGATCGTTCCCTGCTCAAAGTCGCCCAACTCGCTGAGATCAAAGAGGCGCACCCGTGCGTCAATCACCGGTGAAGCAGGGGCATATCCGGCGCGAAGTGCGTGAACGAGCAGACCAGCTCGGCCACCCACCGCGACCAAAGCGTTAGCGAGTTGAACCGCCCACGTGACCACCCCGCTCACATACAGGCCCCCGGGCAACGCGATAAGTAGCGGAGGCGGAGTAATGCACGCCGTGACGTGCGGGGCCGCTTGAACATTGTCAACTTCGCTCACAATGTCTACATCGGCTAGCGATTACTCGGATCGAGCGCGATGGCCCGCCCGGGGAGGGGAATTGACGGTTGCTCCGTCGCGTACTCATTTAACGCACACCTTGGCGGGGGGGGCATATCAGGCCCCGCGCCGGTTGGGCGTGGGGGATGGGGGGCGGTCTCGGGACTACTGGGTATCGCTCAACCCAACCCCGTTGGCCCTGAGAGCAGCCGGCACTCCCGCTGTAGGTTCGATCACCACAGCGGTACCGTAACATAATACTTCGGTCGCGCCCCCCTTTACGCTCACCTCGCTGGCATCATAATGCAGCCCGACCACCGCGTTGGCGCCCAGAGCCCGGGCATGGTCGAGCATGAGTTCATAAGCCTGCTGACGCACTTGCTCGCACATCTGCGTATACGCCCCAATACGCCCACCGATGATCGACTTAAGCCCGCCAAAAAACCCCTGTGCGATCGTCGGTGCCCGCACCGTAATCCCGCGCGCGATGCCGAGGTAGGTCTTAATTCGATACCCCTCAATCGTAAACGTTGTGGTTACCGGAATCATACTGTGCTCCCCCTTGGTGCTACCGCGACTAAGAACCCGACCCGCGCCGACCGATCGTACGCCCAAGCCCGCCCACTTCCCCACTCACGCTCAAGGTGAAGTTAAAGAGCCGGTGTACGATTCGCCAGATCCAACCCGGGCGCACCACAGAGCCCATTAAACTCCCCAATCGGTAAGCCCCCCATAGATCCGCGCGTATTGAATGAGTGACCGCAAAAGTAACTTTGGCTCGCTCCGCCCGCGGCACACTTCTGCTACGCGGTGGGTTGGGCTCTTAATCTATGGTGCCGCACTCGCCGTCGCGCTCTTCAGTGATCCGTACGTCGCCGCCATGACGGTAAGGGCGAACGAAAAAATTCGCGGCGATCTCCGGCGTGAGATGGAGTTTATTCAACAGTTCGGCGCTATCACCTCGGCGGTGCTCATCGCGGCCGTGGTTTGGACGATTGACCCAGCGAACCGGCGGCGGCTCCCCGCCGCGGTCTTGGGCTGCGCCGCCTCCGCGCTCTCCGTCTTTATACTTAAGTGCTTGATCGGCCGACCTCGGCCCCGCTTGGGTCAACCGTGGAAGTTCGTGCCGCCCTGGGAAACTTACCTTCTAGACGGCTGGACGACGCCGCGGCACGCCTGGCAGTTTTGGGAACGAGGAATGTCTGTGCTCTGGTCAATGCCGAGTGGCCACACCGCCGCGGCGTTCGCGCTGGCGAGAGTTCTCACCAACTTGTATCCGCAGTTGCGAGCGATCGTGGTCACCCTCGCGGTTTTGGTAGCGATCTGCAGGGTTGTCCTCGGAGCGCACTACCCCAGTGATGTGATCGTGGGTGCTGGACTGGGCTGGGTAATTGCCGGTACCGTCCAGCGCTTCGCGCACCGCAGGCTCAACCCCGCGGATCTGATACATTAGCATTCCTCAGTGCTCTCAGCGTTGAGTACACCGGAACTTTAGAATAAACTACGGGACGGCCGCGTGGACCGATCTTAATCATCCTTACCGGGCATGGAGTAATGACGGTACTTGGTCTAACTTGCCTTGCGTTGAAGGGTCAAGCGCAGAAGGCACCACCCAATTAACACTCGCTCGCGGACCATTTTGTAAAGAACTCTTCGACGTCGCTCCCATCAACCCCGCCATCGCTGTTCACATCACTAGAGGGAAGCGCGATGCTCCAGGCCTCGAAGAATGCCTCAACGTCCGAGCCGTCAACCCCGCCGTCCTGATTGAAGTCGCCCACGCAGGGTGTACTTACGAGGATAGTGACATCGTCGCTCGCTGAACCTCCGTTGTTATCAGTTACGATCAGTGTTACGGTGTGTGACCCCACTGAGAAGCTGACCACCGGCATCTGTCCGCTGGCGATGAGAGTTTGCCCTTCGAACCACTCCAACGAAACAATCGTGCCGTCGAGATCTGCGCTGGCGCTTCCATCCAATGTTACGGGCTCTTCGCCGCTGCGGTCAATATCAACCACGGACTGGTCTAGACCGGCGTCGGACGTGGGCGGTTGGTTGGGCCGCGGATTCACAGTCACGCGGACCGTGTCGATCGTGCTCGCGCTGCGGTTATCTGTGACGGTGAGCTGCACGTCGTTGAGGCCTACAGGTAACACAACATTCGCGGTGGGGCTGGTTCCGCTCGCGAGTTGAGTTTGGCCGAGAGTCCATCGATATAATATTATGTCGCCGTCGGGGTCCGCGCTGGCGCTGGCATCCAGTGATGCCACTTCTGTACCGCTGCCGTCGATGTCGGTAACAGTCTGGTCGGGGCCGGCGTTCGCCACCGGGGGCAGATTGGCTGCCTGCACTGTGCCCGTAAACGGAATCAAAAGCGTTGGAAAGTCGAGGTCGCCACTTATAATCGTAAGTGTGCCGGTCTTGACGCCGGGTGTAGAGGTGTTCATCGTGACGGTGTGCGAGTTCAGTATTCCCCCCGCCGCATCGTTGAAAGAGCCCGCCGGTGCTGTGAAGCCACTGCTTGCCCCGAGAGTATATGTTATATTACTAATACCCGCTACTGTCCATTTCGCGACATCGCCGTTGTTCCCTACCGAGATGGATTGCTCCGCCACGGCACCCACCGCCACGTCTCCAAAGTTAATTGACCCAGGGCCTGCGATCTTGCCAGGCACTTTCAAATCGAGAAATACCGGCAAGTGACCCCCGCCCGCCGCGGCGTTCTTAAGCGCCTGGGCAATCAGAGCGCCCACCATCGTGTTACCCGTTGTCGTAAGCGCTAAGTTATACGAGGTGCCATCGTTTCCCCACGCGCGGTAGGAATGATTCGGATCGTTCCAGGTGGAGGTGCTGTAGGCAATATTTGAGTTGCCGATGTAATCAAGGCCTGCACCGTCGATCAACCCGCCGCTTAACAATATCTGGTCGTGCCGATCATCCATTCCGCCCGCGCCAGAAGGGTCCTGAGTATGCACAAATCGGAAGGCCGCGTTGTTGTTCCAAGACCCGTTCGTCTTAATTGGGTCAAAGAATCTTCCGTTGTTGTTTGACTGCGATAGCACGAGTTCCGCGTACGCGGACTGGGAATCGGTCTGCGTATTCATATCCCCCGCCACCAGGAACTGGTAGGCAGCCGGCTTCCCGCTACCTACGAAGTTGGTGTCAACCCCCTGGGCATTATCACGGATGCGAGTGGTCTCTACGAGCCTGCGAGCGATATCTGTCCCAGAATCACCCGATTTCAGATGAACGTTATACATCGCGATCACGGCGGAATCAGCGTTGTAACCGACCAGACGTAGATCATATCGGTAAGTGTGACGCGGCTGATTGCTCGTTGAAGAACTGCCCAGTGCAATCGTTCTCGTAGTTCCCCCCACGAGCGAAACCCTGGTCGTGCGGTAAAGGCACACACTCTCGGTATCGGGCCCATCAACAAACGGCGCAGCCGCCCAATCGCCCGGGCTGCCACTGGCCCCGTTCATAAGCGAAAGAAACGTAGCCAGCGCGAACGAAGACGAAAACTCTTGTGCTAATATTACATCCGGAGCCATCCGCCTTCCGCTGAACGTGTCGTACACGGCGCGCTGAAGGTCCGCGGCCCGGTCATCGCCGTCGTAGTTGGAAATATTCCAAGCAACGACCCGCAGTTGAGCATTCGCTTCGCCAATCAGGCAGCCAGCCATGCACGCCGCGAGCACGAGCCCCTTCACTTCGCCGCCAACTGATAACCGCGTGCTCACTGTCTTCGGATATTTCATCGACATTCGTTTGTACTCCATTGCGTTCTCCCCCACCCCCGCGTTCGCGACAATATCGAAAATCGGCGTTGCCGAAGTTATAATAATAGTGCCTTCACCGCGTTGAGTCTTCACCAAGCCAGCGAGGCTTTTGGCGTTTCTGGAGGCTAGGGCTGGCCTCACGTCCGCAAACCGTTCAAACGGTCTTCCCGGCTCCCTTTCACGAGCCTTCGTCAGCGAGAAGAGTTCCAGTGCGAAACCTCACGCGTGGATCACGAATCGCGCGCTCGGCAGTGGGAGTCGAGCAGTCCTCGCCTCCCTTAAAGTTAGAACTCAGTTCGTGGCTGCATTGCCCGGCTCGGCACGCCCCCTGGCCAGCGAGCCAGCTCGCCCGCTCAGCTTACGCACCTTCAAAAGAAGTGGCGTGCGAGTTTACTCGCACGCCACCCAAATCTTATTTAGCTTTCAAAGTTACCACCAAAAAGAGCGGCACTCAAAGGCTGAAGAATGACAAGCTGAGAATTATTATTCGCAACCGCTAGCAGACCAGAAGACGAAGAACGCTTCGACGTCGGACCCGTCAACGCCGCCGCTCTGATCAACATCGGAGCAACCAGCGCTTACGGCCCAGTCGGTGAAGAAGGCTTCAACGTCGCTGCCGTCTACCCCGCCGCTCTGATCGTAATCCGCCGCGCATCCGCAGCCGCCCACGGACGCGAACACGACCAGCTGGGGACCAGCATAAGTGAAGTTAGAGAAGCCAGCGTACGTCGCGGCGACGTTAGAAGTGGCTTCGTGAAGCAGGAGCGTCGAGACGCCCGAGCCGCTGGAAAGTTCACTGCTGAGGGAGTTAGACCCACCGCCGCTGACCGAGCCACCGACCAACTGGTGGCTTTCGATCGTGCCGGTGCCGTTGGTGCCCATGGTGCCTTGGGTGAAGGTGTAGGTGGTGATCTGAGCCAGATCGGAATAATCAGTCAGGTAGTTTTCGTAGAACGTAACTTCAGGATTGGCCGCGACAGAAAAGTCCCGTGCATCGTCGTTGGTCCACACCACTTCGACATCGCCGTTGGTCGTGAACCCAGCATTCGCCTGGAAGAGATAGATGTAAGCACGATCGATGGTCCAAGCGCCAGCGCCGAACGCCGCGTCAAACTGAGCCGTGATCGGGGCCATGTCGAAACGGACACCCGCGTAAGATGCGAAGGTAAGAGAGGCCACACCTTGAATATTCATGAACGCTTCGCCATTGGGGGCGTTGCGCACACCGAACGGGCTGGGCTGCACGGTCGCGTTGACCGTGGTTTCCGCGACGTAAGCGCCTTGGCATTCATCGCTGATTCCGTCGGCATCGGCGTCGGTCAAGCGACCATCGCGCAGCTCACACTCATCAGGGATGATGTTGTTGTTGCAGTCAACGCTCGTGCCGCTGGAGATATCGGTGGCATCTTCAACCTGATTGGCGTTGCAATCAAAGAGGAAGGGCTCGCAAGAATCCAAGACTCCGTTCCTGTTTACATCGGCAGCGCCCTGAGCGATATCGCAGCTATCGAGTACGCCGTTGGTGTTACAGTCGTTGGCGGGGTTTTCGGCGATTTCGCACGAGTCAAGCCGGCTGTTACGATTGCAGTCACGAGCTGCGTTTGCCGCGATTTCGCAGGAATCGGGGACGCCGTCGGTGTTGCAGTCAGAGCTCGAACCGCTGGAGATGTCGCACTCATCGGGCAGCGCGTTGTTGTTGCAATCTCGCGAGCGGCCCGAGGAGATATCGCTCGCGTCGGAAAAGCCGTTTCCGTTACAATCGTTGCCAAGCGCGCACACGTTTGCATGCGTGTTAGGGCTGGTCATGGCGCGAAGGTTGTCAGTCCAGATCGCCGGAACCGGGGCGACCTGAGTGGCGCACGTGCCGACATTACCAGCTTCAAGCCCGTCGGTGCCGCCCAGAGTCCACTCGCTGATCGTAAAGATTGCGTTGGGACCGCACACCGCAGGGTTGCGGCGTGAATACGAATCGTTGTAGTTCCACGTCTCGTAGCAGATCGGGCGGTTGCCGATGATGCCGTATACGTCTGTTACGGCATCGTTGAACTCGAGCGAGTAGGCATCATCCCCGTTACCGTTAGGAAAGGTGCTGGTAAAAACGTTGGCTTGGTTAAGGCCGTAGACGGCGCTGAAAACGCCCGCGCCGCCGTTTGCCGTGTTTGCAATAGTCCAGACCTGGCCGGGGGCCAGGGTAATGGCGTTCTGCCCGCTGTTGCCACCGAAATCGTATTGGTTGGTGGCGCTCGCTGAGCTCGCCCCGTTGCTGTACACCCGAAGCTTCCAGCCAGCACCCAACGTGACGGCAGCTGTGGCTGAGGAGTTGAAAAGCTCGAGGAATTTGGGGTTACCTCCCGCCAAGGGGCCATCGACCACTTCTGAGATCAGAACCTGGCCGCTGGCCGAGATACACGTTCCGGCGACTACCGCGACAGCGAATACATTACGAATCTTCATTGGAAATTCTCCGTTACAAACAACCGACACATCTACTTGCTTTAAGCACACGTCACAAACATTGGCATTCATCCCAACCATCCGCGCAGACCTGAATCCCCGCCCGCTTCCCCGCCGCTCCTCCACCGTCCGATGTTCAAGAAGAGTTCCTGTACACCCTGCGACGGCGAAATTTACCTTCGGCTAAGCCCTTGAACTCAGCCACATTTCTACGCCCGATAACACACATCAGCGTGTCCAGAGATTTGCTCGCAGGCATCACTATCTTAAAATGATGCGGGGACGATCTCTTCAGAAGGCCGCGCGAACACCACGGCGCGGCCGACCCCAGTTTCTCAACCCTCCGGAGCAAGGGTAGAGCCTACCTCTATTTAGTCAAAGGCACAACCTCAGCCTTAGCGAAGTTATAACATTTGAAACCAAGCTTTTCACCCGATGCTTTGTAGATGTTCGGTTATTTAACCGCAGCTCGCTGCATGATGCGTTGTTATCGGGTCATGTTGGCGTTTGTCCTTGAACCGCACCCACCCTTCTCGCCATGAAAGTTGATTCGCCTCAGATCCACCCCCGCTCGTTTCTGCTTCGCACTCCACGAGCTCAGGAGTTCTGGCATCGCGAAGCACCCGACCGGTTTGGAGATCGAATCCACCTTGCGCTCGCACTCTGGTTTGCCTTCTCTCTCGCATGGCCGATGAGCGTGCTCGATGTAAGCGCCACCAGCGTTCTCGCCTGCTTGGTCATCCGAAGCTGGTTTATCAGGCGCGCCGTTGCGCAGCTCGTGTTTCAAGTTCCATTTCTTCTCTGTTTGGCCCTCTTCGCTTGGCAGGCTCTCACCATCGTGTGGACAAGTGACCGCGGCTCCGCGATCGATCAATGGGGTGCCACGCGCTACGCGAGCCTGGTCGCTTCGCTCTACCCCGTCATCCATCGCCGCGGGCTCATCTCGCTGACCATCGTAATTGGTTTTCTCTGCGCCAGTGCGGTGCAACTCGCCGCTATTGTGGGAACAAAACTAAATATTCCAGCGCTGGTCTGGTTACCGCCATCAACCGACGGTCGGATTGGCGGCTGGTGGACACCCGTGATCGCTGGCGAACTCCTCGTCGGTGCGCTGGGGTTACATCTTGGCGCGGGGATTCGGCTCTTTGCCCTGAGCGCAGCTCTTCGCCATTGGACGCTGCCGCTAGTTGGGTCGCTAGCGTGTTTGGGAGGTATTATCGCCTCGGGCACCCGTGGTGCCTGGATCGCGGCAACAGTTTTATTATTATTATGTCCGATCGCGGCGATGCGAGCCCGGCGCCGGGCGTCTTCCGCTGTTACATCGCCACTCGATGCCGCCCACGAAGTCCCCGTCCGACTCGCCCGCTCAGCGCGGTTCCTTGTAATCTTAAGTCTCACTGCCCTTCTCGTTGCGGTGCTCTTCGCGTTTCGCGCACCCATTCAATCCCGCCTCGTCGATGCTCGGAACGAAATCAGCCGCGCCGCCGCTTCGGGCGAATATAATACCAACACCGGGCTTCGACTTATGATGGCACGCTGGGCCTGGCGTGCATTCCTTGAAGCACCCGTTCAAGGCGTGGGCGTTGGCGACTACCGAATCTGGACCTTAAGCCAGCGCGCCGCACTGCAGAACCAGCCGCAAGAGCTCTTGGCCCTTGACCAGTTCGAGCGCGACGGCCACGGCCACGCTCACAACACACCCCTCCAAGCCCTCGCCACCACCGGAGTCATCGGCGCCGGACTGTTAGCGGCAATAATCGTGCTGGCACTCACCCTCGGCTTCCGCCATAACAAAAACGCCAGCCCCAGCCCTCCCAATCTAGAATCCATCTACGCCCATTCTCCCCCGGTTGCCCTCTTCGCGCTCGTCTTGCTCTCTCCCTTTGATGCAATTAACGTCAGCGCCCAGCTCGCCGCGTTTCTCTTCACGTGCATCGCCCTCTGCCCACCTTGGGTTCCACCCCCTAAACCGCTGCCGGGCTTCGTGTAGAAACTTTCTTCACACTTACATCGCCCTTCGTCCCTAGCCGTGCCCGGCTTCCACACCTTCTGTCTAGCCCACCACCCTACCCCGAGCTCTCCCGCATACCCTCGCCGCATCAGCTATGGCCATTCTCATCAATAAAGACACCCGCGTCATCTGCCAAGGAATCACCGGCTCGTTCGGTGCGGTTCATACCAAAGGCTGCCTCGAATACTGTAACCGAGTGGTCGGAGGCACAACGCCGGGCAAGGGCGGCACCAAGGATGAGAACGGCCTTCCAATCTTCGACAGTGTCGAGCAAGCCGTCCGCGCCACCGGTGCCGACGCGACCATGATCTTCGTTCCCCCGGCTTTCGCCGCTGATGCCATCCTCGAAGCCGCGGCGGCTGGCATTCGGGTAATTTGCGCGATCACAGAGGGCGTGCCAGTCCAAGATATGATCCGGGCACGAGCCCTCCTCGACGATATTAACGGTGGAGCGGATGTCCCCGCGGCGAAGCGCAAAGTCCACCTCATCGGCCCCAACTGCCCGGGCGTAATTTCTCCCGGCCCAAAGACCGGAACGGGTACCCGCCGCGCCGACGGTTCAATAGATCCCTTCACGAACGCTGGCATCAAGATCGGGATTATGCCGGGCTACATCCATACCCACATCAGCCAGTCAAAGTTAGGTAAGAACGTGGGTATTGTGAGCCGCTCGGGAACCTTGACCTACGAAGCAGTTTGGCAAACAAGCCAACGAGGTTTGGCACAGAGCACCTGCGTCGGAATTGGCGGCGATCCCGTCCGTGGCACCAACCATATTGACTCAATCGCTCTCTTCGAGGCCGATCCTGACACGCACGCCATTCTGATGATCGGCGAGATCGGCGGCAGCGACGAAATCGACGCTGCGGCGTACATCAAGCAGTTCGTGAAAAAGCCGGTCGCTGCCTTCATCGCAGGCCAAACCGCCCCGCCCGGTCGCCGAATGGGCCATGCTGGTGCCATCATCGGTGGGGTCGACGATACCGCAGAATCCAAAATTCGGGCTCTCCAAGCGGCGGGTGTTGAGGTCGCTCTCAGCCCCGCAGATATGGGAATTGCCGTCATGCGTGCCATGAAACTGGCTTAGACGTGCTCGCAACCCATCTGATTTCTTCTCGTTTCGCTCACCGATTTGCCCAAATTGACCCATCCGCAGGTGGCAGCCGCCCGCCGCTACAATCGCGTTGGTACCGCCGCACGAACGGGCATCGACTAAGATGCTTGGTTACACAAGGGGCGCGCTAAGTTCAGATACTGGAGTCATTATGCGGATCAACGTTGTCGGTCGGCATTTTGAGGTTACGGATGCGATTCGAGCCTACGCCGAGCAGAAGGCGGGCAAGCTCACGCGGTACCTGGACCTCATCCAACTCATCACGGTAACGATCACGAAGACGAGTTCTCACCACGTTGCGGATTATGATGTTGAGCTTGTGGTCGACGTTGAAAAGCACAAGGATTTCGTAAGTCACGCCAAGCACATTGATCCCTACGCGGCGATTGATCTGGTAGCGGAAAAGGGTGAACGGCAGATCCGGGACTTTAAGGAACAGATAAAGGGTTAAGCCTGGTAAGGTTGGCAGTTGCTGTTTAGAGTCGACGAGATTTGACTTCTAGAAGGCAAAAAGTTGGCGAGGATGGGCGGCGTAAGTTCGTAACTGACAGCCACGCCCACAGCAGGGGTGAGATGGGCGGAGTGGGGTTCATGCACGCGTCGGCCCGTTGGCTGGCGCGAAGTAGTGGAAAACTGGAGCACTTGTTCCGTGGCGAAACTGACCGATATCGTTGCCTCAACGGCGATTCTCCCCGCGATTAGCTCATCGGATCGTGATGCCGTTATAACCGAACTGATAGACGCGCTCATAGCTTCGGGGGCCGCGCCGGTTTCCATACGCCAAGAGTTAATCTCTAAACTACTGGACCGCGAGCGGCTGGGCAGCACCGGTTTCGGCAAGGGGGTCGCGGTGCCCCATGTGAAACACAAGTCGGTAAAGAAAATGGCCGCCGCGATCGGACTATCACCCCGCGGCGTTGACTTTCGAGCCTTGGATAATCAGCCCGTCTACTCAATCTTCCTGCTTCTAAGCCCGGACGATCGCCCCGAGGATCATCTGCATGCGATGGAAGTTATCTTTAAAAACTTGAGTAAAGATACCTTTCGCCGATTTCTGCGTCAGGCTAGCACCGTCGAGGATGTTACCACGCTGCTCGAAGAGGCCGATGGCCAACACCTCGCGGCTTGAAACTTCTCCCTCGCGACCTTGCTTCACACGCGGCCCTGTCTTGATCCTGTGTGGCCCTGTCTTGCTCTGTCACACACTCGTCGTTTTTCAGCGGCATGATCGCCTTGAGTCTCTCCACGCCCGTGATTACTTCACACTCGCTCAAAGTTAAAATTATCAACCGGCTGGGCCTTCATGCCCGGCCCGCGATGACTTTTGTTGACGTGGCGATGACTTTTGCCTGCGAAATCACCGTCACAAAGGGCGACACGACGGTGAATGGAAAGTCGATCATGGAGATGATGATGCTCGCCGCGGGCCAAGGAAGCGAGCTAGAGATCTTGGCGACGGGCTGCGATGCCGAGAAGGCCTGCACCGCGTTGCACGCAGTGGTGGCTGGCGGATTTGATGAAGAGTGAGCAGGACTCAATAGCATCAACTTCGCAAACTTTTGACACCGACGACGTGATACCTTTCTACGCCAACCCAAGGTTGGTCCCAGGCCAAGCGAAGCTCGGTCCTAAGCCAAGCCAGGGTCGGTCCTAAGCTAGGTAAAGCCCGGTCAACCCCAGCGGCTCGCGCATCCAAAAAGCCTCCCCGGCCGCTGTCCCGATTCGCGAACCAAAGTACTGATCCTGGGCCGCGATCCACTCAGGAACATGCTTGTTGCGTTCATTCTCGACAAACTGGCTGCGGTACGCCAGTATGGCCGCACGTTTGGTCTTCTCGTGGCCCGCAATATCCATGATGAAGGAGGGCGCGGGCACGCTGCGCAGATGGGAACAATAATAATATATCATCCACTTGGGGTAGATCGGCGGGCCGATCTCCGTGTGACCCGGCGGGACGGGCATGTCGATCTTCGTAAGCTTCGCGTCAAAGCGGGCATCCTCCACAAGGCGCGTCGTCGCGAGGTGATCGGGGTGCGCATCCTCGGGGTGTGGCAGAAAAATTATATCAGCCTGCACGGCGCGGATCACTCCCGCCACTCGGTGCCGAGCCTCCAGTGTGTGCTGCACGCTGCGGTTGGGCAGGTCCAGCAACACCCGCGGGATGGCCCCGTTTGCACCCAGTTCCCCCGCCGCCGCCGCGGCTTCCGCCAACCGTGTCGCACGATCACCCACCGGCGTCGGGCAGCCATCGGTCATATCAAGAATTGTGAGCCGGTGCCCCTGCGATGCAAGTTTAGCAATCGTCCCGCCCATTCCTAGTTCCTGGTCATCGGGGTGCGGACCAACGACCAGAATCGACTTAAGTTTGTTGTCTGACATAATCTTCAACTGGTTCCACCGCCCCGGCGATGCGGCACTGAGAGGCACTTATATTCTATGTCAACGCCCCGAGCTGGCGTACCCGACGCGGCCTATCACCGCCATCTCGCTTGCCGCGACGCGCTCAGGTGTAACCCCCTATAATCTAGGCTTATGCCCATACCCCGCATCGCAATCGTGGGCCGACCGAACGTTGGCAAATCTTCTCTCATGAATATGATCGCGGGGGCCAAGATTTCTATCGTCGATCCCGCTCCGGGCGTCACCCGTGACCGCGTAACCGCCATCGTGGACCTCATTCCGCCGTTCCGCGGCAAGGGCGTTGTAAAAACCGCTGAGTTTGTCGATACCGGCGGCTTCGGAGTTTATGTCGCCGAGGGTGAGCGGTTTGATGAAGTCGGGAACGACCTCGCGAAGCTGACCGGAGACATCGAGTTTCAGATCGCTCAAGCTGTTGAAGACGCTGATATTGTTTTGTTCGGTGTAGACGCTCAAGCCGGAATCACGTCTTCGGATCTGGACATCGCCCGATTGCTTCGCGAACGCGCCCTAGGTAAAGGAAGCCACGCGAAGGATAAAAGCGGGCTGAAGGCTGGAATGAATAAAGCGGCGAAGAAGGCCGACAAGTCAGCCGAGGACGCAGCGTTAGTGGCTTCGGGCCTGCCGAAGGTGATCCGAAAGGCCCCTGCCGTGCGGGTTGTTGCCACCAAGGTGGACGGGCCGCGCTGGGAATCGCACGCCCACGAGCTGGCCGCGCTGGGGTTTGGCGAGCCGATGCTCATTTCCACCAAGAACAACTACATGCGCCGCGATTTTATGGACACGATCTATGAAATGCTCCCCGAACCGATCGCGGACGAGGCCGAGAGGACCCGGGCCGACCTCGCCGTTGTAATATTAGGAAAGCGCAACGCGGGTAAGAGCACGCTGGTCAACGCGCTCGCGGGCGAGCCGCGCGTCATCGTCTCAGAGATTCCTGGCACGACCCGCGACGCCGTGGATGTACGCATCGAACTCGATGGCAAGAGCATCGTGGTCATCGATACCGCCGGGCTGCGTCGTAAGCGAAGCTTCCAGAACATGATTGAGCACTTCGCCTTCGACCGCGTTCAGCGGGCTATCGACCGCTGCGACGTGGCGATTGTCATGATTGACGCGACGGAAAAGTTAAGTCAAGTTGATGAGCAGTTGGGGATGCTCGTTCAGAAGGCTTACAAGCCCTGCATTATTGTTGTGAACAAGTGGGACCTGGTGGAAGGCGCCAAGGATGAAAAAGGCAAGCCCGTTACGACCGCTCGCTATGAGGAGTATCTCCGGCGCGAGCTAGGCGGGCTTTCGTTCGCGCCTATCTCATTCATCAGCGGAAAAACCGGCAAGAACATCCGGGCCACCATCAATCTGGCGATGGAGCTACGCGAGCAGGCCGCCACACGGGTCACCACCGGCAAACTCAACCGCCTTGTCCGCAAAATTCTTGAAACCAACTCGCCCACAGATATTAAGGGCACCTTCGCGAAGGTCTATTACGTTGCCCAGACGGGCATCGAGCCCCCCACCATCACGCTGGTAGTGAACTATCCCGAGCTCTTCCGCGTTGGCTACTTACGTTTCTTGCTCAATCGCTTCCGCGAAGAGCTCCCATATGCCGAAGTGCCTATGCGGATTGTCGTTCGTGCCCGTCGCCAACGCGAGGACGATCTTCACGAAGGTGGCGAGCAGCCCACCCGCATCGCCCGGGGACGCAAGGGCGTCAACGAACGCGTCAAGGGTCGCACCAGCAAGCCTATCGATGGTCTGGTCGATGGTGATGATGAGCTAGGTTCCGAGCTGTTGGACGATGCACATTCAGAGCCGATCGAAGTTGATATGTTCAGCGACGACGCCGCGAGTTACTTTGATGAAGAGGGCATTAATGGCCCGAAGAAGCCCACTAAGCGCTCGCGGGTGTAATGTTGTTCGCCTGTCGCGATCGGTCGTTTTCCTTAGCGTGCCCCGTGGTGTGCGGCCCGGCGCGCACCCACTTTGTCCGTCATGCCCATCACCATCATCGCTACCTCCGCCTTTGGCCTTGAGGCCGCAGTCGCCCGTGAAATCGAGGGGATGGGCTACACCCCGCGGATCGAGAGCACGGGGCGCGTGGCCTTCCAAGGCGATGCGCTCGCGGTCGCGAAAGCCAACTTATGGTTACGTTCTGCCGATCGAGTGCTGATCCGTGTCGGCCAGTTCCACGCGGATAACTTTGATGCGCTCTTTGAAGGCACCAAATCACTGCCTTGGGAGCAGTGGATTACCGCCGAAGCGCAGTTCCCGGTAAATGGACGAAGTGTTAAGAGTCAACTCTCAAGCGTGCCCGCCTGCCAGCGCGCGGTGAAACGCGCAATCGTCGATCGGCTTATGTTTGCGCATCGCAGGCTTACACTCCCTGAAACCGCGGCGACCGGTGGCCGGGTCACTATCGAGATCGCCCTGCTGGACAACGTCGCGTCACTTACGATCGATACCAGCGGCGACGGCCTGCACAAACGCGGCTACCGCCCCATGGTTGGCGATGCCGCCCTTAAGGAAACAATGGCGGCGGGGTTGGTGCTGCTCTCGGCTTGGCGACCGTGGCGGCCTTTGATCGATCCCTTCTGCGGCACCGGCACTATCGCGATTGAAGCGGCCATGATCGGCCGCAACCTCGCGCCCGGCATGACGCGTTCCTTTGACGGCGAAGACTGGCCCGCACTGCCTGAAGCAATCTGGGAGAGTGCCCGCGAAGAGGCTCGCGGCTTGGCGAAGCCGCCCGGCAGCCTCGCCCATGCCATCCATGCGAGCGATATCGACGAGCGTGCCTTGGACATCGCTCGCCGGGCGGCGAAGCTCGCGGGCGGCGAGCATGCCCAAGGCGTTGATCGAGACATTCACTTTCATCGGCGTGACTTCGCCCAGCTTGCAAGCAAGATTGAATATGGGTGCATCGTAACTAATCCGCCCTACGGCGTGCGACTCGGGGAGACTCTGGAGATCGAACGGCTCTACCGCTCGCTGCCTCTCGTGCTGCGCGCTTTGCCCACCTGGTCGTTTCATATCTTAACCGCCCGCAACGACCTCGAAGACATCGTGGGCCAGCCAGCCACGCGCCGACGTAAGTTATACAACTCTCAGATCGAATGTACTTACTTCACTTTTCTCGGGCCTAAACCCCCCCGCTCAGCGAGGGAGCAGCTTCATCGCGGGAATGACGCTGCCAGCCATTCCGCGACCCCATCCGCCCCGTCACAACTCGACAGCGGCGGGCCCGATGAGCTGGGTAATGATCACCCGGACGAGATGGATCAAGCGTTGCCCGCCAAGCTTCTTTCGCCCAAAAGCACACAGGATTCACCCAGGAGCTTCCAGGACCTAGACCGCACCGGCCGCAACCGGGATGAAACATTAGCTTTCTCACCGCTTCCCGCCCGCGATGGCGACGACGATTCTGAGACCGCCAAGGCCTCGGACGATCCACACGCGCCGCCCGTCTTGAACATCGACGGCCAGGACTCAGCGACCGGCGAGAGTGAGCCATCACTTACATCATCGCCTCAGTTGCCCGCCACGCATGCCGTCCGCGAACAAGCCGACCGCGCAGAGTACCGTCCACCCGCGGTGTCTACCGGCCCAGCCTTCGGTGGCCTGCGCGAACGCGACACCCGCGAGCTTTCAGATTTCCGCGCGTGTCTTGAGAAGAATGTCCGCCACTTACGCAAGTACCCCGCGCGCGGCATCACTTGCTATCGCCTTTACGAACGCGACCAAGTCGACGTGCCGCTTATCATCGATATCTACGAGGGCAGAGTTCACATCGCCGAGTACGAGCGTGAACACAGCCGCACACTCGCCCAACAAGCCGATTGGTACGACCGGGTCCGCGAGATCGTAAGCTCAGTTGTTGGCGTCTCCCCCTCCGAGGTTTATTTCAAAGAGAAATATCGCCAACGTGGGCTCACTCAGCACGAGAAGATCGACGACGCCCGCGCGCGATTTGCGGTGCTTGAAGACGGGCTGCGTTTCGAGGTTAATCTGAGTGATTACATCGATACCGGGCTGTTTCTGGATCACCGTCTGACGCGCGCCATGGTCCGCGACCAGAGCGCGGGCAAACGCTTTCTCAATCTATTTTGTTATACCGGCGCGTTCACCGTCTACGCCGCGGCGGGCCGCGATGGCGTGGGGGCCGCCTCCACCACCAGCGTTGACCTCTCCAACACTTATCTCGAATGGGCACAACGTAACCTTACGCAGAACAAGCTCTGGCCGGGCTCCCACCGCCTTCTCCGGGCCGACACGCTTGATTTTCTCTCCGGCCACTCTCCCGGCCAGCACTATGACCTGGTCGTCGTTGATCCCCCGACTTTCTCCAACAGCAAACGCACCGAGGACGACTGGGAGGTCGCGGTCGGCCACTCCCAGCTCTTCACGCTGCTCTTTCCGCTGCTGGCCCCGGGTGCGGTGGTTTACTTTTCCACCAACTACCGACGCTTTCATCTTGACGAACAACTGCTTGCAGGGCTTAACGCTCGCTTCCAGGATGTAAGCAACCGGACCGTGCCGCCGGAGTACCGCAACCGGCGCATCCACCGGTGCTGGCGCATCGTCAAGCAGTCCTGAAATACATTATGTTTGTTCCCCGCTACCGCGGCCTGGCTGACCGCGCCCGCCATGCGGCCAACGAACGTGACCAGACCGCGGCCAGCGAAAAGGGTGCGACTTAACTTATATGCGGTGCATCGCGGCCCACTGTGCGGCCACTCCTTGCACAAACCCGACCTGTGGGCGGTAGTCAAGTTCCTCGCGCGAGCGGCTCAGGTCGGCCCACGTCTGATCTACATCTCCCGGCTGCATTGGCTTATGTGTGACGATGGCCTTCACCCCTACCGCAGCCTCCACCGCCGCAATCATCTCCGTGAGTGTAACCGGCGCAGAGTTGCCCAGGTTCCACACCCGATAGCCAAAGCGGTCAATCCGCTGGTACGCGCTCATGACCCCCGCCACGATATCTGTAACATAAGTATAATCACGGCTGCTGGAGCCATCGCCGTAGACCTCAATCCTTTGCCCTTTGCTTACCTTATCCAGGAACGCGGCGATTGCCAGGTCCGGCCGCTGCCTCGGGCCATAGACGGTGAAGAACCTCAGGCACGCCACCGGCTGCCGCGTTAAGTGATGATGGGTGAATGCAAGCAGCTCGCAGGCGCGCTTGGTCGCCGCGTAGGGGCTGATGGGTGTATTAACATCCTGGGCCTCATGAAAGGGGGCCGACTTACAGTTTCCGTAGACCGAGCTTGACGAAGCAATTACCACGCGCTCGCAACCCGCCCTATGGGCCGCATCCAGCATCATGGCGGTGGCGAGGACGTTGGAGCGGCAATACGCCGCCGGAGCGACGATGCTGGGGCGAACCCCAGCTTTCGCCGCGAGATGAAAAAGACCGACCGGAGAGTGCTCAGCAAAGAGTCGGTCGAGCAGCGCCTGATCGGTGCAGTCGCCCTCTACGAAAAGAAACCTAGAGTCGCGGTCGCTTAACCTCGCAAGGGTCTCAAATTTAAATTCACGAGGGTATAACGGATCAAAGTTATCTAACCCGATAACTCGGTGACCTGCGTCAAGAAGCGCCTGCACCAAGTGTGAGCCGATGAAGCCGGCCGCGCCTGTAACTAATATGGAACGCTGCGGATGCGGGTCTATATGTGGAGGCATTGGAGAGTCGCCGCCCCTACCTGTGGCTTGGCGGCATCATAGCGCAGGCACGATAACCAAAAATAAAGCAGGGCGCCATTCGTGACAGCGCCCCGCTGGAGGAGAGAGAGATCTATGGAGTATACTGAGCTATCGGACCGGAAGTTGCCTTTACCAGCGCAATTCTGTACCAAATCCTCAAAAAATCTTCACACAATCCCCCAGCCTGGCTAAATATGCCCTGAATCGGTTTGCACACAAAATACTAACAGGTCCTCCGGAACGAGTCCGCTCCAAGAGTTCCATCTATATATCGAACCGAAATGGGGACGGCGAAGGTGTTTCACGTCTGGAACTTGAGCAAGCAAAAATAATGCGACCCGCCTCAGAGAGTGAGCAGGCGGGCCGCGTGTGTGGTAAGTGGCTTATGAACAGAACGCTATCGTGAACCTCTTCGCAGGCTTGGTGTTACTTGTTCCCCTTGCGTTCCATAAATCGCTTGATCGCTTCTTCTTTTTGCTCGGGAGTCATGCCCTTGAGTCGTTCGCGAGCTTTCTCGGGAAGTTTGGATTCGTCAAAGTTCGTAGGATCCATGGGGCCAGCGCCGTCGCCCTTTCCCTTGGGTCCGCCCGGACCTTTACCACGCTTTGAAGCCATCTGCTCACGCAGGCGAGCTAGTTCCTTTTCCACCACCGGCTTTTGGGTGGCCGTCAGCACCGACCACATCTTGGCGTGATACTCGGTGGCCTTTGGTGCACCTTCCATAAGTGCTTTGGCCTTGTTACGGATTGCTTCGTTGGGCCGACTATTTTCGTCGCCAGCGGCGGGAGCATCGCTCATCGCATCATTGGCAGGAGGGGCTTTGGGGCCTTTATTACCTTTACCGCGCCCCGGGCCGGGACCTTCACCGGGGCCGGGACGGCCACCGAGCATCATATCGATCCGACGGCGGAGTTCGGGGCCACCCTCGGCTTTTATCGATTCGATCTCTTGCTTGTTATCTTCGATGTACTTACGTTGAGCGTCGCGGAGCTGCGAGCCGATGGCTTTGAGTTGCGCATCTTGCTCGGAGGTCGTGCGCATTGCTTGGTCTGCCTTTTCGCCCTGGATCACACCGAAGGCTTGAACGAAGACGCGGTGCGGCAGTTCGGGGGCCATCCTGTCGCGGCGGTCTTTAGAGCCGCCACTCAACTTACGATTCCCACCGGGGACCGAGTCATCCTTAACAGCGGGACCGCTCAGAGGCGCTTCCTGAGCGAGGGCCTGGCCTGAGAACTGGACCAGTGCCCAGACAGATAATACCGCAAATGACTTGAATGACTTGTTCATAATTAAATCTCACACTTCAAATTGACTTGGTCCCACGAGAACCGGACTTGCGTGGCTCAGATGATGACGCGACACCCTATGTATCGTCCGGCCGAACGTCACATCTACGCTGATTGTTCCAGATCTGCCGCCTATCCGATCTGTTACGGCTACTCATACGAAGTCGCAATCAGCAGTAGATTGGAACATACTGGACCGGGCTGGGAAACAATCGGTCGGGGGCCGAAAGTCTCATTGCGACGCGTAAAAGCCACTGATTGAAAAACGCACATGTCGCCTCTCTATTGCAGTATCTCTTGCGAAGTGGCTCAGCGTTCGGGGCGGCCCAGCCTGCTGGGTGGGTTGGGCTCTACG
>CAYVFW010000022.1:0-28580 GCA_964450325.1 uncultured Phycisphaeraceae bacterium | reverse complement strand
AAGGTGGGGAGCGGTTGGCGGCGTGGGCGAAGGCGGTGAGGGAGGCGATGAGTCGTTGGGAGCCGATGGCAATGGCGGCGTGATGGGCGGCGCGGTCGTGGGCACAGTGAATGGCTTGGTTGGCGCGTTGGATGCAGCCCAAGGTGATGAGGTGTGGGGGTGCCGCGGCTTCGGGTTGGGGTGGCTTTGTTGGTTGGGCTGAGGTGGAGGGGTTGGTGACGGAGGTAAGGCCGAGCGCGAAGAGGCGTTCGTTGGCGTGCTCGAGCGAGGCTGCGCTGACGCGGGCGAGGTGGTGAAGTTCGCGTTCGGAACGATCGAAGTTACATTGAGACCAGGTGATGGCGGGGTCTACTGGGGGCGAGAAATCGCCGGTCCAGCCCAGGTGGAGCGAGCGGGCGAGGGCGCGGCCGGCGATGACTGTGAGGATTAAGTTTTTGTCTTCGTCGTCGTTGAGGGAGGCGGCTGGGAGATTATGTTGCCAGATGACTTTGCAGACCGCGGGGGGCAGGCCCCAGCGCTGGGCGATGGCGCGGCCAGCTGTAAGATAATCAACGCCCAGGAGAGCTTGCTCGATGGGTGCAGAATCAGAAGCGCGGGCGCGGGCGAGTCGGACGATTCCGCCATAGGCTTGGGGGAGGGCGAACTCAAGGACAAGTTTACCGATACCGTGAAGCAGCCCGGCGAGAAAGGCCTCGGCGCCTAACACTTTGAGGCGCGGGTGCATCTGGGCGATTGCTTCGGCGCAGCAGGCGACGCCAACGGAGTATTGCCAGAACCCGGCGCGATCAAAGAGGAGGGGGCCGCCTGCATCGGCGGCAGCAAGGGCGACGCTGGTTTCGAGATGTTTTGTTGCGGAATCGGTGTTGGCGGAAAGGAGGTTATAGACGCTGACGGAGAGGGCGGCGGAGCGGACGGTATCCAGGCCCAACATAAGTACGGCGCGCTTGACGGTAGTAATGCGCTCGCCCAGACCGGTGGAGGCGGTGCGGCAGAGCTTAAGCAGGCGGACAGAGAGGGCGGGGTCGGCCTCGATGAGCCGGATGACCTGGGCGATGTCCACTGTTGAACTTGATTTGGAGGCTAGCAGGGTTGTCGCAGCGCCGGAGAGGGTGGGGAGGGCCTCGATGCGCGAAAGAATTAACTCAACCTGAGAGGCGTGCGCATCGCGGCTGGACTCAGAGAGCGCGCTGGGGGTTGGGGAGATGACTGGGGTTGAAGCGTTCAGGCCGATCATGAGATTGGGGCGAAGAGGCGCTTGGTCGCCGCGGCGAGGGCGGGGGCGAACAGGGTAATAAAGGCGTCCGGATCGGTGGGTTTGGCGACAAAGTCATCGGGTTGTGCGGTTGAGCCGAGGGTTACCACGGGATGCTCCCCGACGCAGATGATGCGCATGGCGGCGAGCGAGTTAAGTCGGCGGAGCGAAGCTAATAGATCGTGGACATCGGGCAGATCGGAGGTGTCAAGGATGAGCAAGTCAGGACGCCGGTTTCCGATCTGTAAGCCACCTTCGAAGGGCGTGTGCGCCGGGGTAAGGTCAAAGGGCATGGTCGGGCCGAGTGATAGAACCGCGGCGACGGCGGAGTGAACGCGCGGGTCAGCGCTCACGAGCACACAACTGCGAAGCGGTCCGGCGGTGAGCGAATCCATCGGGAGGTTATTCTGCCGCATAAAACGCAGGAGTTCTTCGCGCGGGATTCGCCGGAAGCGGCTGCCGGGGACCTTGAAGCCGGTGATGCGTCCGGCATCGAAACAGCGAATTACGGTCTGCTGGCTTAATCCGCACAGGACGGCGACCTCGCCGGTGGTAAATACTCTCTTAGTTGTTAAATCTTCACGCGAGGCGCGGAGCTGGCCATCCTCGGGTTTTTGTGGCGGTAAGCCCGGATGAGAACTGAGATCGTCCATATGGGGAGCGTCCTTGCAATTGCAGGCGTTGCCGTGAGCGCGTGGCCGGGGGCCGTCCGTGGCTCTCCGTGCTGCTCCTACTACTTATACCGCAGCGGCGTTAAAGGTTATATTACCCGGCTTACATCGTCGCCCAGAGTGCCTATCTTCACACAATGTATGGGTGGAGCTAGAAAAGCCCCGTAGCGTTGGGTTTTTAAGCGATACAACACAGAAGCTGCTCCCCGATTGGGGTGGGTGTTATTTTCGCAACAACCAGAGCGAGTGGAGCACGACCAAGAGCGTGCCACCCTCGTGGGCGAGGACCCCGGCCCACAGCGGGAGTGGGGAGTGAAGGGCCGAGGCGACGAGGGCGACGGCCGCCATGAGCACAATGACAGAGGTAGCGAAAGTAATATTAATGAAAATGGTGCGGCGGGCCCGCCTGGCCAGGGCGATGGCCCAGGGAATTGGCGTGAGCGATTCGCTTAACAGTACCACATCGGCATTTTCCAGGGCCGCAGCGGTGCCGATGGCGCCCATCGCGAGGGAGACGTCTGCGGCGGCGAGGGCGGGTGCATCATTCATGCCGTCGCCCACGAGCGCGACGTGGGTGCGAGTCGGGGCGGCGGCTTTGATGCGCTGGATGTGGGTTAACTTGTCCTGGGGGAGGAGGTCGGCGTGAAAATCGTCGAGTGATAGCCCTTGGGCGACGCGCTGCGCGGTGAGGATGTTGTCGCCGGTGAGCATTACAATCGGGCTGATGCCCATCTCGCGCAGTTGCTGCGCGAGATTGTGCGCGCCTGGGCGGAGTGCATCGGACATAATTAGCACGCCGCACTGGGAGGGGGCCAGGTCCGGAGTGCTCGCATGATCTGCGGCGGCGATAACGATGGCGATGTGCCCGCGACGCTGTATGCGTCCTAAGATCTCGCGGATTCGCGCCCTGTAGCACGGAGCGATCAACGGTTCGACGAAATGATACGTCCCTAGCCGCACGGGCCGGCCTTCCCACTGAGCCTCAAGCCCCTTGGCGGTATGATGATTAATGGATTCCAGCGGGGGAGATAGTGGCGGGGTGAGCCGCTCTTTCGCGGCTTCTTTTATGGCGGTGGCGATCGGGTGAGTTGAGTTGAGTTCAAGGGCCGCGGCGACAGCAAGCAGCGTTTGCCCGTCGCTCCAGGCCACGGGGTGCACCTCATAAAGTCGCGGCCTTCCGAATGTAAGCGTGCCGGTTTTATCCAGGCACATGGCCGTGGTAGCGGCGAGGCGGAGCAGGGCATCCCCGCCTTTGACCAGCACCCCGCCGCGGGCAGCGCGGGCGATGGCGCACAGAGTCGCGGTGGGGGTGGCGATGATCAGGGCGCACGGGGAAGTTACGATGAGAAACGTGATGGCGGTGTAGAGTGCGCTCTGGCGGCCGTCTGCATCGCCCGCCGCGGCGTGCGATGTTACCACCGAGAGGCCGAACGCGGGTACGCCCAGCAGTTGCCACCAGATGAAGAAGATGGCGATACTGGCGAACAAAACACCCAGCGAGTAGGGCTGGCTGAACCTGTCGATGAACTGCTGGATCGGCTGGCGGCGCTCGCGGGCCGACGTAACCATATCCAGGATCTTCTGGATGCTGGACTCGCGCACGGGCCTGAGCACCGTGGCTTCAACCGCGTCATCGGTATTGATGGTCCCCGCGAAGAGCTCATCGCCTGGTACGACAGGGCGGGGGATGGCCTCGCCGGTGATCGCGGACTGATCGAAGCTGGATTCTCCAACTGTAATCTTACAATCGGTTGGCGCGCGTTCGCCCGGGCGAACGCGGATGGTTTCACCGGTGACTAAGGTGGACGCGTCGGCCAGCACCCATCCCTGCTCCGCGCCGGTGGGGCGCGAAGCGGGCGAACCACTGGGCGCCACGGCATCAGGTCGCAGCACCAGGCAGTCTGCCGGGAGCAGCGTGGCCAGCGATGAAATTTCTCGGTTGGTCTTTTCGGTGGCGAGGTCTTCGAGGCTGCCGGCCAGCACGAAGAGTGTCAGCAACAGTGCCCCTTCGGCCGGATGGCCGATGAAGGCGGCGAGGGCGGCCGCCACCACCATAAGCACATCGATGTCAAAGGCTTTGGCGCGGAGCGCCTCGTACGCCGCGGCAACCCCGTACACCATGCCGATGGCCAAACTTGTATAGGCGGACACCGAAGCGGCAACGGGCAAGTGAAGCGCCGTGAATCCGCCTGATAGCAGGAGCAACGCTCCGGCAACCAGAGCGGCAGCAAGCTGAAAATGGGGAGAGGCGGGGAGCAATATGGAAGGCCAACGGGCCACCGGGGCAACAACAATTGTAAGCCGCCGATGGGCCTCGCCTCGCACTCGCGAGCGTTTAACATCACAAACGCAGCCTTACCAGGACGTAGGCGCCTACCAGCCCGCGCGCATTTGCGCAACAACATCCTTGGCGAGCCGCTGGATAGTGGCGTGCTGGCCGGTTTCGATCCGTTCGCCCACGCCGGTTGCCGGAATAAACGTATCTGTTCCGGTAAAGTTACGTCTGGCGCTGAGCATCTTCCCGCTGCGTTCGTCACGCCAATTAAAGTCGATGGTGATCTGGTACGCGAGTTCCTGGATAAGCCCGGTGCCAGACCTTACGTTCATTCTACGCATCGCGGCGGAGGTAATTACCGCGGCGAGCGTTGAGTCGGCGTTTGATTGTTCTGAAACGATGCGCAGATCGCTGCCTGATTGCAACTCTTTAATTACAGCCTCGGTAAGCTCAGCCTCGATGCCCGGCGTAGTCGAAAGGTTCTTAAAGACCGGTATCCAGACCGTGGACACATCGCGGGGGAAGGTCGATTCTACCGAGTAGCCTTGACGCGGATCCTTCGCGCAACCGGGAAGAGGTGCCCAAGCGAACCCCAATAAGCACCCTGCGACCAGTGCGACTTTGCGAACATATACGTGTGCGGCAGAGGCTAGGTTGGGGCGTTTCATCAGCGCGTGCTCGAGGAGGAGGCGGGTGGTAGTACGGGAGGCACTTGTGGAGAGGCTGGAGTAGTAGAGGGCTGCGTGGGCGACTGGTTAGGTTGCGCTGCGGGGTTTATGGCGGGCTCGCGCGCCAGATCATTTTCGCGAGGCTTACGTCTTGGAACTTCCAACGGCCAGTTATTCTTGGTAAGGATGTCCGCGGCGACTTTGGCAGCACCGGTCGAGGGGTGTTGTCGAATAAGCCGTTGAAGGGTCAGACGCTGTGCTGGCGGGTCGCCACGTCGGCTGTACCATCCTGCCACTTCCAGCATTTGCTGCGCCGCCGATTCGTCCAGCCTGGCGACCAATGCATCGCCCATCCCGGTCTGTTCGGCATCAAGGGGGAACTCGGCCTGGTAACGCTGAATCTGGAACTTAGCTTCGGTGAGGCCGTTGGCATCGTAAAGCGGGCCCTTGAACTGCGCAATGTTAGCGTACACCAAACGCTGGGTGGCTTTTTTGCGATGGTCGCTGCGGGGGAAGAGGCGCAGGAAGACATCGTAAGTTTCCGCGGCCATCCGCAGGTCGCGTTGTGTGTAATAATAATCAGCGAGGGTGAGCAGCGCGCGCTCGGCGAGCCGGCTTGCGGGTAACCGCTCGTTGATCCGCATGATCGCCTCTTCGGCGAGGGGGATGCCGGTATCAATCCGGATGAGGCCCAGAGATTTCTTACGAAGTCCGCCCAAGTACATCTTGGCCACCACCAGCTCGCGTTCAAGCGCGCGAACGAAAAACTCGGAGCCCGGATAGTCTTGGATAACCCGCTCGTAGTCGTACAGCGATTTGAACTCGTCATCGTTTGCAACATGAGCGTCGCCGCGAACAAGATAAGCTTCGGCGAGCGCGGGTTTGCGTGTTGTTTCGTTTTCTTCGATCCAGGTATCGAGCAGGTCAATAGCTTCGGATGGCTTAGCGGTCGCGAGTAACAGGCGTGCCCGAGCGATCACGTTCGCATCGCTGGTAATCTTTGTATCCTCAACTTGCGCCGCAACTTTGGCCGCTGGCTCAAGACCTTTGGGTGTAAGCTCAAACTGCTGAGATTGGGCGGAAGCAACGCGGGAGAACACTCCGCACCAAGCCGCTTGAAGCAGAAGAACATAAAAGGTGAGTCGGTAAATCGCGGACGGGGCGGGCATGGAGGGTGATGGTAGAGAGGTGTGGCGGTGCGGGAGCGATCTAAACGGCTTTGAAAGCCGCGCCTAATCAGCTTTGAAAGAAGGGAAGTCCTTCGACGGCCCGATCTAACTGGTGTTTAAGAAAAGTTACCAAGGCGATTGGTATCAAACGCTTTACCAGCAACGCGTGAGCAGCTAGGAACGCGGCGTCGGCGGGCGCGGAGTGTCTGTCGGGGCACCCATGTACATCTCGGAGGCGGCGACCTTTTTAGAAGTAGCCAGCCGCGCTGGCTTGACCTCCGCAAAATACTTATTCACGACCCGATCGAGTGCGGCACAAAGCGATTCGGGGCTGTAGGGTTTGGCGATGAAGGTGACGTTGGGAAGCGAGAGTGCGTTGGCCAAGGCATCGTCATCGGCGTAGCCGCTGGTGAGAATCACCGGGGTGCTTATTCCCATTTCTCGCAGGGACCAGAGCAGCTCAGGTCCGCTCATTCCCGGCATGGTAACATCCAGCAGAATGGCGGCCAGATCAGTGTTATGTTCTTGCACATGCGCGATCGCGGCGACGCCACTGCTGGCTTGCAATACACGGCAGTGGTGTAAACTCAGAGTGGTAGCCGCGAACTCGCGAACAAGGCGTTCGTCGTCAACTACTAATACAAGCGGGGCAGTCGCGAGGTTGTCGCAGCCCTCTCGCTCGTGCGTCCGCGAAGCGGAATGCGCCTCGATTGCTGGCGAATCGCTCACTTGATGCTGTCGCGAGGCTTTGCTCGCGGAGAGTGGGAAAAGAACGGTGAAGCGGGTGCCCACATCGGGCGTGCTCTCAACTTTGATCGCTCCCTTGTGGCCTCGCAGAATGCCCAACGCTGCGGCGAGCCCCAGCCCCCGCCCGGTGAATTTGGTGGTGAAGAAGGGGTCAAAGATGCGTTGAAGTGTGGCACGATCCATGCCCTTGCCGGTATCGGCGATTTGCAGGTAAACATAAGTACCCGGCGGCGCATCGGTAGTTACGTAAGTCTTGGCCAGGAAATCGGCGGTCGCTTCGAGGGTGCCGGTAGAGATGCGGATGGTACCGATATTTCCTTCGAGGGCATCGGCCGCGTTTGTCAGGAGGTTCATCGCCACCTGACGCACCTGGGTGGCATCGACCTCTACCCGCGGGAGGTTCTGGGCAACCTCCATCTTAATTTCGGCCGTGGGCGGCAGGGCGACGTGTAGAATCTGCACAAGTTCGACGATCATCGCCGAAAGATCGAGCTGCTCCGCGACGAGCTTACCCTTGCCCGAGTAGGCGAGCAGTTGGCGAGTAAGATCGGCAGCGCGCAGCGCGGACTGTTCGATCGTGGTGAGCGTGCTTCGCAGCGGAGAGAGCTCGGGCACGGCGCGCTTAGCGAGCGATGTGTTGCCCAGGATGCTGGTAAGCAAGTTATTAAAATCGTGGGCGACTCCCCCCGCCATCACGGCGAGGCTTTCGAGCTTATGAGTATGAATTAACTGCGCCTGCAGGCGGTCGCGCTCGTACTCGGCTTGCTTACGTTCAGTGATATCGTGAATCACCGAGAAGAGCAGGGTGCGACCCGAGCGGACAAGGGGGCTCGTATACACTTCAACGGTGCGTTGGGTTCCATCGCGTCGCGTGTGAACAAACTCAAAGTAGTTTCGTTCGCCGGTTACGGCCTGGTTCATCGCCGCGGTTACGGTGTTTGACTCGGCCTTGTTAAGTTGCGATATCTTTGCCTCCCGGAGCTCCTGGGGAGAGTAACCATAAAACTCCGCTGCGGCGAGATTAGCATCGATGATATCGCCGGAGTCCGCGGCCACAAGAAGCATAACTGATTTGTGGCGCTCGAACATATCGCGGAAGCGCTGCTCGCTCTCGCGGAGCGCGAGCGCGTCCTGCTTCTGGCGCGTTACATCCCGGACAATGCAGTGCAGAATTGGCCGGTGGCCGATGGTGCTCATCCGCACGCCAACCACAACGTCAATCACTGCTCCGTCGCGCCTTCGGAAACGAGTTTCGTAAACATCGCTGCCCCTGCTGAACAGCCGACGGGCAGCGGCCGCGTCCTCCTGAACTTCAAAGTAACTCAGAGCGATCCCTGTCATTTCGTCGGGCCGGTAGCCGCCCAGCAGATCGCCCATCGTCGGGTTCGCTTCCGCCAGCACCTGGCTCACGGGGTCCACGAGCATAACGCCGTATGGAGACTGCTCAAAGAGCGACCGAAACTTACGTTCCGCGTCGTACACCCGCTGCTGTGACTGTTTGCGTTCGGTGATGTCTACGAGCACGCCGCGAACCTGCGGAGATCGGTTCGGAATCGGCGTGACGCTCACGAGATCGTGAAACCAGACGGTGCGCCCGTCGGCGTGAACCATGCGGTATTCGAGCGTATGGTCACGCCCGGCCCCAATCTCTCTGTAGCAGAGCTCCGCCACAGCGTCGCGGTCTTCGGGGTGAATAGCGTTCATCCAAAAGTCGGTTTGGTACCAGCGATCAAGCGGAAAGCCGAGCAGGTCAACCGCTCGGGCGCTCACATACAGAAACTTGCGCTGGACGGGGTCAAAGTCCCAGGCGATGACATTCGAGCTATCCAGAAGCAGGCGGTATCGGTCGCGACTCTCGTGCAACCTTGATTGGGCACGCCTGCTCTCAGACGCCGAGCACGCCAAGCAGAGCGCGGTTGCTGCAACGACGGCGATAAACGCGGCGAGGAGCTTGATGCCGTCCGCGAATGTGGTGGTATCAAAGGGGCCCCGTCCGCTCATGGTCGCGAGCACTGCGACGCTGGCGAAGAGGAACGTAAGTAGCGATGCACCAAGCGGCCCAAACCGCATCGCGCCCCAAATGATTGCTGGCATCGGCAGGAAGGCGAGCGGGTAGCCGCCCACATGCTGATTGAACCGTTGGCTGAACGCAACCCCCACTGTAGCGCAAACGAGTAATGTTACGGTAATCGCCTCGGCCGCCCGCCAGGCTGCCAGCCGGCGAGGGTGGCCCCAGGTCGCAATCAGGGGGGTGATGACGAGTATCCCCAATGCGTTACCAACATACCAAACGGAAGCGATGTGCCAATACAATGCCCACGGTTCACGACCTGCAAGGCATATCGCCAAAGCTCCTAGGAGCGAGGAGACAACGGGAGCAATCGGCGCGACGACGAACAAAAGAGAAACACAGTCGTGCAGTCGGCCCATGCGGGCGTCAAAATCAAGCACGTGGCGTAATAGCCACCAACCCAAGATTAACTCAAGCGAGTTACCCGTCGCCATCAACAGTGCGTGCGACCAAGGCAACCCCGGCAGATGCAGAACGTTGGCGATGAAGGCACCCGCCGCGACTGCGGGAAGCAAACGTATGCCAAAAAGGAGCACGCAACCCAGCGAGAGCCCCGCCGGAATCCATATAAGCGTGGAAGCATCGATTATGGTCGCGAACGAAAGGCTCCAGCGCGAAGTAAAATAATGTAACCCCAACAAAACTAAATTCGCAGCGACCATCTGCCAACCGGAGAGGTTGTAGCACGGCTTTCCCCTGAACGAGGGTGCGTCGGAAACACCAGCCTCGGCATCGCGAGGCCGAGCACTGACAGCAGGAATCGAACGAGCGGATGCGGGTTGCATCGGCAGTGGGGGAAGCGTCGGATGATCCTTCATTGGTCAACAGGGAGGTATGGAGAGAAACGGACCAGAGCGCTAAGGTGCGAGAATCGCCCCTCATTCACTCTGCCGAGCAATCCGCGTTCGTACCCGAAGCAGATTTGGCCTAAAAGCAGATAACGACCCTCTAAAGGTACTCACGTGGCAGCGGCAAGATTGTTAGAATTTAACCTTGATCTTTAGACGCGCACTTTTCTGCGTTATCCTCACTCTGCCGCGGCGAGTGGAGGTACGCTTTCACCGTGCCCATTCTTCATGTGATTCAAGGCCCTGACAAGGGACGGCAGTTTGAGCTTGCCGACCACGAGCCCCAGTTGATCGGACGCTCGAGCGAAGCGGTGCCGCTCAACGATAACGCGATGTCTCGCCGACACGCGGAGTTAACTCCGGATGACGGCGTCTGGTATATCCGCGATCTTGAGAGCCAGAATGGCACATTTGTCAACGGGAGCAAGATTGCGAAGCGGACGCAACTGATTCCCGGAGATCAGGTGCGTGCCGGTCAGACGCTGTTTGTCTTCGGGGCAACCGAAACCGCAGCCCCCGACGCCGTGCGGATCGTTGGACCCAAGCGATTAGACGCGTCGGTAGAACGGGCCATTCACAGCGGCACGTTATTTCTCCAGCAAGGAAATGACGACTCGGCAATCTTATCGGAACCTGAGCCCAAGGCCGCCGATCATCTCCGTGTCATCTATCGCCTTACGACGCTCCTCTCCAACCGGGTGATGAGCGGCTCTGAGTTGCTCAAGGGCGTGCTTGACTTGGTATTCGCGGAGTTTCATCCCGAGCGCGGATGTATTATGTTGATGGCCGCCGCGGACCCTTCCGCCCCGGTGCCCCCTGATGGGCAAATGACCGCCGCGGCGGTGAAATATCGGCAGGCGCCGGTAAACGCCGACGAGGCCAAAATACTGGTAAGCCGAACGATTCTTCAGCACGTTGTTACCAAGAGTGAGGGAGTGCTTTCAACCAACGCCATGACCGACCCGCGGTTTGCGAAGGGCGATAGTGTGCAACAGTTTAATATTCGCTCAGCGCTGTGCGCCCCGATCAAGTATCGTGAACGGACATTCGGGGCTATTTATGTCGATAGTTCGATGGTAAACTATACATTCACCGCCGCACAGTTGGCGTTGTTGACGGCCATCGGCCAGCACGCCGGGCTGGCGCTCAACAATGCGGAGTTATACCAGCAGCGGCTTCAGACCCAGCGCTTGGCGGCGATCGGCGAGACCGTCGCCACTCTCTCGCACTCAATCAAGAATATTCTCCAGGGGCTGCGGGGTGGGGCGGACGTGGTGGAGATGGGCCTGAAAAAGGACGACCTTCGCCTGGCTAAAGGCGGATGGGGGATTCTCCAACGTAACCTGGATCGAATCATCGGGCTTACGATGAACATGCTCGCCTTCTCGCGGCAACGAAGGATCGAGCTGGAGCTAACTTACTTAGGGCCCCTGCTCTCTGAGTGTGCCCAACTCGCCGAGCCGGTGGCGCTCGCAAAGAAAGTGGCGCTGATCACCGACTTCGATACCGATGTTCCCCCGATCGCGGCGGATCCATCGCTCATCCATCAAGCGGTGATGAACCTGCTCACCAACTCCATTGAGGCGGTGCACGCCGAGAGCGGCGTGGTTACATTACGGTGTATCTACCATCCCGCCCCATCAACGCTAAGAAAAGTGACCGCAGCGCAGGCTTCTAAGCGACCCGTGAACACCGGCTCGCTCGCCGCGAGGGCCATCATTGAGATCGGAGTAATTGATAATGGGCCGGGTATTCCCGCCAGCAAGCAGGCGTGGATTTTCGAGCCTTTTAACACAACCAAGGGCGCCAAGGGAACCGGCCTGGGGCTGGCGGTAGCCAAGCGCGTGGCCGAAGAGCACGGGGGAATGATGATGCTCGAATCAAGCGAGGGACAGGGCGCGCACTTTCGCTTGCTTATCCCAGCGGATTTAACCCCCGCGTCCGATCCTAGTGCGACCTCCGCGAGTAAGCAAAGTTCCAGCCCGTTACCCCAGGGGCCGGGTCTGGGGGGCGAGAGCGTCCGCCCCGCCTGGTAGGCTGAAGATCGCGCCCTTAGGTGGGGTTATGGTGTAAACTCTTCAGCGAGAAGGCGAGGGGAAGGCGAATATTATGTAGCGTGCCGGTGAGTACGGCCAGCCTCAGCGGCGGCCAACGGTTACGTTTTCGAATCATCGTTATTCTGTTTCTCTAATACTTATGGCTATTCCACGCACAAGCATTCCCCCCGGCAAGCTGCGCATCGGTGATATTTTGTTATATCACGGCGTCGGCATTTTTCCACGGATGATCCGGCTGTTTGATGGCTCAGAGTACAGCCACGTGTCAATCTTCGATGGTGCCCGGGTTGTCGAGGCCGTCCCGCCCGGCATCGTCGCTGGCGAAGTTGCCAAGAGCGTGGCGGGTGCTGCTTATGTTCATGTCTATCGTTTCATTGACTCAAAGGGCGTGGGCCTGGCGACGCCCTCCTGGCCGGTCGCGCCCCTCCTCGCCAATATCCAAACATATGTTACGCGGGGCGATCGGTACGCTTATGAACAGTTACTGTTGCTTGCGGTTCTCGCCGCGACCCGCACCGCAACCGCGCGGCTCCCTTTGTTCACCCGCCGCTTGATCCGCGATGTGCTTGATGAAGGCGCCGAGCTGCTGACGCGCCTCTCCGCCCTGGGACGCGAACCGATGATCTGCTCTGAACTTATTTTTCGTTGCTTCGCTCACGCTGCTCCCTCTTATCCGGTTGCGATCCGCGGCGTGAATGTCGCCGCGCGCACCCGCACGCCTCGATCTCAAACAGCCATGTACAGCGATGATCCCAAGCTCGCCGCGTCCGCACGCGTTTTCCTCAGCCAACTCAATAAAGAAACCGGCCGCCCCGGAATCTCTGCGGCGGCGGTTAAGTCGTCGCGGCGGAGAGGAACCACGCCGGTTCCAGACTTCGTAACTCCCGGTGATTTGATCCGCAGCCCCAACTTTCACGCGGTGGGAACGCTTAAAATCGCCACGGGCTAAGCTCTTCCCGCATCCGACGCGGCTACGGATGGTGGCCGCGTGCAAACCCGCGAACAAACGCCCGCCACGATAGCGTAATACGATTGCAATCGATGCCCGAAGAAGCAGGTACATCATCGTCAATCACCACGTACGCCGGTTCATCGGGGCACAGCGCAAACTCCCCGGTTAGCGGCGTCGACGACACCGGCGGTGCGGGCGGGTCGTCCACGATATCCGGCTCAGTGGTGCGGGTGAATCCGCTCGTAAAACTACTGGCGTTGTTACTGCTCATCGGAGTCGTGATTGTCTCGGCAGTTGTTATATTGCCGGTGGCGGTGGTGCTTGTTGCGCTCTTTGTGCTCTGGCTAGTCTACCGGCTTATTGCGTTACGATTAGCGCGGGTGTTCGCCTCTGCCCGCGCCCCCAACGGCGCGCTGGACGGACGGCGTAACGTGCGCGTCAGACCCCCACCGGAACCTTGACCCCCACCGGAACCTTGACCACCACGGGGCCCGGGGTCAACGCGCGAAAACATAATATCGCAAGGTCGCGATTGCGAACTTGCGGCAACTAGCCGCGAGCGGGTTTATCGGCAATGGCTTCTTACTTCCTGGCCGCGTCGAGCACAACATAACCATACGGCGTCAGAGAGATGCGGGCGGGTACGTCGGGCATTCCGGGGATAGGCCCTGATGGAAGGGTCGCGGCAATCACCGCTGCTGAACTTAAGTTGATTGCCACCGTAACACCCGCCGAGCCTTTGCGCGTCATCGCGAAGCACCAGACGGCGGGCTGATCGGTCTTGATAGCTACGTATTCTCCGTCGCCCAGCACAGGGGTTGTGTGGCGAAGCGCTGCGAGCTCGCGGTAAAGGTTGAGCAGCGAGTCGGGCCGGGCATCCTGCTCTTGCACACTAGTGCCATCGTTATCTTGCGAAGTGCGCGCCTTGAACGCACGCTCATGCAGAGCGTAATAGTTGCTAGTCACCGCCGAGTCCGCGGCGATGGCCGCCCACTTCATCGGCTCGCGCCGGGGAATGTCGTTGGCATCGCTGCCGAAACTTCCCGCCACGCCGAGCATCCCCAGCTCGTCCCCATAGTAAAGCACGGGCGGAAAAGGTTGTAACATAAGTATGGCCGCCGCGGCCCGCAGTCTACCCGGGTGAGTCACTCCGCCGATGGCACTGGCAACGCGATCAACGTCGTGATCGCCGATAATGGCCATTGACGTAAATGTATCCGGGCAGGCCGTGAGCGTCGCCGCCATGCTCAGATAGAGCTTATCCGCTTTCTCCTCTTTTAACGCGTCGCGTGCGGCAAACTCAAAGGGCTTGGTGAAAGCCGCGTCATGGGTGCGTTCACCCTTGGAAGTGCGGAGTAGTTCAGCGCCGAAGCTCGTCCAGTCCTGCTGCTCGGCGAATGTAAATACGTTAGGCTTGATCGTCTCAAGCTCCTCGCGCCAATCGTGCCAGAAAGTATCGATGTGGTAACCTAGACCTTCATCCCCCTTGTCATACTTCATCCACACGTGGTCGAGCCGATAGCCATCAATGCCGCCGTGCTCTTCCATGAGCCAACGCTTGGACCATTCAATTACAAGTCGTTTCGCGGTGGTCCGGCGCAGATCCCAGTTAACAAACCCCACCGTATCGCCGTTCCAGGTCTTGAAATCATAACCAATGGACTTCGTATTTCCCGCATCGGTGAAGGCCAGCAGCGTTGCGTATCCGCTGGCCGGGTTGTTCACTGCCCCTTTGTAGTAAATGCTTTGCTTATTAATTCCGTATACCACCAGATCGAGAAACACTTTGATGCCCGCAGCGTGGCACGCCTTCACCATCGCAACAAACTCCGCTTCGTTTCCAAACCAAGGGTTCAGTCGATCTGCGGCGTCGTGCTGGTAGCCGTGATAGGCGGGGCTGGGAAAGATCGGGTTCAGCCATATGGCAGTGACACCCAATGACTTAAGATACGGAATGCTGTCGCCGATCCCCTTGAATGTCCCAAACCGATACTTGTTCTGGACAGAATCTGCAGCGGTGCCCGCCGCGGGCGCGTGCCGCCATGCGATCGGCATGATGTGGTAGAAAATATCGCGTGAAACATTCATGGGAGTAGCGGAACTGGAGGCATCTGAAGCACCCACTGTGACAATCTCCGTCGGGCGTTGCTGGCCAGCCTGTTTCTGCGATTGCGAGACGACCGTGGCCTGAGCCGCAGCGTGCGGCGGGCGGGCGAAACCGGCGATCAAGCCGACGCACACCAAGGCGATGCCGATCCAACTGCAAGTGCCTGTTCGGGCCGGTCCGCGCTGTTCGCTGGCAGTGCGAGGCTGTCGGCGGCTGCCCATTCGTGAACCGATCCGTAACTGGTTGAAGTGGGCTTTGGGCATAGCCCCAGACGGTACGCGCGGGTCGCCCGCCACGGTGCCCTGCCCGACGCTGGAAAATGGGCCACTCGGCCAGCAGTCGAGTCGATACGATGAAGCCCGCTATGAATCTCACGCTGATCCAAACTTATATGCAGTCACAGTCGATCGATGGCTGGTTGCTTTACGACTTTCGCGGCAGCAACCCTATTCTCACGCAGTTGCTGCCGGGCAAGCGATGGACAACCCGGCGCGTGCTCTTTTTTATTCCGGCGAAGGGGCAGCCGCGACTGCTGGTGCATCACATTGATCACGGCCAGTTTCAATCCCCGGGCTATCCCCTGGATAATTATTTAACTTGGCAGGATTTGCGGGCGTGGGTGGCGCAGTACGCCGCCGGGCGGGTGGCGATGGAGTACAGCCCCGGCGGGCACCTGCCCGCGATGGGCATCGTCGATGCGGGCACCGTGGAACTTGTGCGATCGTGCGGGGCGGACGTTGTGAGTAGTGCAAACCTGGTGCAGGCGAGCGTCGCGGTCTGGTCGCCCTCGGCCATCGCGGGCCACGCCAGGGCCAGCGAGCACTGCGCCCGAATTATGAAAGGGGCTTTTGATTACATTCGCACCCACCACGCGCGGGGCGCGGATGTAACTGAACACGATGTGCAGCGGTGGATCCAGGGCGAGTTCGCCGCGGCCCAGCTGGAAACCGCCGATGCGCCCATCGTCGCGGTGAACGACCACGCCGGCGACCCCCACTTTGAAGTCTCGGCAACAGCCCCTTCCCGCATCGTGCGGGGCGACTGGGTCTTAATTGATTTATGGGCGAGAGAGCCGGGCACACAGCACATCTTCTCAGACATAACATGGGTGGGCTATGCCGGTCGGGCGGACCAGTTGCCCGCGCGGCACCGCGCCGTCTTTGAGGCGGTCAAGGCCGGACGCGACGCCGCGTTGACCTTCGCCCAGCAGCGATGGTCTCGTGGCGAAGTAACCCAAGGGTGGCAAGTAGACGACGCCGCACGGGCCGAGATTCAAGCCGCCGGGTTTGGCAGCGGAGTTAAGCATCGCACGGGCCATAGCCTAAGCGCGGGGCCGAAGGTACACGGGGTTGGTGTCAACATCGATAATCTTGAAACCCACGATACCCGCGAACTGCTACCGGGCATCGGCTTCACGATCGAGCCCGGTGCTTACTTTCACGATCTGGGCATCCGCCTTGAGATCGACGTATACATGGATCCTGCCAAGGGCCCCGTGGTCACAAGTTGCATCCAGGACGAAATCGAGTTTATCTGACGCCAAGGTCATCTCGCCTCTCACGCGAGTGAGCGGCGCTAAGTACACGCATCCCTTTCATGCGGCTTCATAAACTTACGTTACCGGCATATCTACTGTTTTTCGTACTTGACGCCGCCCTTTTCCGGGTCGATCATCACGCGGGAAACATCTTGTCGGCGAAGCCCGCCCGACTCTTGAAGCACCACCATGTACCACCGTCCGGGGATGTAATAGTACGAATCCTCGGCGAAGAGCTGCCCATCCTTGAAGTAGCAGTTGGTGGTGGATTTCAGCATCCCGCATTCGTCATAGATAAGAACCGTGTACGGCGCGACCGCCTCGGGGGCGAACGAACTTTGGGTAATCCCCGAGTATGAGTGCAATAGGCCCAGCCCGCGGCGTTTGGGCCGATAGACGCAGGAAAGCAGCGGTCGTGTTTTATGCTTCATATAGGATACCTTCTTGCCCCACCCTGCAGCGGCTTATATCTTTATTCGCTTAGGTAATGAAAAGAACTCGTCCATGAGCCGGTCTGCGCGACCGCTCAAAGTTGCGCCACGATCTAGCGAACTTTTATAGATTCCGACTTGTGATCAACCGCAAACTCCCAGCTTCGCTTTATCTTGGCATCTTCCGCCATTTCCAGCTCAAAGCGATACCAACCACCATGAGCGTACTCAAAGGTGTGCGCGAACTCCACGGCGTTGTTGACCAGGGGACGGACGTCCTCTGCCACGATGCGACCCGCCGGGTCATACACTCGCACTCGGAACTTTTGATTCGGTCTCGGGTCCGGGGGGCCACCGGTAAGTCGTGACAGCGGCGCGTTATGCAGGACGCCCCGCGGAGTCAGCCGAGGACGATAAATCATGGCAAGCGGCGAGACAAGCAAACCCGAAGCTGGGTCGTTCTTAGCTGTAGAATGCGGTGAACCTTGCGCTTTGTTGGGCGATGTATCAGCCGTTTTCACTGCCGCGTCAAGAGACAGCGAATCTGCCTCAACTTTCTTCGCCTCCGCCTTTGCCTTCGCGGTCTGGTCACCATAGATAAGGCCGCCGATCCCACCGATCACTCCGCCAGCAATAGCACCGATTCCCGCACCCTCGCCACCACCCGCAATAGCACCGGTACCGGTCCCCACTGCAGCTCCTCCTAACGCTCCGATCCGCACCCCCTGCGCTCTCGTCCGACTTGCGTCCGAGCTGCAACCTTGGACAAATTGTAAGCAAACGCATGCGCAACTTAAACGCAGCACCAGCCCCGCCAAACGCTGTAACGCTTCTCGACTTAGCAAACTAATTTTCCTTTCCTGAGACCTAGAAACCTACCTGTGCATGATGCAGTGCCCACCGCTCCGCGCGTCTTGCTCGTCTTCCTTACTTCCACTCACTTGCCGATGCTTGCGCCGGTAGTCTTCTTGGACCCACTATCTAGTACGAGCAAACCGCCCCTAACCCATCACGCCATTTACTATACCGGCAAAAAAACCAGACATCAGGCCTTCCAGCTTTGAGCTGGTCTGAAACTCTGCCCCTGCCAGTTCCTTCTATGGGGGCCGCTCTGGACCCGTTACATCGCCACTTCGCATATTCTCGCAGTTCGGTTCCCCGCGCGAGACAGGCAAGAGCGGGAAGGCTGCGGCTTGATCACATCCAAACCTAGGCACTCGCTATCAGCTAAAAGCGAAGTTGACGCCCGGAAGCCTAGACGTAAACTTGCTGCAACGCCACCCAGTCACCGCCGGCAATCTCATCAAAACCGAACCGAAGGTGTCTCGCCGGTTCGGTGTCGCGATGAAGTAAATTACCGAAATCCGTTGACTATCTCATAGTGCCCAACGCCGCGGCGACGGACGCTGTACTGATACGCCTCGCAGCTGCCTTGGTGGGTCCGCAGCTCGCAGCGATACCACACATTGGTCGAGTATACGAACAAATTACGAAAATCAACACTCCCATCGCGGTCTGTCGTCTCTGATCCGTAGTAGCGTGGCTGACGGTTCGCGTTGGTGTAAAGATCGATCCGCACACCCGCACCCAGCGGATTACTTTCGAGCGTCGGGCCAGCCAACTCGTCCGTCACAGGCGAGCTGTCCACCACCTCCCCCTCTCGCAGCGTGCGGTCCACTTCAGTGTCGTCAACTTCCGTCTCAGCGACGAGTTGGCAACGCGATTGCCCAACTGGAGACTGAAAGCCAACCGGCCGGGCGGACGTCCTCAGGCCCATGAAGTTGTGTTGCGAACCGCCCCGAATGGGAGTTACCGCCTTACGGTTGGGCCACAGGCACTCACTCTGTCCGTCGCCCAACGCGGCAGTCGGCAAGATTGCCATACCAACAAATACATTCGCGGGCTTCGTCCTCGCGGGTCGGCTCCTGCGGTTTCGCTTTTGCAGTCCCGATGTCTCTAACGTCCTAGATTGCTCAAACGATGCGCACACTATTTGGCTCTTGTTAAGTCACCGCGTTAACTGGCTCTTCACACTAGTATGGCGATAAAAGTGCTGTCCTTGATACGAGAATAATCGATTTTCCTTCGAGATGGCGAGGAACAACCATCCGCCCTCTCGGACGCTCATCAAAGCGGTCAGGTTAGAGGATGCCTGCTTCTACCTTTAACCGCGACCGGAGATCTCACGACGGCCGCGCCCAACCGAGCATGTCTATGTCAATCGCTGGTACGTCAATCGGTCGGGTAAGTCCCCTCCAGTGTGTAAGCGAAACACCGAGGCTGTGGGGCGGGAGGCTACACCCGTCGTCCCGCGCCTCGCCAGTGTTCAGATGCGCAGCGTTACAACCGGGTTCCCCAAAAGGGCAACGAAACTGAACATTTCAGATTCAGCGCACCACGACAAGGTTTGGGTGGCCCAGTATTGCGCTTCGCAGGTATCGCACTTAGTCGACCCGATTCGTCCGATTAGGGCGATCTGACAGACTGGAGCGTTCGGAGGCGGGAGGCGTTTCAGAGAGTTGCTTCGGAGCACGGAGAAGGAACTGGGTGTGCAGCTCATCGAGGGCGGCGCGAAGGGGGTCAGTCTCTCCCAAACCTTTGGCGAGCGACTCTGCCATCTTGAAGCGCTCTTGCCGGCGTCCCTGAGCTTCATCACAGGTTATCAACTTGGCACCGAAGTAATAATACATCACTTTAGCACGCAGGGGCAACGCACCAACATCAAAACTGTTAAACATCTTCTGCGCCTGAAAGCAAGTCTCCTCAACTGCGGCGCGGCGGACGATCAACTCGCTTAGGACATCCAGTCGCGGTCGCTTGGCGGCCTGCAACTCTTTGATTCCCTGGTCGAGCAACAGTTCTGCGGCTTTCTTCTGGTTTCGCATCACAAAGGAATCTGCGCGGATTTTTCCGAACGTCCACTTAAGCTCTGGCAGAATATCTTTGCTCGCGTCAAAGCTTGGCCAGTTCGAATCCACGAAGTTGTAGAAGTTCATAGTGGGCCCGTCGGACTGTTCGGAGTTGTCCGCAGCCTTCGCCGCCGCCAGTGACGGCAGGAAAGACTCCGCCCAATCCCGATCCGCGGCCGTCCCTTCGGCGAGAGCAAGTTGAGCCATCGCGCTGTAAAGAAGCGGCAGTAACGTGAACTGATGCGATTTGCCGTACGCTGCCGCGGCTTCGGCGTGGAACTTTTCGACGCCTTTCACCACTGCCAGGTAATCTCCAAGCTTCAATTGCGCCGCAGCGAGGCTGCTTTTGGCCCGGATAATATTACGGTTTCTCGCCGCCGCCGCGGGTGTTAGATCGCCAAGTGCCCTGGGCATGTCAGGAATTAACTTTGTCAACTCATCGGCAACCTTTTGCGGATCGCTGTAAATCGCCACCGCAGCGAGACGAGCTTCCAGAATACAAATCAATCGCTCGTCAGGGTTGGGTCGCTTCAGCCGTTCGATCGCTGCGAGGCCGGTGCGTGTTGCGTCCCCCTCCGACGCGGCTTGGTCCGCAACATTTGGGTCTTCAACCAAAAGTGCTTCCATCTTTGCGATGGCTGCTCGCGCTGCCAACTCGTCGTGCTCGGGCCCTTGAAGCGACTCTAACTCGGCTTCGGCATCTTCGGCGTACTTGATCGCTCCATCTCGGTCAACTTGCGATGCCGCACATCGCGCAGCGGTGACGAAGGCTTCGATTCGAACTTCGGAACTGAGATCCGGCTGCTTAAGCAATCTATCGATGGTCTCCCGGGCGCGGGCGTACTCGCCTTGGGCCATCAGGCCGCGTGCTGGCAGCACCGTGAGCAACGGAGCGATGGGGAGATCAAGTTGAAGCTCGCCCAGTTTCTCTACAAAAAGGATCATTTCCTTAGAGTCTACTTTTTCCGGAGCTTCCGGATCGGTGAGCCGATCAATCATTGGCCGGAGCACTTGGATGATTTGCTCTTGCTGCAGGTACCGCCGGTTGCTCGCCTGGCTCTGTTGCCACGCGACCAACCCGATTCCGACGGCAACGCTAGCCGCAGCCGCGATCGTAACTGTTAAGCCCGGTTGCCGCTTGCAAAACTTCCTGAACACGTAAGAAAACGTGCGCGGGCGGCAGCGCATCGGCTCGAACCGCAGAAACCGCTCGATGTCGTGCTTGAGCTCAGTAACAGTCGCAAACCGGTTTCGTCTGTCGGGGTCGATGGCGCGGAGTAAAAGATAATCCAGGTCATCGCGTAGCACGCGGACAAACTCTGCTTCGCTGATGCCGCGTTCATTCGCCAAATCGCCCAGCGAAGCGAGTTCGCTCTGCTGCTGCCGCTGGCCACTTTGTTGTGCCGGGGGCGAGTGCGACACCGCACTCCCCGGCATCAACTGCCGAACCCGCTCGCTCGCCCGGGGCGGCGGCTGCGTCCGAATGAAATCGGCAAGGTCGTCCGGCTTGCATGAGTTAATCGCCGTGCGGTCAAAGGGATAGACGCCAGCAATTAACTCAAACAGCACGAGACCCAGCGCGTAGATATCCATTCTTGCATCGGGTGTATTGTTGGGGTTCATCTGCTCGGGTGCCATGTAATCCAAAGTGCCCGCGAACTGACCCGAACGCTCCTGCGACGCAATTGAAAGCTGGCCGCCCTTACTAAGTCTGGCGATCCCAAAGTCAATTACTTTGGCCGTAGGTGTATCACTGCTTCTTGTGACCAGAATATTGCGAGGATTAAGGTCACAGTGAATAATATTAATTTTCGGCGTGTGCGCGTACTCAAGCGCCTCGCAGACCCCAATAAACAGTCGCAAGCGATCGTTGATTGTAAGTTTATTCTTGGTAGCATAGTCTGTGATTGTGCCGCTATCGGCGTACTCTTGAACAATGTAACGTTCTCCCTTCTCCGTAATGCCCCGGTCCATGAACCGTGCGATATTGGGGTGTGTGCAAGTGGCCAGGATGCTGCATTCCCGCTCAAATCGCTGGTTATCGTGGGGCGATCTGCTCTCCTGCATTATTTTTACCGCCGCGTACTGCTCGGGAACTTCAGCGTGATGGGCCTTAAACACTCTTCCAAATCCGCCCTTGCCCAAGAACTCGCCAAGCACAAAGTTACCCACTCGCCGCGACGGAGGCGGAGTGTTTGAGCTGAGCTGAGCCCCAGATTTAGGGGGTGCAACCAGAGGTCCAAACATAGATTTGTCGGCGCCCGATGATCGCTCGAGCTCGTTGAGCTGGTTGATCAGTACCGCCGTGCGCAGCGCATCGCCACTACACTGACTTCTGATGTACTCGGCCCGTAGCGACTCAGGAAGGTTCTGAGCCTCACTCAAGATCTCGCTATCACTGAGCGGGTGCTTCGTCACCTGGTCGTCGTCGGGCGTACGGGGGTGTAATGGCTCCTTGGGCTCGTCGCCAGCACCGGTGTTCTCAGGAGCATTGGGGTTGGGCGTCGTCATAACAGTATCCTGAGTATAAGTTAGAAATGAGGTGTGCAATAATTACCCTTGAGAGGTATCGACTGCCCCTTGGGAATCTCAGTCCAGTTCACCCTCGGCATCGCCGCGACGAACTAAAAACTCTCTAATAAACTTCTCCGCCGCGAGCTTACGTGTTTCAACCTGTTTTTTGGTAAGATCCATGGCCAGGCAGATCTGCTGAATCGTCATGGCGGTGAAGTATTTGAGCTTCGCCACTTGAGCCGCTTCATAATTCTCCGCCTCTAGCGCGGTGATCGCTGCGTCCAGCCGCAGCACATGTCGCGGGCTGGTTGCTTGCGCTTCATCCACGCTATCCAGTTGAACCGAGCGCTGTCCCCCGCCGCGTTTGGCGGCGTTCTTGGCGCGAGCGTGCTCAACCAGCACTCGGCGCATCACTTCAGCCGCAGCACCAAAGAAGTGCGCTGGGGATTGAAAGTTATTCTTTCGCGCTTGCATCAGCCGGAAATAGGCCTCATTAACTAGCGCCGTCGCCTGAAGCGTGTGGTCGCCGCGCTCCCTGCGCATCTGGCTTTCGGCCATCACCCGCAACTGATCGTAAACCGCAACCAAAAGCTTACTGCTCCCGTTGCCACCGGGAGTATTCGCATCCTCCAGAAGTTCCTTCATCGTCTCGGGGTCGATGGTGGAATGATGAAAACTATGCTCGGTTGTAGTTGACACAAATAACTTTCGTTAGGCCGATGAAATGGGAACTCGCCGCGAACGCTGGAACCGCCCTATTTAAGGGCGGACCAGCTGCGAAGGCCGGGCATCAACGACCTTGCTTAGTATAACATCCACCACCCCACACCCGCCACCTTAGAACACCGCTAACAATCGCTGCTTTCAGCAAACTTGCACGAATCAGCACCGCTGCCCATTATCAAATCTACTTCAGCCGCTGCCTGAACCTGCACCCGCGAACGCGAAGTGGCGCGACGCGGCGGTCTGCTCTGGCCCTTTCGTCCAAAGCCGTGGCGAGAGAAGTAGAGCTTCCGCTCCAAACTCGTGCCGTTTCTACAGCGATCTTCCGCGCGGCCCACAACCTACACTAACAAACCACGATCTCTCGGCCAACCGAGCCAGAAGCACAGGCCAGCAACGCCCGGAACCGCAGCCCCAACCAAATGCCACCACGAGACCGCCGCGGCTTGCCCAGACCACGCCCGGTCTGCGGTAATTTCCAGCGGGGCGGTAATGGGTGAAGTGGTCAGCAGCGCCTCAATGAGCGGTTGCGGTGCCCAGCTGAGCGAGCTTGCGCCAAGTGCCGCCAAGGGGCCAACAGCGCATAGAAAAATCTGCAGCAGCATCGCTCTCCATCGGGGTATTCCCCGGCCATTGCGCGCTCGCAAATGCGTCCTTCGGAGTAACGCCGCACCCAGAAAAGCCCAGGAAGCGTAAGAAATCAGGAGCGCCGTCGCCACGCTCGCGGGCCACGCGCTCATCCACGGCATGCACTGGGCCACAGCCACGACCACAGCGGGAACAAGCATCACCAAGCCGTCCAAGGCAAACGCCCCCCCTAGCTCAGCAGGCCCCCCGGGCGGAACTTGCTGACTCAGCCGCACCATCGGCCAGAGCACCCCGATCCCCAGCCCCAGCATCGCGAGCAGAATCGACGCTGCGGGACGGGTCACTTCATAGCTGACATACCCGACCGAACTGCTCGCGCTCGCAAAGGCGAAAATGCTCGAACATAACACGTAGGCAGTCCACCAGATGACAAACTGGCGGGGCTCGCCGCGTCGATGGGGATAAGGGTCGTACGGAACTTTCATGAAAACGGGGCCAAGATGATAAGAGGGGCGAAGTCCGCGTATGGCGTGATAAGATGTGGCCTGTTGGGCGGAGTTTTTAAACGCGCGTGGGTGGGCGGATCTACACTCTTCGCCGTAGCGGCCACCTTTCCAGCTCAAAGCGACGGACCGCGTTTTTTACCCGCAAGGGGTTTTTCCCCTCGCGGGCGTCGACCCTAGGCTCCGGGGGCGGACCCGGGCGTCCAACAATGGGTGGGCCTCACTACTCCCGGCGAAGCGGGGCAGCTCCAAGGGAGCTTTGGACTTACATTGAAGAAAGCAGATATGGTAGATAGCACAATTTCATTAACGTTCACTCTCGCGCAGAACACCCCCGCCCCCGGCGGTCTGGGAACCATGCTCTGGGTGATCATCGGTATCGTCACCCTCGTGGCCTTCTTTCTCATTATTTTTCTTCTCCAGTTTCTAAGCCTGTATGTTCAGGCGCTCACCAGTAATGCAAGCGTGGGGCTGCTCGACATGGTGGGAATGAAACTGCGCAAAGTAGATATCCGTAACGTTGTAATTAATCAAATCCGAGCGGTTAAATCCGGGATTGATATCTCAACCAATCAGCTCGAAACGCATTATCTCGCTGGTGGCAGGGTGAGCAACGTCGTTTCCGCCATGATCGCCGCGAGGGGCGCCCGCATCGATCTTCCCTGGAACACCGCGACCGCCATCGATCTGGCGGGCCGCGATATCCTGGAGGCCGTGCTCACCAGCGTCAATCCTAAAGTAATTGATTGCCCCGCCCCCGGCAGCGCACGCTCCACGATCGATGCCGTCGCGAAAAACGGTATTCAGCTTAAGGCCAAGGCGAGGGTGACGGTTCGGACCAACATCGCCCGCCTGGTGGGTGGTGCCACCGAAGAAACAATCATCGCCCGCGTCGGCCAAGGGATTGTTTCAACAATCGGTAGCGCGGAAGATCATAAGCACGTGCTGAGTAATCCCGAAGAGATCAGCCGAACGGTCATGCGTTCGGGCTTGGACGCGGGCACCGCTTACGAAATTCTTTCGATCGATATCGCCGACATCGACGTCGGCGAAAACGTTGGTGCGAAGCTGCAGGCTGACCAGGCGCAATCAAACAAGCAGATGGCCCAGGCCGAAGCTGAAAAACGCCGCGCCCTTGCAGTTGCAGAAGAGCAGGAGTTCAAGGCTCAGGAACAAAAGAACCGTGCGCTGGTGGTTCTGGCGGAAGCCGAAGTGCCCCGTGCCATGGCCGAGGCTTTCCGCAACGGAAACATGGGCATCATGGATTACTATCGCATGAAGAATGTCCAGGCAGACACCGCGATGCGTGGCTCAATCGCCGGTGATAGCCCCGCCCAGCAGGCGAGGTAAACGCGGAGAAGCCCCTCCCGTCCGAGGCGACACGGGACGCCCCCGGTCAGTGTTATAACTTGTGCTCGCCAGCGCAATAATGTAACTCGGGATCTTCTCTAGTGCAGCGGGGTCTGGCAGGGCACGGCTCACCTTAGAATCATCAGCTTGATTGTTGGTCGCTTTTACGTAAGTAGAAAACGATGTCGGCTCACGAAAACCCCATGGATGTCTCGCACTGCAACGTGCTGCTCGTCGACGACAACCCGCAGAACCTTGAGTTGCTGCTCGCCTACCTCGAGGACTTGGGGTGCGAGTTGCGCCAGGCCAGCGACGGCCTGGGCGCCCTCGAAGAAGTCAATCGCCGTCACCCCGACATCATTTTACTCGACGTCATGATGCCACGCATGAGCGGGTTTCAGGCCTGCGCCAAGCTGAAGGCCGACCCGGCAACCAGAGAGATCCCAATCGTAATGATCACGGCGTTGACAGAAGTCTCCGACGTTGAACGCGCCGCTGAGTGCGGCGCGGATGATTTCCTTACCAAGCCCGTCAACCGGTTGGAACTGGTCACCAAGGTTCGCATCCTCTTGCAGTCCAGTCTGGTACAGCGCCAACTCAAAGAGACCATCGCCAAGCTCCGCAAGGCCGATGGCGCTCCCGAGGCATAACTCGCGACCGCCGATGAAAGTGACTGGCGGCCCCCACCCCCCAAAAAAAGGCACCGGACAAGCACCGCGAGCGGCTCTAGCTCGCTCGCAGCCCGACCTTTCCCGGTTCTAGCCTCCAAGTCGCCGCGTGAGTACTCCCACCGTGGCTCTTTTATCGGTCCATGGCTTACCGCAGGGCGGCAGGGAGTTTATATTCGCTGTTTTATTAATATTCTGTTCACCGCCAGTGTTTGACTGACACTAGGTTTATAATAAAGGCAAATTATTTTTGGTCTTGTATCATAATTGGAGAGAGAAGAATGCAGCTTGTTTTCCGTGATGTGGGCCTAGGCCAACCGTTGTCCGTTGCTTTAGCCAGCCTGTTTGTAGCGGCGCTTTCCGCACCGCTGCTGGCTCAGTCCGCATCAATTAAGGGTGTGGGCTTGCTCAGCGGCGACACCTTAAGCTTTTCAGCGGGTCCTTCCGGGTTAAGTACCGATGGCCAAGTTTGGGTCGGTACGAGCGCACGGGTGCCGTCGGGCGGAATGGGGCGCTCTCGCGCAGCCCGGAAGGCTAATAATAACTCAATCTTTGATCTTGGTGTTCTCGCTGGGTCGCAGGATTCCATCGCCACCGCGTGTGATCAGAGCGGGGGGGTCGTCGTCGGACGCTGCATCGGTGGCACCGTCACCCGAGCTTTTCGATGGCAACTTGGACTCCTAACTGATCTCGGCAGGCCCGCCTACCCCGGTATGATCGCCGCGTCGGCGGTAGGGATAAGTGCTAACGCGGCGGTGGTCGCTGGCAGCGGGACACTCTCGGCTGGCGGACCGATCGGATGGTCGCTCGCTGGGGGTAACTTTACAATCGTGCCCCCGCTCGCCAACGGAACAAAGACCGAGGTCGCTGCGATAAGCGGGGACGGTGTCGTAATTGTCGGAGCCGCGGACGTGGCGGGCAGCCGCTTGGGTATGCGCTGGACCAAGACCGGAGGAACCGGGCTGCTCCCTCTCCCGCCCGGCCAGCTCTTCAGCGCGGCAACCGCAGTTAACGCGGACGGTAGTGTAATCGTTGGAGTGGTGGGGGCCGGTACATCGGAGTCCGCCATTATCTGGCGTGGGTCAACCTTCACAATCCTGAAGCGGCTAGCACCCACCGACACAACCGCCCGCTGCGTGGCGGTATCGCCCGATGGTGATGTTATTATTGGCGAGAGTGCTGACGCGACCCGACGCAGGGTCTGGGTTTGGACGGCCGACTCGGGGCTGATCGCCCTGGATGAAAGACTCTCGCAACAGGGTGCGGACGTATCTGTCTGGAACATAACCAGCGCGAGCGCCATCGGTCGCGGCGGGCTTACATTCTCGGGTACGGGTGAAATCACGCTGCCCGGCGGCGGGCGGCGCGTCGAAGGCTTTATCGCTTCGCTCATAACTCTTTGCGCCAGCGACTGGAATGGCGACGGCGGCATCGACGGCTCCGATGTCGATCAATACCTCGCCGCTTGGACGGCTGGTATTGGTGATATTAACCTCGATGGCGGCGTTGATGGGAGCGATGTGCAACTCTTCTTCGAACGCTGGAGCGCGGGAATCTGCTAAGCCCGCTGAAGGCGATCTGCGGTATAACAAAACTATCGTTCGCTTCGCCGCCGCAGTTGTCAGAACCCGCGCCATGACTCCGACAGCGCGCGGGGCTTTAGCGCAGTCGCCATCCGGCCCCGCAACGTACCCGCCCAGTGCCTCAATGGCCCGGGCTTAACGTAATTGTATGAGCCGTGGCCCCCGCGGCCAGCGGCGTCGCCGTCCCCGCCGCCCACGCCGCTTGCATGTCGCGGTAGTGGGGGCTGGCCGGGTTGCCCGATTGGCCGGTGGGCATGTGCAGGAGACTTCCCTGCTCGTTTCCCGGTGAAATTACCATTCGCATCGAGGCACCGAAGGTGGCGGTTGCTACCCGCAGTGCGCCACCATCGCCCGACTGCGGCAGTGCCTGCATATTGAACGCCCGGGCCAACGGGCCGGGCAACCCCTGAGCGAGCGGATGATTGATCGCCGACGTGTTGACGATGCCCCACGCCGCGTCCGACCCGGCCTTTGATTTTTGTAGGTCTTCAAGTGTTGCCAGCAACTCGCGCTCAAAGAACGCCGCCCACGTCGGCAGTCCACCGGGCACCAGGTGTGCAGGCCGCTCCTCAAGCACACGAATCAGCGGCTCATCGCGCAGGCCAAACTCAAAGTTAATATTCGCCGTGGCCGCCGCCGCTATCGCGGGCCCGAGCAGCGCCTCCGTCACCCCCGCGCGCAGACGCTGCGCAAACCGCCGCACCAGCCGATACCCCACCTGATCCGCGTCGGCGGTGCCGTTCCAAGCCTTCGCCAGCGCCCGCGCCTTCACCAACCCCGCGCTCTCTCCCTCCAATGCTAATATTATATTTCGCGCCGGTTCAAACCGCTCAACCCGCGTGTCCAGGGCTACCCGGTGAAGAGCCGCCGCCGTCCAATCGGTTCGTGCTGTTAAGATGTCTGTCGCCCGCCGCGCCCTGTGCGGGTCGTCGCCATCAAATCCAACTACCGCGGCGG